>CALMYE010000118.1 GCA_937873425.1 uncultured Sphingopyxis sp. | reverse complement strand
TCTATTTCGTCGTATAGCCGCCGTTGACCAGCACCGTCTGGCCGGTCATCCACCAGCCGTCGGTGACCAGGAAGCGAATCCACGGCACGATATCCTCGATATGCGTCAGGCCGGTGGGGGTGAAGGGCGACAGCGCCGCTGCCGTCTTGTGATAGGCGACCGCTTCCGGCCCCTCGGCGGGATAGAAGAAGGGCGTGTCCATCGGACCCGGCCCGATCGCGGTGACCGAAATGCCGCGCTCGCCGAATTCCTTCGACGCGGCGCGGGTATAATGTTCGACCGGCGCCTTGGTCCCGGCATAACTCGCGTAGAAGGGCGTGTAGGCACCGAGCAGCGACGTCACCAGCGTGCAGATCTTGCCATTGTCGCTGACCGTCCTGCCGGCCTCTTTCAGAAAGAAGAAGGCCGATTTGTTGTTGACCGCATCCATCTCGTCGAACTCGGCCTCGCCGATCTCGATCATCGGTTTTTTCAGCACCTTGCCGACCGTGTTGATCGCGATGTCGATGCCGCCCATCGCGGCCCTGGCGTCGGCGAACAATTTTTCGACCGCGCCGGCGGTCGTCAGGTCGGCCTGAAAGGCGAAGCCCTCGGCGCCCGCCGCCTCGATCGCGGCGACGGTTTCCGCCGCCTCGGCGGCGGCGCTGTCGCTGTTGTAGTGGACGGCGACGGCGCGGGCGCCCTGCCGCGCGAAGTCGCGGGCGATCAGCCCGCCCAGATTCTTGGCGCCGCCGGCGATCAGGACGGTCTTTCCCTTGATGTCGTGGATGCTCATGGCGTGGGTTCCTTGGCTGGAGAGTGGGATTCGACCCTAGGATCGGGTGCGATTCGAGGCTTTCAGATTCTCCCAAGCGCGCGCATAATCGGGCGATGCAATCGAGCGGGCTCAGCGCGGCACTGTTGGAAGAGCGGATCGAGGGTCCCGCGCACTGGACGATCGAGCGCGACGCCCATCTGCTGATCCTGCACGAAGCGGGGGGCTATCACCGGCTCGAAACCTGGCTCGACGGGCGGCGGACTTCGCTCGGCGATCCGCTGCCCGGCGAGATGTGGTTCGTGCCGGCGGGCCGGCGCTATCGCGGTGCGGCGCGCGGCGGCGCGGTGCGCTATGCCGAAGTCGGGATTCCCGCGGAGCGGCTGAGCGTCGCGCCCGGCGCGCGGGCGCTGGCGGGCCATAATGACCGCGCGCTGGCGGCGCTGGTCCGTGCGCTGGTGGCGGGCGAGAGCGGCGCCGCGCGCCCGCTGCTGGCGATACTCGCCCGGACGTTCGAGGGGAACGCCGGCCGCGCGCCGTCCGCCGCGACGGCGCGGCGCATCGACGCGCTGCTGGCCTTCATCGAGGCGCATATCGAAATGCCCCTGACCGTCGAGCATATGGCGGCCGAGGCGGGCATGTCGGTCAACAGCCTGATCGTCCACTTCGCCCGCGCGACGGGCCGCACGCCGGGGCAATATCTGCTGCACCAGCGGCTGCGCCGCGCGCGCTGGTATCTCGCCAACCGGCCGCTGTCGGTGGCGGAGATCGCCTTCGCCACCGGCTTTTCCAGTCACGCGCATCTTTGCGCCACCTTCCGCGCCAAGCTCGGCCTGTCGCCGGGCGAGTGGCGCCGCCGCCATGCCGCCGCCGCGCTGTCCGCATAAGGAGACCCGCCATGTCGCACACCGCCATCATGCTGCTCGCCGGGATCGCGCTGCTGATCCTGCTCCGCCTGACAATCCGGGATGCGGCGCGCGCGACGCGGCTGTTCGTGCTGCTGTGGCTGGTGGTGTCGATCGGCAATCTGCTCGTCGGCGTGCTCCACGCCGGCTATGGCTGGGGCGAGGAGGCGGCGATCTGGCTGCTCGTGTTCGGGGTTCCGGTGGCGGTCGCGGTCGGGGCCGTAGTATTCGGCCCTAATCCTCGGGCCTGAGCAGGCAGCCGCTCGCGCCCGCATAGCGCGCGCTGCGCGAGGCGAGCAGCGGGACGCTGCCGGTCACCGTTTTCGTCTCCGGGTCCTCGCTCAGCGACACCAGCTCCATGCCGGGCTCGAAATCGGTGGCGCAGCTTTCGAGGCTGCGGCCCTGGATATAGCGGCACGAACAGCCGACGCGCGCGGCATAGGCCGACCCCAGTTCGGCTTGCGCCTTGAAGGCCGGGAATTTCCAGAACAGGAAGCCGCCGAGCAGCACCGCGACGATCAGCACCCAGGGCAGGCATCCGCCCCAGCGGCTGGTGCGCTTGCGCCCGCGCAGCCGCGCCGGAATCTCCGGCTTCGGCGCGGGTTCCGGCGAAACGGACTCCGGCGAAACGGGCTGGGGCGGCGGCGCGTCCGCTTCGCCCGTTGCCGTCCCCTGCGGGTTGGTGTTAGTCATTGCGGCCATGATCACCAAAAAACGCCTGCTGGCAAGTGGCGCGCTCGCGCTGGTCGGGGTCTGGTCGCTGGCGCAGGCGGCGGGGCAGGGGACCATCGCGCCCGCCGCGCCCGGACCGGCGATGGGCCTGTCGCTTCCGGACGACCGGGGCGACGCGCCGCCGCCCGCGCTCGCCCCCGCGATCCAGGCAAAGGCCGACGCGCTGTTCGCCGACGCCGGGGCGGTCGGCGAGACGCGCGCGTTGCTCGTGCTGCGCGACGGCGAGCCCGTTTACGAACGCTACGGTCCCGGCTTCGGCCCCGACAGCAAGATGATCAGCTGGTCGATGGCGAAGAGCATCACCGCGGTGCTCACCGGCTTCCTCGTCTCCGACGGCCAATTGTCGATCGACGGGCCGGCGCCGGTCGCGGCATGGCAGCGCAGCGGCGATCCGCGCGGCGCGATCACGCTGAAGCATCTGCTCCACATGACCTCGGGCCTCGAGCATGTCGAGGAGGGCGATCCGGTCTGGAACGGCGACACGGTGACGATGCTGTTCGGCACCGGCGCCCCCGACATGGCCGCCTTTGCCGAGGCGAAGCCCGCGGCGGCGGCGGCGGGCGAGCGCTTCAACTACAGTTCGGCGACCAGCGTCATCCTGTCCGACATCCTCGCCGACACGCTGACCCCGTCGAAAAGCCCCGAGGCGCGGCGCGAGGCAGTGCGCGACTTCGTGTCCGGCCGGCTCGCCGAACCGCTCGGCATGACCAGCCTGACCCCCGAATTCGACGCCGCGGGGACGATGATCGGCAGTTCGATCATGCACGCGACCGCGCGCGACTATGCGCGTTTCGGCGAGTTTCTGCGCAACCGCGGCGTGGCGAACGGCCAGCGGCTGCTCCCCGAAAGCTGGATGCGCTTCATGCTGGCGCCCTCGCCGGGGGACGCGGGCTATGGCGGACATATCTGGCTCAACCGCCCGCGCCCGCGCGGCGCGGCCGAAGCGCTGTGGCCCGACCGCGGCCCGAACGACCTCTTCGCCTGCATCGGCCATCAGGGGCAATATATCATCGTGTCGCCGTCGCAGCGGCTGACGATCGTGCGGCTGGGCATCACCACCGATGCGCAGTTTCCCGAACTGCGCCGGCATCTGGCGGACCTGACTGCGGCGCTGTAGCGGCCCGGCGCGTCAGAAATCGACGTCCTCATAATATTTCGGCGGCGTCACGATTTCCATCCGTTCGGCCAGAAGGGGGCGAAAGCTGGGGCGGGATTTGAGGCCCGAATACCATCCCTTCGTCTGCTCATGCCCGGTCCAGTCGATGCCGCCGAGATAGTCGGCGACCGAGATATGCGCCGCGGCGGCGAGGTCGGCGAGGCTCATCGTCGCGCCGGCGAGCCAGGTGCGGTGGTCGATCAGATAGTCGATATAGTCGAGGTGCTGGTTCGCCGCCTTCATCGCCTCGCGCAGCGCGCCGCCGTCGGGGGGCTGGCGGTGGACGATGCGCTTCTGCATGCGCTCGAAGAGGAGGGGGCCGGTGACCTCATAATAGAAGTCCTGATCGAACCAGGCTGTCAGGCGGCGGATCTCGGCGCGGTTGGCGGCGGTGCCGTTGATCATCGCCTTGCCCTCGACCGTCTCCTCGAAATATTCGCAGATCGCGGCGCTGTCGATCAGCACCTGCCCGCGCGTCTGATCGACCATCACCGGCGTGCGGCCGGCGGGGTTCAGGTCGACGAACTCGTCGCGGCGCTCCCACGGGGATTCGCGGACCAGCTCATAGCCGACCCCCTTTTCGCCGAGCAGCAGGCGGACCTTGCGCGAGAAGGGACAGAGCGGAAATTGGTAAAGTTGCCACATGGCGTCGGCATAGCGGCAGGGCGAGGCCGCATGCAACGCCTATGCGCGGCGCGCGGGGCAAAGCTTGTGGATTGCGGTCAGCGCCGGCGCGCGTCCTCGCGTTCGCGTTCCCATTGCGCGGCAAGGTCGCGCGCCATGTCCCTGAGCACGGGCGCATAGGCCGCCGCGGCGGTCGCGAGCTGACCCGCCATGCGGCTGGTCGCACGGACATCGTCGCCGACACGGCGTCCATAGTCCGGATCGCGCCCCGCGACCTCGCCCAACGTGGCGTCGGGCGGGATGTAAGCGGCATCCGAATAGGGATCGACGCGCGCCACGGCCTCGGCCAGCGGCCCTATGTTGACGCGCATCAGCGCGTCGATCACGGCGGACACGGTGTCGGCCATGCGATCCTGTGCGACCGGATCGGTCAGCACGTCCGCGGTATCGCGAACGTCGGCAGCCTGCGCAGGCAGCGGCGCGGCGATGGCGAGCAGCGGAAGGGCGAGCAGGGTCCAGCGGGGCATCGGCATATCCTCTTGCGCAGCGGGCGGCAAAGCGCGGTCCTTACGCGGATGACGCTTTCGCTGCGCTGAACGCAATCATCCGGTGCGACAAGGCGGGTCGGCGATGAGACGAACACGCACATATATGGTGTCCCCGCGAAGGCGGGGACCCATCTCCGTCCGGTTCAAGATGGCACCGGCCGGTGATGGGCTCCCGCCTTCGCGGGAGCACAGGCTTTTTCACTCCGCCGCCACGACCTCATCCTCCGCATCGCACAGCGGATGCGCAAGGCGGGTGAGCATCTCCTTCGGGCAGACCTGCCAGAAACGGCCTTGCCAGCGCTCCCAGTCGGCGAGGATTTCGGCCGACCATTTGCTGCCGGTGGACCGGGCATGATCCTCGACCAGCGACCGCAGCACGGCTTCCCAATGCGCGCTTTCGATGCGCTGCCAGACGATCGATTCGGGGTTGGCGCGGCGCTCGAAGCTGTCGTCGGCGTCGAGCACGAAGGCCATGCCGCCGGTCATGCCCGCGCCGAAGTTGGAGCCCACCGCGCCCAGGATCACCGCGACGCCGCCGGTCATATATTCGAGGCCGTTGGCGCCGCAGCCTTCGACGACGACGTTCGCGCCCGAATTGCGCACCGCGAAACGCTCGCCCGCCTGACCCGCCGCGAGCAGCGTGCCCGCAGTCGCGCCATAGAGGACGGTGTTGCCGACGATCGTGTTGTGCTGGCTGACGAGCGGGCTCGACACGGTCGGGCGCACGACGATGCGGCCGCCCGACAGCCCCTTGCCGACATAATCGTTGGCGTCGCCGAACACTTCCAGGGTGATGCCGCTGCACAGGAAGGCGCCGAGCGACTGGCCTGCGGTGCCGCGCAGACGGACCTGCACATGGTCGTCGGCGAGCCCTTTCATGCCGAAGCGCTGCGTCACCTCGGCCGACAGGCGGGTGCCGACGGCGCGGTGGGTGTTGCGGACATTGTAGGTGAGCTGCATCCGCTCGCCGCGGTCGAACAGCGGCCGCGCGTCGTTCAATATCTGCGCGTCGAGGCTGTCGGGCACCGGATTGCGGAACGCCGGCCCCATCGAACGGCGCTGGTCGTCGGGCGCATCGACCTTGGCGAGGATTGGGTTGAGATCGAGGTCGTCGAGATGCTCGGCGCCGCGGCTGACCTGGCGGAGCAGTTCGGTGCGGCCGATCACCTCGTCGAGGCTGCGGCAGCCGAGCCGCGCCAATATCTCGCGCACCTCCTCGGCGATGAAGGTCATCAGGTTGATGACCTTCTCGGGCGTGCCGGTGAATTTGGCGCGCAGCCTTTCGTCCTGCGTGCAGACGCCGACCGGACAGGTGTTGCTGTGGCACTGGCGCACCATGATGCAGCCCATCGCGACGAGGCTAAGCGTCCCGATGCCATATTCCTCGGCGCCGAGGATCGCGGCGACGACAATGTCGCGCCCCGTCTTGAGCCCGCCGTCGGTGCGCAGCCGGATGCGGTGGCGAAGGCCGTTGAGGGTCAGCACCTGATTGACCTCGGACAGGCCCATTTCCCACGGCGTGCCGGCATATTTGACGCTGGTCTGGGGTGAGGCGCCGGTGCCGCCGGTGTTGCCCGAGACGAGGATGACGTCGGCATGCGCCTTTGCCACGCCCGCCGCGACGGTGCCGATGCCCGCCGAGCTGACGAGCTTCACGCACACGCGCGCCTTCGGGTTGATTTGCTTCAAATCGTAGATGAGCTGCGCCAGATCCTCGATCGAATAGATGTCGTGGTGCGGCGGCGGGCTGATCAGCGTGACGCCCGGCGTCGAATGGCGCAGCCGCGCGATGAACTCGCTGACCTTGAAGCCGGGAAGCTGGCCGCCCTCGCCGGGCTTGGCGCCCTGCGCGACCTTGATCTCGATCTCGTCGCAGGCGCCCAGATATTCGGCGGTGACGCCGAAGCGGCCGCTCGCGATCTGCTTGATGTTGCTGTTGGCATTGTCGCCATTGGCGTAGGGCTGATAGCGCTCGCTCGCCTCGCCGCCTTCGCCCGACACCGCCTTGGCGCCGATGCGGTTCATCGCGATGGCGAGCGTCTCGTGCGCCTCGGGCGACAGCGCGCCGAGCGACATGCCGGGGGTGACGAAGCGCTTGCGGATTTCGGTGATCGCCTCGACGCTGTCGAGCGCGACGCCCTGCGCGGGATAGTTGAACTCGACGAGATCGCGCAGATAGATCGGCGGCAGGTCGGCGACGCCGCGCGAGAATTGCAGATAGGTCGAATAGCTGTCGGTCGCGACCGCGGTCTGGAGCAGGTGCATCAGCTGCGCCGAATAGGCATGCGCCTCGCCGCCCGCGCGCTGGCGATAGAAGCCGCCGATCGGCAGCGTCGTGACGCGGGCGTCGAAGCCCGCCTCATGCTTGTCGGTCGCGTTGATGAACAGCGACTGATAGCCCTCGCCCGAAATCTTCGCCGGCATGCCGGGGAAGAGGTCGTTGACCAGCGCGCGCGACAGGCCGACCGCCTCGAAATTATAGCCGCCGCGATAGGAGGAGATCACTGCGATCCCCATCTTGGCCATGATCTTGAGCAGCCCCTCGTCGATCGCCTTGCGGAAGCGCTGGCGGCAGTCGTCGAGGCTCAAATCGCCGAACAGCCCGCGCGCCTGACGGTCGGCGATGGCGGCTTCGGCCAGATAGGCATGCACCGTTGTCGCGCCGACGCCGATTAGCACCGCGAAGGCGTGGGTGTCGAGCACCTCGGCCGAGCGGATGTTGATCGAGGCATAGCTGCGCAGGCCCTTTCTCACGAGATGCGTGTGGACCGCGGCGGCGGCGAGCACCATCGCGACGCCGACGCGATCGGGGCCGATCGCCTGGTCGCTCAGGAACAGCTCGCTGCGCCCCGCGCGCACCGCATCCTCGGCCTCGCGGCGGATGCGCGCGATCGCGTCGCGCAGCGTCGAGGCGTCGCCGCCGACCTTGAAGGTGCAGTCAATGTCGGCGACCGCATCGCCGAAATAGGCGCGCAGCCGGTCCCAGTCTTCGCCGACGAGCACCGGCGAATCGATCACCAGCACATGGTCGCTCTGCCCCTTTTCGTCGAGGATGTTGGCCAGATTGGCGAAGCGCGTCTTCAGGCTCATCACATGCCGTTCGCGCAAGCTGTCGATCGGCGGGTTGGTGACCTGGCTGAAATTCTGGCGGAAGAATTGCGCGACATGGCGCGGCTTGTCGGAGATGACCGCGAGCGGCGTGTCGTCGCCCATCGAACCGACGGCTTCCTTCGCATCCTCGACCATGGGGGAGAGGATCAGCTCCATATCCTCCATCGTCAGCCCCGCGGCCACCTGGCGGCGGAGCAGCTCGGCGCGGTCGAGGACGGGCAGGCTCGACTTGCCGCCCTTGGGCAGGTCGGCCATCGCGCGGAAGCCCTTGACGCGCGCGGCATAGTCCTGCGCGCCCGCGATCCGGTCCTTGATCTCGCGGTCGTCGTAGAGCCGGCCTTCGTCGAGATCGACCGCGATCATCTGGCCGGGGCCAAGGCGGCCCTTGCGGCGGATGCTCGCCTCGGGCAGCAGCACCATGCCGCTTTCGGAGCCGACGACGAGCAGATTGTCGGCGGTGAGCGTGTAGCGCAGCGGGCGCAGCGCGTTGCGGTCCATCCCCGCGACCGCCCAGCGGCCGTCGGTCATCGCGAGCGCGGCGGGGCCGTCCCACGGCTCCATCACGCTGGCGAGATAATTATACATCGCCTTGTGCGCGGCGGGCATGTCGTCGTTCGTGACCCAGGCTTCGGGGACGAGGATCAGCTTGGCGGTCGGCGCATCGCGGCCCGCGCGGCACAGCGTCTCGAACACCGCGTCGAGCGCCGCGGTGTCCGATGCGCCCGCCGGGATCACCGGCTTGATGTCTTCCGAATGCTCGCCGAAGGCGAGGCTGGCCATCTTGATCTCGTGGCTCTTCATCCAGTTCTTGTTGCCGCGGATCGTGTTGACCTCGCCATTGTGGGCGAGGGTGCGGAAGGGCTGGGCGAGCCACCATTGCGGGAAAGTGTTGGTCGAATAGCGCTGGTGAAAGATCGCGACCCGGCTTTCGAACAATTTGTTCGTGAGGTCGGGAAAGAAATCCGCGAGACTCTCGGCGAGGAACAGCCCCTTGTAGATGATCGAGCGCGCCGACAGGCTGCAGACATAGAAATCGGCGATTTGCGCCGCGACGACCTTTTTCTCGATGCGGCGCCGGACGAGATAGAGCTGCTTCTCGAACTCGGCGAGCGACTGTTCCTCGGGCAGCGGGCCGGCGATCATGATCTGTTCGATCTCGGGGCGCGTGCGCTGCGCCTTGTCGCCGATCACCGATACGTCGACCGGCACCTGGCGCCAGCCATAGATGGTGAAGCCCGCGTCGATGATCTCCGCCTCGACGATGGTGCGGCATTCCTCCTGCGCGCCGAGGTCGGTGCGCGGCAGGAAGACCATGCCGACGGCGAGGCGGTTCGGGCGCACCTTGTGCCCCGACGCCGCGATCGCATCGTCGAAGAAGCGCACCGGCAGATCGACATGGATGCCCGCCCCGTCGCCCGTCTTGCCGTCGGCATCGACCGCGCCGCGGTGCCACACCGCGCGCAGTGCCTCGATCGCCGCCTCTACGACGCGGCGCGACGGCTTGCCGTCGGTCGCGGCGACCATGCCGACGCCGCAGGCATCGGATTCCATGTCGGGGCGATACATGCCCTGTTCTGCAAGGCGCGCCTGATCGGGGGTGGGGTAGTGGGTCATTCCATTGCTTCCATTCGGCGGGCGATGATGGATTCGATCAGGGCCTCTATCTCCTCCTCTTCGCCGGGGAGATATTCGTCCTGCCATTCGAGGCCGATCTGCTGTGTCCGCAGGGCCATCGCCTGCATCTTCGGAGCCACCGGCGAACTGCCGAGTTCGATCAGCATCGGCATGTCCGAATCGTCGAATTGCGGGGTGATCGCCTGCGCCGTCGACCGCAGGTCGGCGACGACGGCGTCGGGCGATATCGTCAGATCGCCCGAACTTTGCGCCGCCCGGGCCATGTTGTCGGTGCGCAGATTGTCCATCGTCAGCGCGACAAGCTTGCGGCCCGTCGGTGATTCATAGAAGCGGACCAGAAAGGCGAGGTCCGCTTCGTCGAAGGTTTCGACATAAAGGTCCGACTGGCGGCGCTGAAGCTCGGGCAGCCGGACGCGCATCGAATTGTTCACGATCGGCATCACCGCGTCGAGGAACTCGGCCATGATTCCGGGATATTCCGCTTCCAGCGCGGCGACTTCCTCGTTGTTGCCGAACAGGCCGAGAGCGAATTCATGCGCCTTCGCATCGCTCTTCACGTCGCCGATGATCGTCGCCTCGCTGTTCAGCAGGGTGGACAGCCGGTCGGCCAGCGCCCGCTCGCGCGCCGGTGCGTTCGCGACGACCGGTTCCCCCGCCTGCGCCGGGAGCGGCAGGGCGAGCGCCAGGGCGACGGCGAGCGACGCGGCGAGGTGAAGGGTCTGCCTCATTCGGAAGGATCGGGCAGGCCGAGCTTCTTGCGGGCGTTGGCGGCGGCTTCCGCTTCAGCGTCGAAGGCAGCGGCGGTCGCGGCGGACGCCGCGGCGTTCAGTTCATCGACCTTCCGCCGGTCGGCGTCGGTCCAGTTTTCGGGGTCCCAGGCGGGGTCGTCATAGCCGACGGCCTCGACTGCGGCCTCCGCGGCCGCGGCCTCGACCGCACATGCGGCGGCGTCCGCCGAATCCGGATCGCCATAGTCGCAGTCATAGCTCTCATGGTCGATATCCGGCTTGTCCCACATGTCGCGGTTGTCCTTCAGCTGCTGGACATCGACTTTCAGCAGTTTCGCGAGCTTCGCCAGTTCGGCGTCGCTGAGGTCGGTCAGCGATCTCTCTTTCGGCAGTTCGTTGATCTGGCCCTCGATCTGCGGTGCGCGGTCGATGAAATTCTCGAACAGCGCCGGCACCGCCTTGATCATCGCCAGCAGCACCTCGGGATCGGCTTGCAGCGCCATCCACTCGGCGGCATAGGCGCCGCCCGCTGGCGTCGCGAAAAATTCGTTCATCGCGCCGAGCTGGCCGGCGTCGAACTTGCGGGCGAAGGCATGGGCCATGCCTTCGCGCATCGGCGGTTCCATCATGGCAAGCGCCTCGCCGATCAGCGGCTTGAACACCGTCACGATCTGCTCCTCGCGTTCCTTGCGGTGCGGGTCGAACAGGTCGGCGATCGCCTCGCGGCTCTTGGCGTCGAGCGCGGCGATCTTGTCGCCTTCAACACCCGTCTGGATCGACAGCATCATGTCCGACGTCCCGCCGAATTCGCCGAGCAGGCCGCTCAGCAGCGTGCCGTAGAGATTGTCCATCATCCGCTCGAGGCTGCCGTCCGGCACCAGCGCCCCGGTCGTCTGGCGCGCCAGCGCGAGCTGCGCCGGCGGCACCGGCGGCA
>CALMYE010000117.1 GCA_937873425.1 uncultured Sphingopyxis sp. | reverse complement strand
CAGAGACTTGCAGGGGGCGCATTTAGTTCCCATGCTGCGGCGATGCGCGCCTTCCTTCGCCCTCCATCCGATCCGCATGTCTGTGCGGGGGAGGCGGCATGAGCCGCGCCCCGCGCCTTGCCGGCTATGCGCTGATGCTGGCGGCGGCCGCGCTCGCGGTGGCGATGCGGCGGGGGGCGGTGGAGAGCATCGGCCCCGTTCCGGTCGCCGCGGTGGCGCTGCTGGTCGGCATGATCGGGGTGATGCTGGTGTTCACCGACCTGATGGTGCGGGGGCTGTATGCGCAGGTCGAGGCGGCGAAGGGGGAAGAGGGGGAGGACAAAGCCCCTCCCCTTTAGGGGAGGGGTTGGGGTGGGGGCTCGCGGGGTAGCGCAAGGCCGATAGCCCCACCCCGCTGCGACTAGGTCCGGCTAATGCCGGACCAAGTCTCGCTGCCCCTCCCCTGAAGGGGAGGGGTTCAAGAGAGGCTTTTCGTTCGACAGTTTCGGTGGTTACCTTTATGGCCTTCAGGATGACCGACCGTCCGCATACGCCGCTGCTCGACACGGTGGATGTCCCCGCCGACCTCCGCAAGCTCCGCCCCGACCAGCTCCGCCAGTTCGCCGACGAGCTGCGCGCCGAGACGATCAGCGCGGTCGGGACGACCGGCGGGCATCTGGGGTCGGGACTGGGCGTCGTCGAGCTGACGACCGCGATCCATTATGTGTTCGACACGCCGCGCGACAGGCTGGTGTGGGACGTCGGCCACCAATGCTATCCGCACAAGATCGTCACCGGGCGCCGCGACCGGATTCGCACGCTGCGCACCGGCGGTGGGCTTTCGGGCTTCACCAAGCGCAGCGAGAGCGAGTATGATCCGTTCGGCGCGGCGCATTCGTCGACCTCGATCAGCGCGGCGCTGGGCTTTGCCATCGCGAACAAGCTGAAGGACGAGCCCGGCCGCGCGATCGCGGTGATCGGCGACGGGTCGATGTCGGCGGGCATGGCCTATGAGGCGATGAACAATGCCAAGCAGGCGGGCAACCGGCTGATCGTCATATTGAACGACAACGACATGTCGATCGCGCCGCCGGTCGGCGGCCTGTCGGCCTATCTGGCGAAGCTGGTGTCGTCGCGGCCCTTCGTCGAGCTGCGCGAGATCGCGCGGCGCTTCGCGCGCAAATTGCCCGAGCCGCTGCACAAGGCGGCGCGCAAGACCGACGAATATGCGCGCGGCATGGCGATGGGCGGGACATTGTTCGAGGAGCTGGGCTTCTATTATGTCGGGCCGATCGACGGGCATAATCTCGACCATCTGATCCCGGTGCTGGAAAATGTGCGCGACAGCGACCACGGCCCGGTGCTGATCCACGCGGTGACGATGAAGGGCAAGGGCTATGCCCCCGCCGAGGCGTCGGCCGACAAATATCATGGCGTGCAGAAATTCGACGTCATCACCGGCGAGCAGGCGAAGGCGCCGCCGGGACCGCCCGCCTACCAGAATGTGTTCGGCGAGACGCTGGCGAAGCTGGCCGAGACCGATCCGCGCATCGTCGCGATCACCGCCGCGATGCCGTCGGGGACGGGCGTGGACCGGTTCGCGAAGGCGCATCCGGAGCGCAGCTTCGACGTCGGGATAGCGGAGCAGCATGCGGTGACCTTTGCCGCGGGGCTCGCGGCGCAGGGGATGCGGCCGTTTGCCGCCATTTATTCCACCTTCCTCCAGCGCGCCTATGACCAGGTCGTGCATGATGTGGCGATCCAGAACCTGCCGGTGCGTTTCGCGATCGACCGCGCGGGACTGGTCGGGGCGGACGGATCGACGCATGCCGGGTCGTTCGACATCACTTACCTTGCGACCCTGCCCAATATGGTGGTGATGGCGGCGGCGGACGAGGCCGAGCTGGTCCATATGACCTATACCGCCGCCGAACATGACGCGGGGCCGATCGCCTTCCGCTATCCGCGCGGCAGCGGCACCGGCGTGCCGCTGCCCGAAGTCCCCGAGAAGCTGGAGATCGGCAAGGGACGCATCGTGCGGCAAGGCAAGACGGTCGCGATCCTGTCGCTCGGCACGCGGCTCGCCGAGGCGCTGAAGGCGGCGGACACCTTGGAAGCGAGGGGCCTGTCGACCAGCGTGATCGACCTGCGCTTCGCCAAGCCGCTCGACGAGGAGCTGATCCGCAGGACGCTCGCCGCGCACGAGGTGTGCGTGACGATCGAGGAGGGCAGCATCGGCGGCCTCGGCGCGCATGTGCTGACGCTGGCGAGCGATGCGGGGCTGATCGACGCGGGGCTGAAATTGCGCACGATGCGCCTGCCCGATGCGTTCCAGGACCAGGACAAGCCCGAGGCGCAATATGACGCCGCGGGCCTCAACGCGCCGCAGATCGTCGAGACGGTGCTGAAGGCGCTGCGCCACAACAGCGCGGGCGTCGAGGAGGCGGGCGCGCGGGCGTGAGCGTTATGCGTTAAATCAGCCCCAAAAAGCCGTTTGTGCTGAGCTTGTCGAAGCACTGTCCTTCTTCTTGCGGCGCCAAAAGAAAGAACGGCCCTTCGACAAGCTCAGGGCGAACGGATCATATTTGACGCACACCGCCATGGCGCACGGGATTGCGTGCCTGTTCCATGCGCTAGGTATCGAAAATTCCGCCAATCCGTTCTTCGCGCCTTTGCGTGAGGTTTTTTCAGGTTTCACGCAAAGGCACGAAGAGGGAGCCGCCCTCTTTGTGTCTTTGTGTGAGATTTTGAGGGCGCGCTGCCCCTCGGTTTCTCACACGAAGACACGAAGAGGGCGCCCTTTTGAACCGCCGTAGCGTGCGAAATGGACGGCGGGCATGAAAAAGGGCGGCCGAGGCCGCCCGATTCCTGTCTCTGCGCCTCTGCGCGAAAATCCCTTGAGCCCTACGCCCCCGGGATCGCCGCCTGCGCGTCGCGGCCGTCGCCTTCGGGGGAGACGAGGATGTCGCGGGTGACGAGGCCCTTGTCGACGACTTCGGTGGCCGGGCTGCCGACCTGGCTGCGGATGCCGGGGTCGGCGCGGTTGGGGTCGGCGCTGCCGATGATCTGCGTCTCGGTCGCGCTGCGCGGGGCGGCGCCGCCGAACAGCGCGCGCAGCGTCTGTTCGGCGGTCGATTCGCCGCCGGGGCGCGCGGCGCCGGGCGCGGGCGGGGTCAGCGCGAAGTCGGGCGGGACGATCAGCGGCGCCTGGCGGGTGACGCGGAACTCGTCGGGCCGGTCGCGGCTGAACAGATTGTTCGACCCGCAGGCCGACAGGGTCGATGCGGCCAGGGCGGCGGCGAGGATGGCGGTGGTCGGTTTCACTTCGAAAAAAACTCCTGATGCGCCCCGTTAGTCCGCGGCGGGCTTGTCGTTCGACACAGCTGGCGCCTCGGGCGCCTTTTCGCCCAAGAGCAGCGCCCGCGCAACCAGCAAAAGCACCCCGATGGTGATGCAGGCGTCGGCGACGTTGAAGATCATGAAGGGGCGGAACTCGCCGATATGCAGGTCGGCATAATCGACGACATAGCCGAGGCGCGTGCGGTCGAGGATATTGCCGAGCGCGCCGCCGAGGATCAGCGCGAGCGCGAGCACGTCGCCCTTCGCCTTTTCGCGCGTCATCCACACCGCGACTGCCCCCGCGACGAGCGCGGTGACCGCGACCAAAGTCCAGCGCGTGGTGCTGTTGCAATTGGCGAACATCGACAGCGAGATACCGCAATTCTCCGCCCAGGTGAGCCGGAAGAAGGGCAATATGTCGAACACCCCCTTCAGCTCGAGCGAGAGCGGCACGACGACGATCCACTTGACGATCTGGTCGAGCAGGAAGGTGAGGCCGGCGACGATCAGGCCGAACCGCAGATGCGGCGAACGCTTGCTAGTCATGCCGAGGTCAATAGCGTGTCGCAGCGATTGCACAAGGCGCCGTCCCCGGCGACCTCGGGCAGATGGCGCCAGCAGCGGCCGCATTTGTGGTTTTCGGTGCGGGTGACGGTCAACGCCTCGCCGGCACGCGCGACCGACACGATGAACACCTCTTCGAGCGCCGCCGGATCGAGAGCCGGATCAGGAATCGTGACTTCGGCTTCGAGGCTCGAACGGATCGTCTTTTCGCGGCGATAGGGTTCGATCGCTTCGGTCACCGCTTCGCGCTGGGTGCGAACGCCAGCCCATTTCGCAATCAATTCCGTGTTCCCGCGAAGGCGGGAACCCAGTGCGGCGTCGGCCGATGCCAGCCCTGGACCCCGGCCTTCGCCGGGGTGCAGCAACTGGTCGAGGTCGGGCCATTCGAGGAGGTGGACGGACCCCGCGTCCGGATAGCGCGTGCCCCATACTTCCTCGCTGGTGAACACCAGCACCGGGGCGGCGTAGCGGACGAGGGCGTGGAACAGCACGTCGAGGGTGCTGCGGTATGCCCGTCGCGTATCGGTGCCGAGCGGGGCGGCGGGGCCGAGGTCGCAGTAGAGGACGTCCTTGCGGATGTCGAAATAGAAGGCCGACAGATCCTCGTTGCAGAAGTCCGAGAGCAGCCGCGTGTAGCTGTTGAAGTCGAAATCGTCGACCGCGCGGGCGAGCTTCGCGTCGAGGTCGGCGAGAAGCGCGAGCATGTAGCGTTCGAGCTCGGGCATCGCCGCGACGTCGGTGACGCGCTCCTCCTCGCCGAAGCCGTCGAGCGCGCCGAGCAGGTAGCGGAATGTGTTGCGCAGCTTGCGATACTGGTCGGCGACGCCGGCGAGGATTTCCTTGCCGATGCGGTGATCCTCGGTGAAATCGACCGACAGCGCCCACAGGCGCAATATGTCGGCGCCATAGTCGCGCATCAGGTCGATCGGGCTGATCGTGTTGCCGAGCGACTTGGACATCTTCATGCCCTTGGCGTCCATGGTGAAGCCGTGGGTGAGGACGGCCTTGTAGGGCGCGCGGCCGCGGGTGCCGCAGCTTTCGAGCAGCGACGACTGGAACCAGCCGCGATGCTGGTCCGACCCTTCCAGATAGAGGTCGGCGGGATGCGGCTGCCCGTCGTGGCGCAGAAGCTGCGGCCATTTGCCGCTTTCGAGCACGAAGGCGTGGGTCGATCCCGAATCGAACCAGACGTCGAGAATGTCGGTGACGCGCTCGTAATCGGCGGCGTCATGGGCATCGCCGAGATAGTCCTGCGCGCGCGCGTCGTTCCATGCATCGACGCCCGATTCGCGGATCGCCGCGACGATGCGGTCGTTGACAAGCGGGTCGTTGAGATATTGCCCGGTCCTGCGGTCGACGAAGAGGGTGATCGGCACGCCCCAGGCGCGCTGGCGCGACAGCACCCAGTCGGGGCGCGTTTCGACCATCGATCCGATGCGGTTGCGGCCCTTCGCGGGGACGAAGCGCGTGTCGGCGATGGCCTGCATCGCCGCCTCGCGCAGCGTCGGAGCCGAACAGAGGCCTTCCTCGGCGGGGTTGATCGCGCCGCCCTCGTTCTCCCAGCGCTTTTCGCCCGGCGTCTTGGGCGAGATATGCGTCATCACCTTGTCCATCGGCACGAACCATTGCGGGGTGCAGCGGAAGATGACCTTGGCCTTCGAGCGCCAGCTGTGCGGATAGCTGTGCGGGTAATCGGCGCTGGCGGCGAGGAGGGCGCCCGCGTCGCGCAGGTCGGAGCAGATCGGGCCGTCGGGGGCGTTGAACCGGGGGTTGATGACGCTGCCCTGACCGCCGAGCCAGGCCCAGTCCTCGCGATACTTGCCGTCGCCCTCGACCGCGAAGACGGGGTCGAGCCCGTGCGCCTTGCAGAGGTCGAAGTCGTCCTCGCCATGGTCGGGCGCCATATGGACGAGGCCGGTGCCGCTGTCGGTGGTGACGAAATCGCCAGGCAGGAAGGGGCGCGGGCGTGCGAAGAATTCCGCGAGTGGGGAGTCGGGGTGGATCGTTGGCGCGCGCTCAGGCCCCTCCCCTTCAGGGGAGGGGTTGGGGTGGGGGTTCTCGGCCAACGCGGCGTCAGAACGCGAGCCCCCACCCCCGGCCCCTCCCCTGAAGGGGAGGGGTGAAATAAGGTTCGCCATCGGATGGCGCGCGACGGCGCCTGCGAGGTCGCCGCCGCGGACGGTTTGCCAATCGTCCTCGCGATAGGAATAAACGCCGGGGATAGCATCGCCGCACCGTGCGATGAATGCGGCCGCGAGGTCTTTGGCGATCAGGTAATTGGTGGTGGTTCCGCCGTCGGGGAGAAGGACATATTCCACGTCCGACCCATATGCGAGCGCCTGATTGACTGGAATCGTCCAAGGCGTGGTGGTCCAGATTACCGCGCGAACGGACCAGCCCTTTTCGAGACATTCCCGAATGAGCGGACTGTTCGGCGCTTCGACGATCTCGAACGCCACGTCGATCTGGGTCGAGACGATATCCTCATATTCGACCTCGGCCTCGGCGAGCGCGGTCTTTTCGACCGGGGACCACATCACCGGCTTGGCGCCGCGATAGAGCATGTCGTTGGCGGCGAATTTGAGCAGTTCGCGGACGATGGTGGCCTCGGCCTCATAGTCCATCGTCAGATAGGGGTTGTCCCAGTCGCCGCCGATGCCGAGGCGCTTCAGCTGCTCGCGCTGCACATCGACCCAATGTAGCGCGTATTCTCTGCATTCGGCGCGAAATTCCTCGACGGGAACCTCGTCCTTGTTCAGCTTCTTCTTGCGATACTGCTCCTCGACCTTCCACTCGATGGGCAGGCCGTGGCAGTCCCAGCCGGGCACATAAGGAGCGTCCTTGCCCTTCAGCGTCTGGGTGCGGACGACCATGTCCTTGAGGATATGGTTGAGCGCATGGCCGATGTGCATGTCGCCATTGGCGTAGGGTGGGCCGTCGTGGAGGATGAACTGGCTGCGGTTCTTGCGGCTTTCGCGAATCTGGCCTTCCAGATTGCCTTCGAGCCATTTGGCGAGAATCGCCGGCTCCTTCTGCGGCAGGCCGGCCTTCATCGGGAAGTCGGTCTTTGGCAGGAAGACGGTGTCGCGGTAGTCTGGTGCGCTGTCGGTCATGGTGCGCGGCGCTTAGCGCAGATTCGCGTGGGCGCAAAGCTTATGGACGCCAAGATTGGTGGAGGAGGAAGAGGTTCACGCGGAGGCGCGGAGACGCGGAGAAATGGATTCGCGCAGAGGCGCCGAGATCGCAGAGAAGCAGAGAATAGGGCGGCGGAGCCGCCAATCTTTCTTCTCCGCGCCTCTGCGTCTCCGCGTCTCCGCGTGAACCAAATCTCTGCGGTCTCTGCGCCTCTGCGCGAAACTATTTCTGCCGCGGGCGCAGCGCGGGGCCGATGGTGGCGATGTCCTCGACCCAGATATGGCCGGTGAAGCTGGCCGGCACCTTGGCGAGCTGGCGCGGGTCGTGGAGGCCGAGGCCGTTCGCCTCGTCGCCGTGGTTGCCGACGAGCAGCACGCGGGTGCCGTGCTTCGCCGCGCGGTCCTGCAGCCGCTTCGGCCAGCCCCAGAAAGCCCATTGGCGGTTGAGCGGCACGACGATCGTGCCGCCCACGCAGCTTGGCGGATACCAGCCCGACCAGCCGAACTTGATATAGTCGAAGGTGCATGTCCTCGCGCCGTCTGGGTCCATCGCCCACGCCCTGGGCGCGCGCTCGCGGATCAGCGCGATCGGCGCGCCCTTGCCGTAGAAGGCGAAGCGCGGATCGTCGGGGTCGATCCCGGCGCGCGCGAAGGCGGCGAGCACCAGCTCGGCTTCGCGCCGGTCGTGCGACTTGAAGTTGATCATCAGCGAGGCGTGGCCGAGCGCGGCGAGTATCTCGTCGAAGGCCGGCATCATCCCGGCGCCCTTGCCGCGCAGCGGAAAGCTCTTGCCGCCGTCGGCGGTGTAGCCGTGGCCGATGTCGAGCCGCTGGAGGTCGGCCATCGCCCAGTCGCGAATCTCGCCCTTGCCGTCGGTGCGGCAGTCGAGCGTCCAGTCGTGGAACACCGCGAGCTGTCCGTCCTTCGTCCGCGCGACATCGAGCTCGACCATGCCCGCGCCATAGCCGATCGCGGCGCGCAGCGAGGGCAGGCTGTTTTCCAGATAGTGATGCTCGGGCGGGCGGATGCGCGTCGCGGTGCAGTCGTCGCGGCCCACGCCGCGGTGGTCGTAAAGCTGCGCGACGCCGCGATGCGCGACGAGGATGCGCTTGCCCGCGGGATCGGGCGCGAGCCAGCTCGCGTTGCTGAGCGTCAGCCATGCGACGAGCGCGGCGAAGAGCCAGAGGAAGATTTTGGTGCCGCGCTTCATGGGTTTTTTCGGCGGGCCTTCGAGCGCGGCGGCCCAGTCGTCGGCGTTGGTTTCGGTCATATGCACTCCGATCGGTCGCTGTTTCGACGGGGTCCGAAAAAGGGTTCACGCGGAGACGCGGAGGCGCGGAGATTTGATTCGCGCAGAGACGCAGAGCGCGCAGAGAAGGAGAGAATAAGGGCGGCGAAGCCGCCAGTCGTTGTTTTCTCCGCGCCTCCGCGTCTCCGCGTGAACATCATGTCTCTGCGATCTCTGCGTCTCTGCGCGAATTCACTCATAGGCCCGCCAGCAACTCCCGCGCCCGGTCGCAGTCCGCCGCGATCTGCGCCGTCAGCGCGTCCATATCGTCGAACTTCGCCTCGGGGCGGATGAAGGCGCGGAAGGCGACGTCGATCTCCTGACCGTAGAGGTCTTCGGCGAAGTCGAAGAAATGCGGTTCGAGCAGTTCCTTGGGCGGATCGAAGCTGGGGCGGATGCCGAGGTTGGCGGCGCCCTTGAGCAGGCGGCCGTCGGCGAGGCGGCCGGTGACGGCATAGATGCCGTAGCGCGGGCGGAGGTAGGTGCCCATGTCGATGTTGGCGGTCGGAAAGCCGAGTTGGCGGCCGGTCTTGGCGCCGTGCCGCACGACCCCGCGCACCGTGAAGGGGCGGGTGAGCAGGCGCGCGGCGGTGGCGCAGTCGCCCGCCTGCAGCGCGTCGCGGATGCGGCTCGACGAGATCACCTCCTCGGCGTCGTCGACGGGGGCGACCATTTCGGTGAAGAAGCCGAGGCGGCGGGCATGGTCGGCGAGCGTGACGACATCGCCGCCGCGCCCCTTGCCGAAGACGAAGTCGGCGCCGGTGACCACCCCCGCCGCGCCATAGCGACCCAGCAACAGCGCGGTGATGAAATCCTCCGCCGTCGTGCCGGCGAGCGCGGCGTCGAAAGGCAGGACGAGCATCGCGTCGGCGCCCGCCGCGGCGAACAGCTCCTGCCTTTGATCGAGCGTCGTCAGGCGAAAGGGCGGGGCGCCGGGCTTGAAGAAGCGCACCGGATGCGGGTCGAAGGTGGCGACGATGCAGGCGCGCCCTTCGTCGCGCGCATGGCGCACCGCGCGGCCGACGACCGCCTGATGCCCGCCGTGGAAGCCGTCGAAATTGCCGAGTGCGATCACCCCGCCGCGCAGGGGGGATTCGATGCGGGAATGGCCGTCGAGGCGGATCATCTCCAACCCCTCCCCTTCAGGGGAGGGGCAGCGAGACTTGGGAACTTGTTCCCTAGTCGCAGCGGGGTGGGCGCAAGACCGCTGGCCCCCACCCCAACCCAGTGTCGGGTGAAACTGCCCCCGGCAGTTTCAGGTCGGTCCGGGGGACCGACCGACCCGGCACTCCTGAAGGGGAGGGGCTTAGTCTGGGCCGCACCGACACGGCGCATAATCACGGAGCTTCCACGGGCGGCGTCAGCGGGACCAGCCCCGCGCTTAGCACGCGGATCGCGTTGCCGCCCATCGCGGCGCGGATCTCGTCGTCGGTGAAGCCCGCGTCGATCAGCGCCTGCGTTACCTGCACCAGATGCGACGTGTCGAAACGCACGGTGGTGGCGCCGTCATAATCGCTGCCCAGCGCGACATGGTTGATGCCGACGAGATCGCGGACATGCTTCATCGCCTTGGCGATGCTCGCGGGCGAGGTGTCGCAGACGGCGGCGTCCCAATAACCGATGCCGATCAGCCCGCCGGTCGCGGCGACCCCGCGAATCTGGTCGTCGCTGAGGTTGCGGTTGACCTTGCACGTCGCCTGCACCCCGCCGTGGCTGGAGACGACGGGACGGCGCGCCATTTTGAGCAGTTCGGTGACCCCCGCCGGGCTGAGGTGGGCGATGTCGACGATCATCCCCTTCGCCTCCATCCGCGTCACGACCTGCCGGCCGAGCGGCGTCAACCCGCCCTTTTTAATCCCGTGCATCGACCCGGCGAGGTCATTGTCGAAGAAATGGGTCAGCCCCGCCATGCGGAAGCCGGCGCCGTAAAGCTTGTCGAGATTGGCGATGTCGCCTTCGAGGACATGCAGCCCCTCGATGCTGAGCATCGCGCCGGTGACCAGCGGTTTGCCGCGCCGCGCGGCGAGCAGCGCGTCGAGTTCGGCGGTGTCGGCGACGGTGCGCAGCGCACCGTTCGATGCCGCGGACGCGCGGTGCAGCTTTTCCGAATGATAAAGCGCGCGCTGGAACAGCGAATTCCACGTCCGGGGCGGCTGAAGCTGCGCAAAGACCAGCATGGTGATATTGTCGGTGTCGCCGCTGTTGGCGTCGTAATTCTGCCCCTTGGGCGATTTGGTGGTGCTGGCGAGGACTTGCAGCGCGACATGGCCGTCCTGCAGGCGCGGCAGGTCCATATGGCCGCGCCCGGCGCGCTTCAGGAAATCACGGCTCCACAACAGGCTGTCGCTGTGCAGGTCGACGATGGTCAGCGTTTCGTGCAGTGCCCGCGCCCGTTCGCTCACCGGCGGCAGCGGCTTGCCGTCGATCTGGTTCAGCCCACGCTCGACGATGCCGGGCGCCAGCGCGAAGAAGGCGCCCCAGCCGATGAGCAGCAGAAGCAGGACGCGGATCAGCCAGCGGCGCATCATATCCTCCTGACGAAAGTGACGAAGCTGTAGGCCGGGCGGCCCGCTTCGTCGGCGGGATGGTCCTCGCGTGCGATCTCCCGCCACTGCGCCGGGTCGGGCGCGGCGATGACGGCGTCGCCCGCGGGGGTGAGGGCGACCTCGGTCAGTTCGATGCGGTCGGCGAGGGGGAGGAACAGCGAATGGATTTCGGCGCCGCCGATCACCATGACGTGCGGCGCATTGGCGAGGCGCAGCGCGTCCTCGACGCTGGCGGCGGGCTCGGCGCCCTCCTCCTGCC
>CALMYE010000116.1 GCA_937873425.1 uncultured Sphingopyxis sp. | reverse complement strand
TCGACCTGCTTGAACGGCGGCGCGACCTTGTTCTTCACGACCTTGACGCGCGTCGCGTTGCCGACGATCTCGTCGCGGTCCTTGATCTGTCCGGTGCGGCGAATGTCAAGACGGACCGAGGCGTAGAATTTGAGCGCGTTGCCGCCGGTCGTCGTCTCCGGATTGCCGTACATCACGCCGATCTTCATGCGCAGCTGGTTGATGAAGATTACCATGCAGCGCGAGCGGCTGATCGAGCCGGTGAGCTTGCGCAGCGACTGCGACATCAGCCGCGCCTGCAGGCCGACATGGCTGTCGCCCATCTCGCCCTCGATCTCGGCGCGCGGGACGAGCGCGGCGACCGAGTCGACCACCAGCACGTCGATCGCGTTCGAGCGCACCAGCGTGTCGACGATTTCGAGCGCCTGTTCGCCGGTGTCGGGTTGCGAGACGATCAGCTCGTCGATGTCGACGCCCAGCTTCCTGGCATAGACGGGGTCGAGCGCATGTTCGGCATCGACGAAGGCGACCGTGCCGCCGCCCTTCTGCGCCTCGGCGAGGACGTGCAGCGCGAGCGTCGTCTTACCCGAGCTTTCGGGGCCGTAGATTTCGATGACGCGGCCGCGCGGCAGGCCGCCGACGCCCAGCGCGATGTCGAGCCCGAGCGAACCGGTCGAGATCGCCTCGACCTGCATCGCCTCCTTCGAACCGAGCTTCATCACCGAGCCCTTGCCGAAGGCGCGGTCGATCTGCGCCAATGCGGCGTCGAGCGCCTTTTGCCTGTCCGTTCCGTTCACAGATTTCCCCGATTCGACGAGTGTCAATTGTCCGGCCATCTGCCGTCCCCTTCCTGCTCTAGAGCGCCATCGGGCGCATCGCAACGCCGGACCTGTGTATTCCATTTGTTCTCATGGAACAAGAGGGGAACGACAATTTCTTTGCGCCGCCCCGGCGCCGCGCTATTCCGCGAAAAATCCGTCCAGCACCGCTTCGATCTCGGCGAGGCGGAACGGCTTGGTCACCAGCTTGCGGTGCGCATGCTGCGGGGGAATCACGTCGCCCCCGCCCGAGGTGAAGGCGAAGGGGATGCCGCGTTCGGCGAGCGCGTCGGCGACGGGCCAGCCCTTGGCCTCGCCGAGGTTGATGTCGACCAGCGCCGCGGCGACCGGCCCCGCCTCGATCTGCGCCAGCGCATCCTCGACCGTCGCCGCCTGCGCGGGTTCGGGAAAGCCGAGCGCATCGAACATGTCGACCAGCATCATGCCGATCAGCACATCGTCCTCGACGAGCAGGATGCGGCGCCCATCAGCCATTCGGTCAGCCATCCGCCGTCCGCCGCGCCGCGCTGTCGAGCGCCGCCGATGTCGCCTCGGTCAGCTGCGCGACCGAAAAGGGTTTGGGCAGAAAGGACACATCGGCAATATCGATCGACTGGCGCAATTGTTCCTCGGCATAGCCCGACATGAAGAGGACGGGCAGCGTCGGCGCCTTCGCGCGCAACGCGCGGACCATCGTCGGTCCGTCCATCGTCGGCATCATCACGTCGCTGATCACCAGGTCGACCTTGTCCATCGCGGCAAAGCGTTCGAGCCCCTCCTCGCCCTGCGACGCGGTGACGACGGTATAGCCCGCCCGCGACAGCGCGCGTTCGGCGACCGCGCGGACCATATCCTCGTCCTCGACGAGCAGGACGGTGCCCGTGCCCCACTGGCTCTTCTTCGGCTTGACCGGCGGCGGCGCCACCGCGGGCGCGCCACTTTCGGTCCGGTGGACGGGCAGGTAGATGGTAAAGCTCGCCCCCTCGCCGGGCTTGCTGTCGGCGAAGATGAAGCCCGCCGACTGCTTGATGATGCCGTAGACGGTGGACAGACCCAGCCCCGTCCCCTTGCCGACATCCTTGGTCGTGAAGAAGGGCTCGAAAATCTTGGGCAGCACGTCGGGCGGGATGCCGCCGCCGGTGTCGCCGACCCGGAGCGCGCTGTAATCGGCGGGCGGCATGAACTCATTGCCCATCGCGCGCACGTCTGCGGCCGACACCGGATAGGTCTCGATGGTCAGCGTCCCCCCGCCCGCCATCGCGTCGCGCGCATTGACGGCCAGGTTGATGATCACCTGCTCGAGCTGGCCGGGGTCGGCGCGCACCGCGCCCAGCCCGCGCCCGTGGCGCACCGACAGCTGCACCGTGTCGCCGATCAGCCGTTTGAGCAGATGCGACACTTCCGAAATCACGTCGGGCAACTGCAATATCTGCGGCCGCAGCGTCTGCTGCCGCGAAAAGGCGAGCAATTGCCGCGTCAGGCTCGCCGCGCGGTTGGCGTTGCTGCGGATCTGCTGGATGTCGTCATAATCGCCGTCGCCGGCGGTGTGCCGCATCAGCATCAGGTCGCAGCTGGTCAGGATCGCGGTCAATATATTGTTGAAATCATGCGCGACGCCGCCCGCGAGCTGACCGACCGCCTGCATCTTCGACTGCTGCGCGACCTGGCGCTTGAGGCGCGATTCCTCGCTCGAATCCTTCAGGCTCAGCAGCACCGCCGCCTCGCCCAGCCCGCGCACCCCGACGACCCGCATCGACACCGGTTCGTCGGGCTGGCCGGTCAGCCGGATCGACAGGTCGCCGCCGACCTGCTGCCCGCTGCTGTGGCGGCGGATCATGTCGGCCAGCGGCCCCTTGTCCTCGCCGACGACGATGTCGCCGGGATAGCGCGGCATCTTCGCCTCCGACAGCCCGGCGGCGCGCACGAAGGCGCGGTTCATGTAAAGGAAGCGCCCGTCGCGATCGACCATCGCGAGGCCGAAGGGCAGCAGCGACAGCAGGGTCTCGACATAGGTCTGCGCGGTGCCGCGGTCGGCGGCGCCGATCTCCTCGTCGATCAGCGCGAGCAGCACGGGGCCGCTCGCATCGGCGGGGACCAGCGGCACCTGGATTAGGCGGACCGGCGCCGCGCGGTCGCCCTCGCGCCCGAAATAGAGCGTTCCGGCATCGTCGAGGCGCAGCAGCGGCGCGATGTCGCGCCCGGCATAATGGGCCTGGTCGGCCTCGCCCAGCGCGCGCAGCAGAAAGGCGGGGTTGGCGACGCGCAGCCGCCCCTCGGCATTGACCAGCGCCGCCATGATCCCCGCCTGCCCCAGCGTGCGTCCCGCCGGCCCGTCGAGGTGGCGCGCGATCTCCGACACCAGGTCGAGCCGCTCGACCGCCGCGAAGCGCCAGACCAGATAATCCTCGGCCAGCCCGCTGCGGATCACCCGTGCGCGGAGGCGCAGGCTGCCGATCGCCAGCTCCTCGGCCTGCCCCTCGCCGTCGCGCCAGGCGGCGCGGCCGGCGTTCTTGAGCAGCTCCGCCCCGCGCCCGTCGAGCGGCAGCCCCGGCGGGGTGACGAAGCCGCCCATCCAGGTCGCGAACAGGTCGTTGGCGCAGACGAGCCGCCCGGCGCGGTCGGTGACCGCGATTCCGACATCGTCATGATCGACCGCCTGGCGCAGCATCGACCAGTCGGGCAGCGCCGCCTCGCCCGCCGCGCCAGCAGGGAACAGGCGGCGGAGCAGGACGACCGCCCCGGCGGCGACCGCCAGCCCGGCGAGGAAACCCGCCGCGATCATGCCGTCGCGCGTCGCCCAGAACAGCAGCCCCGCCGACAGGATCGCCAGCCCGGCGAGCAGGCCGATGTCGAATCGCCCCAGCCCGCCCGCCGCGCCCGGACCCGGCCCCCTGCCGATGGCGGAATCAACGGAAGGCAGGCGCGTCGCGGTCAAAGATGGTCTTCCCTGTTGGCGTCGCCGGATGCGGACGCGGCCTTCCCCGATCTGATAGGCTTTGCAGCAAGGGTCAAGCGTGGTGCGACCGGGGTCCGCCGGATCGAGGACGAATGGGGGTCGGTGGTGATGCGGCCCCGTGCATCAGCCCGCCGCCCGCCTGTCCGCTTGCGCCCTGGCGCGGTTCAATCGGCCGGCGTGTCGCTCGTCGAAGCCGCAAGCCGCTGGTCGCGCGCCCGGTTCAGTTTGCGCCGCCAGCGCAGCCGAATCCAATTGTCCCACAGCAGCGCCGCCAGCACATAGCCGACGATCGCCGAGACGAGCGATATGACGAACAGCCCGGCCAACCCGCCCAGAAGCGCGGTTCCGGCGTTGGCGGTGAACCAGTGCCACCATTCGATCAGCGAAGCGCCCTCGTCATAGAGGATATAGAGGTTCGACACATTGGTGTGCAGGCCGAACAAAGTGCTGCCCAGCCAGACCGACGCCGCGAGGATGAAGGGCGTGGTAAACGGGTTCGACAGAAAGGTCATCGCCGCGCCGATTGGGATATTGGCGCGAAAGGGCAGCGCGAGCAGCGCGACCCCCAATATCTGCACCCCCGGGATCAGAAAGAACAGGCCGACGAACAGCCCCAGCGCGGTGCCGCGCGGCACGGAGGTGCGGGTGAAGCGCCACAAATGGCTGTGCGCGACGCGGTGCGCGAAGGGCCGCACGAAGCGGCTCGCCAGCAATTCCTCGCGCGTCGGCGAGTTGCGGCGAATCCAGTTCATCACCGCCGCTTTATCGCGGGGCTTCTTCCCGCTCATCCGCGTTCCTTCATCAATCTTTGCTTGTCGCGCTTCCAGTCGCGTTCCTTGATCGACTCGCGCTTGTCGTGCGCCTTCTTGCCCTTCGCCAGCGCGAGTTCGACCTTCGCCCGTCCCTTGCTGTTGAAATAGACGCTCAGGGGGACGATCGTCATACCCTGGCGCATCACGCCGGCATGCAATTTGTTGATCTCGCGTCCGTTGAGCAGCAACTTGCGCGGCCGCCGCGGTTCGTGGTTGAAGCGGTTGCCGTGGCTGAATTCGGGGATGTTGGCATTGATCAGCCACACCTCGCCGCCGGTCACCTCGGCATAGCTTTCGGCAATCGTCCCCTCGCCGAAGCGCAACGACTTCACCTCGGTCCCCTGCAGGGCGATTCCCGCCTCGAACACCTGCTCGACGGCATAGTCGAAGCGCGCGCGCCGGTTCTCGGCGACGACCTTCTTCTTGTCGAACTCGGCGGCGGACTGCGGACGGGCCATTTTTAAACCTGGATTACTCCCGCCGCGGACAATGCGGCATCGACGGCCTCGCGCGATGCCTCGGACGCCGGGATGATAGGTAGGCGCAGTTCGGGCGAAAACCAGTCGTGGATGCGCGACAGTGCATATTTGGCGGGCGCGGGCGAGGCGTCGGTGAACATCGCCTTGTGCAACGCGAACAGCCGGTCGTGCAGGTCCAGCGCGCGCGTCCAGTCGCCGGCCGCGCAGGCGGCGGCGAAATCGGCGCACAGCCGCGGCGCGACATTGGCGGTGACCGAGATGCAGCCGACGCCGCCCATCGCCGCGTGCGGCAGCCACAGATCGTCGTTACCGCTGAGCTGGCAGAAATCCGCGCCCGCACCGGCGCGGTGGACCGTGACGCGCGCGAGGTCGCCGCTCGCATCCTTGATCGCCACCACCGAGGGGATCTCGGCGAGGCGGCACATCGTCTCGGCGCTGATGTCGGTGACCGTGCGGCCCGGCACATTATAGACGACCATCGGCAGGTCGCTCGCATCGGCGAGCGCCCGGTAATGGGCGACGATGCCCTCCTGGCTCGGCCGGTTGTAATAGGGCGCGACGACCAGCGCCGCCGTGGCGCCTGCCGCCTGCGCATGGCGCATGTGGCGGATCGCGGTCGCGGTGTCGTTCGACCCGCAGCCGGCGATCACCGGCACGCGCCCCGCCGCCGCCTCGATGCAGGCGTCGATCACGCTGTAATGCTCGTCGAAGCTCAGCGTCGCGCTCTCGCCGGTGGTGCCGCACGGCACCAGCGCGCTCGTCCCCGCGTCGATCTGCCAGCCGACCAGCCGTTTGAACGCCGGCGCGTCGAACGCACCGTCGCGAAATGGCGTCACCAAGGCGGGAATCGACCCCGAAAACATGCTCCACTCCTTTACAAAAACCGCTCCGCATTCGATAAAACCGGTCGGCGCGCCGCCTAATGGACGCCTATTCAGCGCCCCGCAAGGAGTTTGCCACTAATATGGCCCGCATGATTTCGCTGCCGTCCATTTCGCGCCTCGCCCTCGCCGCGGCGCTCATCCTCCCCGCCGCCCCCGCCTTCGCCCAGTCGAGCGAGCTCACGCCCGAGCAGATGGCCTGGTATCGCGCGCAGATGGGCCTCGCCTCCGCATCCTCAACGCCGCCGGTCAGCAGCAGCTCGGTCGGCGACGCGGTGCTCGAATGGCGGCGCCTGACGGCGAACAACAGCGCCTCCTTCGATCAGCTCTCGCGCTTCCTGATCGCCAACAAGGGCTGGCCCGATGGCGAAAAGCTGCGCGCGCGCGCCGAAAGCGCGATCTCGATCGACAGTTTCGATCCCGCGCGCACCCTCGCTTTCTTCGAGGCCTATCCGCCGCAGTCGGCCGGCGGCCAGTTGCGGCTCGCGCTGGCGCTCAACGCGACCGGCCGCCGCGACGAAGCCCATGCCGCGGCACGGGCCGCCTGGACCGGCGGTTCGCTGACCGAGGCGGAGGTCAGCCGCGTGCTGACCATCTTCCCCGGCGCGCTCGGCCCCGCCGATCACGACGCGCGGATGGACCGGCTGCTGTGGTCGAACGCGACCGCCGCCGCGACGCGCCAGCTTCCCCTGACCTCGCCCGAAAAGCGTGCCGTCTTCGCCGCGCGGCTCGCGATGCGCGGCAATGCAGTCGATGCCGCGCTTCAGGCATCGGCGGTCGAGGCCGCGAACCCGGCGCTGACCCGGACCGATGCCGGCTATATCACCGACAAGGCGACCTGGCTGCGCCGCTCGGGACGCGGCGGCAGCGCGCAGGAGCTGCTCGCCGCGCCGCGCGCGCTCGCCGCGCCGCCCACCGACACGGTCGAATGGCTCAAGACTTTGCTCGTCAACGCGCAGCAGGCGCGGAGCGAGGGCAACCGGCGCACGGCCTACGACATCGCGAGCAAGCTCGACGATGCGGTCGCGCCGGGCACGGTGCTGCGCGACGCCTCCTTCGGCGTGCGCGACACCTATACCTCGCTCGCCTGGCTCGCCGCGCAGGTGGCGGAAAAGGACCTGCGCCGCCCCGCCGACGCGGCGCGCCTCTACCGCGCCTATGGCGATGCGGCGCAGACGGCGCAGACGCGCGCAAAGGGCTATTATTGGGCCGGCCGCGCCGCGCTCGCGGCGGGCGACAAGGCAGGTGCCGACCGGCATTTCGAGGCCGCCGGCAAATATTATGACCAATATTATGGCCAGCTTTCGCTCGAACGCCTCGGTCGCCCGCAACCGCGGCCGGGGGTTGCCGAACCGGTCATGGTCAGCGCCGCCGAAAAACAGGCCTTCGACAACGACCGGCTCGTCCGCGCGACCCGCGCGCTCGGCGAAATCGGGGCGTGGCGCGAACAGTCGCTGTTCATCCGCGCCCTCGCCAGCCGCGCCGCCACCCCCGCCGAACATGTGCTGACCGGACAGATCGGCCAGCAGATCGGCCGGGCGGACCTCGGCGTATGGACAGGGCGCAATGCCCTGTCGAAGGATGTCGACGCAATCCAGGCCGGCGGCTTTCCGACCGTTCGCGTCCCCGCGGGCCATGAAAGCAACTGGACGTTCATCCACGCGATCATCCGGCAGGAAAGCCAGTTCAATCGCGAAGCGGTCAGTCCCGTCGGCGCGCGCGGGATGATGCAGTTGATGCCGGCTACGGCGGGCGACGTCTCACGCAGGCTCGGGCTGCCCTATGACGCGGGCGCGCTGTTCTCCGACACCAATTACAACATGACGCTCGGTTCGAGCTATTTTCAGCAGCGCCTGCGCGATTATGGCGGCAGCTATCCGCTGGCGGTCGCCGCTTACAACGCCGGAGCGGGCAATGTGAACAAATGGCTCCGCACCTATGGCGACCCCCGCAACGGGGGTATCGACTGGATCGAATGGATCGAGGGTATCCCGTTCAGCGAGACGCGCGGCTATGTCATGGCGGTGCTCGCCAATGCGGTCGTCTACGATACGCTGCACCCGACGCCGGACCGGCCGCTGCCGGCCGCCCCGCTCAGCTTCTACATCGGCAAGCCCAACCCCGGCTGACGGCGTCATGGCGGGGGAACGCAGCAATATCATCAGCCCGGCGGGCTTCGCGGCGCTGCGCGCCGAATATGACGCGCTGCTGGGCGGCGAGCGCCCGAAGCTGGTCGAGACGATCAGCTGGGCGGCGGGCAACGGCGACCGCAGCGAGAATGGCGATTATATCTATGGCCGCAAGCGTCTGCGCGAAATCGACCGGCGGCTTGCCTTCCTCGCGCGGCGGATGAAGGCGGCGCGCGTCGTCGATCCCGCGGCGCAGCCCGACAAGAGCCGCATCTGGTTCGGCGCCACCGCCGAGCTGGCCGACGAGGAAGACGAACGCCGCACCGTCACGCTGGTCGGCGACGACGAGGCCGACGCGGGCGCCGGCCGCATCGGCTGGAACAGCCCGCTCGCCCGCGCACTGCGCGGCGCGGGCATCGGCGACCTCCGGACGGTGCAACTGCCCGCCGGACCGAAGGAGTGGGAGGTGATGGCAGTTCGCTATCCCTCGGAGATTCCGGATCGTTCATTCCCGTAGCCCTGAGCCTGTCGAAGGGCGCTTCTCGCGGATAGGCGCCCTTCGACAGGCTCAGGGCTACGGTTCCTGACCGGGACGGATCAAGCCCGGGTCAGCCGCGCAGCAGCGCCGGCACGATCCAGATCAGCGACAGCACGACGATCACCGCCGCGAGCGATATGCCGAGCACATAGCGCACGCCATGCCCCTTCACCCCGCTACTCGCCTCGGTCTCGGTCACCTCGACATGGTCATCGACGACTTTCATCACAGCCTCCCGTTTCAAAGCTCCTCCCCTGCCGAACGCCGGCCGGCGGCCGGGGTTCCCGATTGTCCCCTGCATCCGGTGCCGCGAACAACGCCGGTCCCGAAAACAATGGCGTAGCAAGTGCAAAGTCCTTGCCCACCCCTCGCGGAATTGACTAACCAAGGGATGGGGAAGTGATTCGCCTGTTACGGCGAACAAACGGGGGCATCATGCGCTATTTAATTCGGCTCGCTTCGATTGCGATTTGCTTGGCGTTCGGAAATGCGGCGGCGGCGCAAGGCACGCGCCCGATCGTCGGAATCTACGAAATGGAAGATCTGACCGGGAACGGACAGGCCCAGACCTTTTCCACCATGATCGAAACGGCGATCACCGCGACCAACAAGTTCCGCGTCATCGAACGATCGGGCCTCAACAAGCTGCTGCGCGAACAGGGCGGCGCGCGAACCGGCCTCACCACCACCAACCGTCCCGGGCGCGTCGGCGGGTTCGAGGGTGTGGATTATTTGGTCTATGGAACGATTACGGCCATTTCCGCGAAGCAGAAGTCGAACGTCGGCGCCAATTTCCTGAACAGCCTCGGCGGAAACAACAATCCGGGGTGCAGCAACGTCATCGCCAGCCTCGAAGCCGACATCAAGATCACCGACGCCAACACCGGAGAGGTCCGCTACGTCACTCGCGTCAGCGAGATTCAACAGGGCGCGACGTCCTGCGGCACGGCTGGGCAGATCGACACGGCGGCGCTGCTGCGCGGCGCGGCGGACAAGATCGCCTCGGGCCTGGTGACGACCATCTATCCGATCCAGGTCGCGGCGGTTCAGCCCGACGGCATCTTCGTGCTGAACTATGGCGAAGGGTCGGTGACCGCCGGCGCGACGATGACCGTCTTTGAAAAGGGCGCGGCGATCGTCGATCCCGCGACCGGCGAGGTCATCGCCAGCAACGAGATCAAATTGGGGCTGATCGAGATCACCGACGTGCAGACCCGCTTTTCAAAGGCGCGGGCGGTGACGCCCTTCTCCTATACGCCGCCGGTCGGCGCCATCGTCCGGCTGGCGACCCCCGACGATCGCGCCGAGTTCCGCAGCAGCGGCAAGGGCAAGCGCAAGTGACGCGCCGCCTTTCCATGTCCGCGCTGCGCTGCGCGGCGCTGCTCGGCGCGCTGCTCGTTCCGGCAGGCGCCACCCAGGCGCAATCGCAGTTCAATATCGGGTCGATCACCACGACCCAGAGCTGCCAGTATTTTATGAACACCGACTATCATCGCGATACGGTGGCCGCCCCCTGGTTCTATGCCTCGCACGTCGCCTGGCGCAGCTGGTGGGTGAAGGATTGCGTCAATAATTTCGCGACCATGCGCAGCAGCCTGCAGGCGGCGCTGGCATCGACCGGCAAGTTCACGGTCGGGCGTGGCGGCTATCGCATCGACGTGACGATCGGCGACGTCAGCGGCGGCGGCGGCGCGCCCGACAATCCGGCGGTGGGTCCGCGCGGCTTCGCGGTCAGCAAGACCGGCATGCTCGCCAGCTTCACCGTCACGGTAAAGGATGCGTCGGGCCGGATCATCCATGGCGGCCTGTCGAGCAAGATGATCGAGACCGGTGTGCATGTCGACGCCGACGGCCTCCATGCCTCCTCGTCGATGACGGGCGACGCCGTCTATGGCGTGATGCAGAACGAACTGGCGCTGGCGATCGCCCGCATCGTCGCCTTCAATGTCGAACCGTTGCGGGTGACCCAGGTCGATGGCGAGCGCATCCGCCTGAACTATGGTTCGCCTTTCCTCAAGCTCGGCACACTGGTCGAGGTCGGCGGCGGCGACAGCCTCTATGCGGTCAAATATAATGTCGTATCGTCCTCGACCGGCAGCGCCGTTGCCGAAGTCGACGGCGACAACGACACCTCGTCGATTCGTCCGGGCGCGACGGCGACGATGATCGAGGCCGACGACCCAGCCGCCAACGGGCGCCGTTATCAGCGCCGGCGCCTGCCCTGATCACGACAGGAAGCGGGCCAGAGGGTCTGTAAGCCGGGTTCTGTCCACCCCGTTGCCGGGGATGGGCGATCATTCGTCTAGGCGGCCGGTTGCCCGGACGCTCAAGCAGTCAACCCGGACGGCGGGGCCGGAACCAGCCCTGGATTGCTCCGTGCCATCCCTATTCGACCTTGCTCCCGGTGGGGTTTGCCGTGCCGCGTCCGTTGCCGTCCGCGCGGTGCGCTCTTACCGCACCCTTTCACCTTTCGCCGGGCCGAAGCCTTGGGCGGTCTGCTCTCTGTGGCACTTTCCCTAAGTCCGCCCGAGGGCAGACCCGCCGGACGTTATCCGGCACCGTGGTTTCCGTGGAGCCCGGACTTTCCTCCCCTCCGCAAGCG
>CALMYE010000115.1 GCA_937873425.1 uncultured Sphingopyxis sp. | reverse complement strand
CGGCGCTGGTCGCCAATGTCGTCGTCGCGCTGATGCTCTATCGCTGGCGCACCGGCGACGCGAACATGCGCTCGGTCTGGCTCTGCTCGCGCAACGACGCGATCGGCAATCTCGCGGTGCTCGCCGCGGCGCTCGGCGTGTTCGGCACCGGGCAGGGCTGGCCCGACCTTGCCGTCGCGGCGATCATGGCCGGGCTCGCCATCTGGGCGGGCATCGAGGTGTTCCGCCAGGCGCGCGGCGAACTGCGCGAGGTTCGCGCCACCGCCGAAGCCGCCTGAACCGGTCAGCCCGGCTGGTTGTAGAGTTCGGTCGGCCCCGGATATTCGCGGCCGTCGTCGAGTCCCTTGCCGATCTCGCGTTCCGACAGCGCGTTCACCATCGCGTTGAGCCGTAGCACCGTCTTGCGATGCCTCGGATCGTTGGCGAGATTGACCAGCTCGTCCGGGTCGGCGTGCGTGTCGTAGAGCTCCAGGTCGTTGCGCGCGTTCAGCGTCTTCCAGTCGGTCGGCATATGGTGATGCGCCGGCGCGAAATAGCGCGCGAACTTCCACCGTCCATCATGCACCCCGCGGTGCAGGCGCCGCTTCGACAGGTCATAGATCTTGTCGTAATCGGGCACCTCGCCCGGCGGGCGCGGGCCGACGGTCCGCTGCGACGCGGGTTCCCACATATGGGCGACGGCATAGTTGAAGAAATGGCCGCGCCGGTCGCGCTCGGTGGGGGCGGTGGGGGCCGATAGCAGGCCCGACACGTCGACGCCCGGCAGCTCGGGGAACCGGTTCGCTGCTTCGTCGGCGGAGAGGCCGGCGAGCGTCATCAGCGTTGGCGCGATGTCGATCGCGCTCATCAGCCCCTTGGTCGTCCGCCCGCCCGCGAAATCGGGGTGCGCGATGATCATCGGGATATTGCTTTCCTCGCGATACATCGTGCCGGCCTTCTGCCGCATCTGGTGTGCGCCGGCGCGTTCGCCGTGATCGCTGGTATAGATGATGACGGTGTTGTCGATCTGACCGCTTTCCTTGAGCGCCCACAGCAGCTGCCCCAGGCGCCGGTCCACGTCGCGCAGGCAGTTGTAGTAATAGTTGCGGAACCGGTGCCAGCTTTCGAGGTCGTCCACCGGCATCGGGCCATAGAAGAGGTCGTTGAGCCGCTTGATGGCGCGATGCGCCTCCGGCTTGGTCGACAGATCGTCCTTGATGAAGCTGTCGGGCAAGTCGAACCTGTTGTCGACCTCGTAGAGCGGGTCGCCCGGTTCGCGGCGCAGCGGGCCCAATATGTCGGGATGGGTGCGGTGCTTTGCCTGCTCGCCGGTCGCGTCATAGAACATGATGTCGTGCGGATTGATCAGGCCGACGACCAGGAACCACGGCCTCCCACCCGCCTTGTCGCGGCGCACGAAGTCGAAGATGCTGCGCGCCGCGTCGCCCGCGACATACATGTCGGCACGATAGCCGTCCCAGGTCAGCCCCAGTTCCTCGCCGTCGAAGCCGTAGTCGTGAAAGCCGTATTTCTCCATCGCGCGTTCGGTGCTGGGATAGATGCCGCCCGGCACGCGCGGCCAGTTGCGCTCGAAATTGATCCGGCTGAGGTGCCACTTGCCCTTGTAGCTGGTGTAATAGCCCGCAGCCTGCATCATGTGACCCAGCGTCGGCATGTCTTCCGCCGCGACCGGATTGGGAGAATTGTCGCTGTTGAGAAACAGGCCGGTGTGCTGGGTGTGATGACCCTGGAAGATGGTCGAGCGCGACGGGGTGCAGGGCGTCGTGTGGACATGGTAGTTTTCGACCAGCATCCCGCGTTCCATCAGTTCGCGGTGATAAGGCAGCTTTTCGAGCAATCCCTTGGGATAGCTTGCGACGCTCTGCTCCTGGTCGGTGACGATCATCAGGACGTTCAGCTTCTTGCCGTTCTTCGCATAGGCCGGCAGCCCCAGGCCGGCCGCGGCCAGCGCGCCCACGCCGCCGACGAAGGTGCGGCGATTCACATCCCAACTCATCTTGCTCTCCCGATCGCTGGCTTCCGTCCGGCCCGCGGCGATAGCTCGCCGCGGGCCCAGGATTCTAGAATTTGAAGGACAGGTCGACCCCGAATTCGCGCGGCGCCTGATAGAATTGCGAGATCGGCGTCGCACCGGCGTTGGTCGCGCCCGAAATCACCTTCTTGTCGGTCAGGTTGGTGCCGTAGAGCGTCACCTTCCAGCGCTCGTCCTCGCCGGCCACCGCGATGCTCGCGTTGATCAGCACCACCTCGTCGCGATAATAGCCGGCGGCATTGCTGCGTCCCCAGGTATTGAAGCGCGAGGAATAGCGCGCGTCGCTGCGCAGCCGGACATCGCCGAACGAGGTCGGGAAGCGGTAATCGACCGACAGGCTGCCGCTCCACTTCGGCGCGTTGGCGAGGTCGAGCCCGGTCGAATCGGTCGGCACCGCAAAGGTGCCGTTGGGCACGCCGTTGATCAGGATCGGCACGGCCGGTCCGCACTGGCCTGGTTCGGGGGCGCCGTTGGTGAAGACCCCGTTGGTGTCGGCGCAGAAGTCGGTGTAGCGCGCGTGCAGATAGGCGAGGTTGGCGCCGATCGTGAAGCCCTGGGCCGGGCGCAGCTGGCTTTCGATCTCGAAGCCATAGATGCGCGCGGCGGCGATGTTGGTCGTGATATTCTCGGCCCGCACCGCGCCCATCCTGGTCACCGCGCTCTGCAGGTCGCGGTAATTGTTGAGGAAGCCCGCGACGTTCAGGCGCAGCAGCCGGTCGAACAGGTCGGTCTTGGCGCCGATTTCATAGGCGTTGACGCGTTCGGGATCATAGGGGCCGACATTCTCGGGGATGGTGCCGCGCGAGTTGTAGCCGCCGGCCTTGTAGCCCTGCGAATAGTTCGCATAGACCATGATGTCGGGCGTGATCTCGTAGTTGACGGTCAGACGCGGCGTGAACTCCGACCAGCTCGCCTTCAGGCTGCTCGCGAAGGAGGAAATCTGGTTGCCGCCCACGAAGGCCTGTGACGCGATGTCGTATTTCTTGCGGTCGTGGCTGAAGCGGCCGCCGATCGACAGCGTCAGCCCGTCGGCCGGGTGCGCATTGACCAGCGCGAACACTGCATAGCTTTCGGTGTTCTGGCGCAGCTGCGCCAGCGTCGTGGTCGTCGGATTGGCGAGCACGGTGTTGAACTGGCGCCATTTGTCGGCCTGGAAATAGAGGCCCACGACGAAGTCCACCGGCTCGCCGTCGGGCGAGACGTAGCGCAGCTCGCCGCTCTTCGATTCGCCCGAGAAATCGCGCGTCACGTCGAGCTGTGGCGCGGGGGTGATCAGCCCGTCGAAGTCGCCGCGCGTGATATAGGTCAGATGCCGATAGCCGAGCACCGACGTGACCGTCCCCCAGCCCACATCGAGGTTGGAGGTCCAGGAACCGCCATAGCTTTCGGTGTTGGCATAGGGATCGAACAGCACCGCCGCCTTGCGCACGTCGGTCTTCACCTCGTCGGGCAGCAGGTCCCAGTTCGGATCGCCGTTGTCGAGCACATGCGGCGCAGGGCCGGTGGTCTTCTGCTTGAGCCAGTCGGCGACCAGCGTCGAATTGAAGGCGCCGCCCTGGTCATATTCGATCGCGCCGCGCACCGACTTCACATTGGCGCCGTTCAGGCGATTGCCGGTGATCACGTTGCGGCTGTAGCCGTCATAGTCGCGGAAATTGACCGCCAGCTTGGCGGCCAGCGCGTCGCCCGCGAAACGGCCGGTGTTGATCTTGCCGCGGAACTGCTTGAGCCCGTAGGAGCCGGCCGAAACGCGCACTTCGCCGCCGAAATCGTCGGTCGGGCGCGCGGTGATGACGTTGATCGTGCCGGCGAGGTTGTTCTTGCCGAACAGCACGCCCTGCGGGCCTTTCAATATCTCGACGCGCTCGATGTCGAACAGGTCGAGCATCGTGCTCGACACGAAGGGGATATAGACGCCGTCGATGATCGTGCTGGCCTTGGGGTCGGCGTTGGGATCGGGGTCGGCGGTGCTCATGCCGCGGATCGAGATCATCGGGACGTTGGCGACGAGGCCCTGCGTCTGGAGCACCACATTGGGCGCGAGGCCGTTGAGGCTGGTGATGTTGGTGCTGCCGCTGGCCTCGACCATCTCGGCATTGAAGGCCGATATGGCGATGGGGACGTCCTGCACACTTTCCGACCGCCGCTGCGCGGTGACGAGTATCTCGCCATAGGTTTCGTCGGCGCCCGTCGTCTCGGCAGCGGACCCGTCCGCGTTCTGCGCGTGGGCGGGTGCCGTCGAAAAGGCGAGGGCGGTTGTCGAAAGCAAGAAAATGGCGGTCCTCATCAAATCCTCCCGTTTGTCCGTTGCGCGGCGTCGTTTCCGCACACGTATCCGTGGCGGAGGCGCGGTCGGCGCGTCCGTTGTCGTCTGTTCGTGGAACGCGGGTGCTCGTCTTGCCGCCGTCGGCACGGGATATCTGGCATATCCTCGGCTGGTGCCGTCGGGGTGCGGTTATCCTCCGTTCCCGCGATCGTCATATCATGGCAAAATAATACTTCAAGTGCTAAGTAATATCCCACAGATCGCCGGGAAACTGCCGAAAACCGCTTGCCTTCGCCGCGATTTTCCCCATATCAGTTAGATATCTAAGTATTATGCGGCCGCCCGAGGGGGCGTGCGAACGGGGCAAGGCATATGGCAGGCGCGACACAAGGCCGGACGCTCTACGACAAGATATGGGACGCGCATGTCGTCGCCGAGGATGACGGCGAATCGATTCTCTACATCGATCTCCACCTCCTCCACGAGGTGACCTCGCCGCAGGCGTTCGCGGGGCTCGCCGCGGCCGGGCGCGGGGTGCGCCGTCCCGACCGCGCGCTCGCCCTGTCGGATCATGTTGTGCCGACCGAGAGGCAGGCCGCGGGTCCCGGCGCGGTGGCCGATGCGGAGGCGCGCGCGCAGCTGCGGGCGCTCGCCGCCAACGCCGACCGCTTCGGCATCGAACGCTTCGCGATGGGCGATCCGCGCGGCGGCATCGTCCATGTCGTCGGGCCGGAGCAGGGGCGGTCGCAGCCCGGCATGACGATCGTCTGCGGCGACAGCCACACCTCGACGCACGGCGCCTTCGGCGCGCTCGCTTTCGGCATCGGCACGTCGGAGGTCGAGCATGTGCTCGCGACGCAGACGATCCGCCAGCGCAAGTCGCGCAACATGCGCATCATGGTGGACGGCCGCCTGGCGGCACATGTTCATGCCAAGGATCTTGCGCTGCATGTGCTGCGTGCCGTCGGCGTCGACGGCGCGACCGGTCATGTCGTCGAATATGCGGGCGAGGCGATCCGCGCACTGTCGATGGAGGCGCGGATGACGCTGTGCAACCTCGGCATCGAGATGGGCGCCCGCGCGGCCATGGTCGCTCCCGACGAGACCAGCTTCGCCTATATCGAGGGGCGTCCGGCGACCCCGGCGGACTGGCCGGCGGCGGTCGGGCGCTGGCGCGCGCTGGCGAGCGATGCCGATGCGCGCTTCGACCGCGAACTGCGCATCGACGCTGCCGATGTCGGCCCGATGGTCAGTTGGGGGACCAATCCCGCACAGGTCGTGCGCATCGACGAGCCGGTCCCCGACCCCGGCGCGGCCCGCGATGCCGAGGCGCGCGGCGCCGCCGAGCGCGCGCTCGCCTATATGCGCCTGACGCCGGGGATGCCGGTCGCCGGGACGCGACTCGACCGCGTGTTCATCGGCAGCTGCACCAACAGCCGGATCGAGGATCTGCGCGTCGCGGCGGCGGTCGTGCGCGGCCGCCGCGCCGCGCCGCACGTCCGCGCGATGGTGGTGCCGGGCTCGGGGCTTGTGAAGCGGCAGGCCGAAGCGGAGGGGCTGGACGCCATCTTTCGCGCCGCCGGCTTCGACTGGCGCGAGCCGGGCTGCTCGCTGTGCGTCGGCATGAACCCCGACCGGCTCGCCCCCGGCGAGCGCTGCGCCTCGACCTCCAACCGCAATTTCGAGAATCGCCAGGGACGCGGCGGCCTGACCCATCTGATGAGCCCAGCACTCGCCGCCGCCAGCGCGGTCGCGGGTGTCATCGCCTCGCCCGACATGCTGGAGCGGGGCCTGTTCCCCGCCGGCTGAGGAGTCTCAACGGGCGGGTGTCGTGGCCGGCGCGGCGGGTGCCTGCGATAGTGTTACCCGCCAGACGCTGTTCGACAGGTCGTCGGCGATGAACAGCGCGCGCCGCGCGGGGTCATAGGTGACGCCGACCGGCCGCCCGCGCGCCTTGCCGTCCTTGATGAAGCCGGTCACGAAGTCGCGCGGCTTGCCCGCCGGACGGCCATTGGTGAAAGGAACGAAGCTGACCTTGTAGCCCACCAGATTCCGCCGGTTCCAGCTGCCATGCTCGCCGACGAAGGCACCCTCGGCGAAACCGGGGAAGCCCTCGCCGGTGACGAAGGAGAGGCCGAGCGGCGCGACGTGCGAGCCGAGCGCATAGTCGGGCGTCACTGCGGTGCGGACGAGGTCGGGCCGCTGCGGGCGGACGCGCGGATCGACATGCCTGCCCCAATAGCTGTAGGGCCAGCCATAGAAGGCGCCCTCGCGCACCGCGGTCAGATAGTCGGGGACCAACTCGTCGCCGATTTCGTCGCGCTCGTTGACGACCGACCACAGCACGCCGCTCCGCGGCTCGAAGGCCAGCGCGGTCGGGTTGCGGATGCCCGACACGAAGATGCGGTTGGTGCCGGCCGCGCGGTCGATCTCCCAGATCACCGCCCGGTCCTCCTCTATGTCCATGCCGCGCTCGCCGACATTGGAATTCGACCCGATGCCGACATAGAGCTTCGATCCGTCGGGGCTCGCGACCAGTGCCTTGGTCCAGTGGTGATTGACCTTGGCGGGCAGCTTGCTGACCTCCTCGCCCGGCGCGGTGATGCGCGTCTGGCCATCGCTGTAGGGAAAGCGCAGCAGCGCATCCTGGTTCGCGACATAGACATGGCCGTCGACGAAGGCGAGGCCATAGGGCGCGTCGAGCTTGTCGATGAAGATGGTGCGCAGCTCGGGCTTGCCGTCGCCATCGGCGTCGCGGAGCAGGGTGATGCGGTCGCCGCCTTCGGTCCCCGACTTGCCCAGCCCCTTGATATAGCCCGCGATGACGTCCTTGGGGCGCAGCTTCGGCGCCTTGCCGCCCAGCCCCTCGGCGACGAGCAGGTCGCCGTTCGGCAGCACCAGCATCTGGCGCGGCACTTTCAGGTCGGTCGCGAGCGGAACGATGGTGAAGCCCGCCGGCACCGTCGGCAGTTCGCCGTTCCAGCCGGCGGGGCGCGCGATCTTCATCGGCGGCAGCCAGCTTTCGCCTAGCTCGGGCAGTTGCGGGTTCGGGCCGGTCTGATCGCGGTCGGCGTCGCGGCCGCCGCAGGCGGCGAGGGTGGTCGCGGCGAGCAGCGCGGCGAGGAGGAGACGCGGGGTTATCGGCCGCGCCTCCCCGCGCCATAGCCGATCCAGCCGGCGAGAAGCGCGGCAAGCGTCGAGAGGACCGAAAGGACAAGGCCGGTCGTGCCGACCGAACTCCAGCCGTCGCGGCCGTGCTGGAAGGCGTTGAGCAGGCCGGCGATCCACATCAGCCAGACGAGGACGGGATAGAGCAGCGCGCGGCCGCGCCGTGCGGCGCGGCGTCCGCGAAGGAAGGGCAGGATCGACCAGGGCAGCAGCGGCGCGCCGAACAGCAGCGCGCCGGTGATCAGCCAGGCCGAGAAATTGGTCCACTGAATCTCGGCGCTGTTCAGATAGGTGATGTCGGACAGCAGCGCGCCGGTGAACATCGCGACGGGAAAGGCGAGCAGGATCGCGTGCAGCGGATGGAGCACGGACGGCGCGGGTGCGGCGGCGGTCGCCATGACGTTTCTCCAGCATCGCCGGGCGCCCCCTTGCGGGAACAATGCGCCGCGCGCCGATTGGTTTCGTCGCCGTTCGGGAACCCCGCCTCCCCGTCTGACGTTCGGCAGGCATATGAGCGAGAGAGTCTGGCTTCCCTATTGTGGGCCGGCGCCGGCGCCGGACGACTGGCTCGCGCGCTGGAATGGCGACCCGCTGCTGCTGCTCGCGCTGGGCGCGGCGGCGCTGTGGGCGTGGCGGCGCGGCGACGCGCGTGCGCCTTTCTGGGGCGGGCTCGCCTGCCTCGCGCTGATCTTCGTCTCGCCGCTCTGCGCCCTGTCGTCGGCGCTCTTTTCGGCGCGGGTGGTGCATCATGTGCTGCTCACCGCCATCGCCGCGCCGCTGATCGCCTGGGGGCTGCCGCGCCTCCGCGTCGGCGGCAGCGCTGCGATCTGGGCCGCGGCGCAGGCTTTGCTCTTCTGGCTCTGGCACGCGCCCGCGCCTTATGCGGCAGCGCTGTCGAGCGACGCCGTCTATTGGGCGATGCAGCTTTCGCTGTTCGCGAGCGCGCTCGGATTCTGGGCGGCGCTGCGGCGGGCGTCCGCGCCGTTTGCGGTCGGCCTCCTGCTCGCGATGATGGTGCAGATGGGCCTGCTCGGCGCGCTGATAACCTTCGCGGGAACGCCGCTCTATGCGCCACATGCCGTGACGACCATCGCCTGGGGGCTGACGCCGCTGGAGGATCAGCAGCTCGCCGGGCTCATCATGTGGGCGCCGGCGGCGGGGCTCTATCTTGCGGCCGCGCTGTGGCAGGGCGGGCGCCTGTTTCCGCGCGGGCGGCGCGCCGGCGCATGATCGAGGCGATCCGCGCCTGGGCCGCGCGCCACGCCGCCGAGGGCCGCTATTCGCCGGTCGGGCAGATCTTCCACTGGACCATGGCGGCGCTGATCGTCTTCCAGCTCTGGTGGGGCTGGACGATGGGTCGGATGGAGGTCGGCGGCGACAAGCTGGCCGCCTATCGCGTTCATGCCGAACTGGGGCTGCTGATGCTGGTGCTCGCCCTGCTGCGCGGCCTGTGGCGGCTGATGGTGCCGGCGCCGGTGAACGACGCCGACCGCCTCGGCTGGCAGACGGTCGCCGCCTATGTCACGCACATCCTCTTCTATGCCTGCTTCTTCGCGCTGCCGCTCAGCGGCTGGGCGATGTGGTCGGCGACCGGCGAGGAGCCCTTGTCGGTCGCGGGCGTCGCGCCCTGGCCGCAGATGCCGTTCGAGAGCCTGTCCACCGCGATCCGGTGGTGGATTCTCGACTGGGCCGAGGGTATCCACCGCCTGCTCGTCATCCTGCTCGTGGTGATGATTCCGATCCATGTGACGGCGGCGCTGAAGCATCATTTCTGGGACCGGCACGATGTGCTGCGGGGGATGCTGCCCGAGCTTCCGGAGGACGAGCCGCTGGAAGCGCCGCGGCATGGGCTGCCACGGCCCGAAGCTGATCCGGCGAAAGGCGGCGGCTGATCTCGCGCATCTCGCCCAGCGGGTCGTTGTGGCGCCGGCCCATGCGCCAGGCGTGGAGCTGCGTTTCGAGATAGGCGGCGGGCTGCCCGGCGAGCGGCGGATTGCCCGGCCCCATGCCTTCGCCGTCGTCGCCGTGGCAGGCCGCGCACGGCTGAAGCCCGCGCGCCGGGTCGCCGCGCTCGTAGAGGGCGGCGCCGGCCGGGTCGGGCGCGCCGGCGGGCGAGGGGGGGACCGGCAGGGCGGCATAATAGGCCGCAACCTTGCCCCGGTCGCCGCCGTCCAGCCGCGCGGCGATAGCGCGCATCGCGCCATGGTCGCGCCGCCCGCTCGCATAATCGTCGAGCTGGCGGTGGAGATAGCCGGCGTCGAGCCCGGCGAGCCGCGGCGCCTCCCGTCCGTCGCCCTCGCCCGCGAGGCCGTGGCAGGTGAAGCAGGCGGCGCGCGCACCGCCATCGCCACCGCTGAAGGCGATCGTCTCGCCCGTCGCGCGAAAGGGGCTTTCGTGCGCCGGGGCGCTGCAACCGGCGACCGGCGCGAAGCAGAGGAAAAGGGCGAACCGCACGGCAGGGGAACCAATCCGAAGCAAGGGTGGTTCCCTTTGCGGAACAGGCGAGGCGGAGCAGCCGGCGGGAGATGGATATGCCCCGTGCAGGGGGAAGGACCGGAATCACGATGATCGGAGCGATGATAATCGGGACCATGACGATGCTGCCGGCCTGTCACCCCGCGACGATCGAACCGGGCGAAGCCGACAGCGCCGCCGTCGCGCGCGGGCGGGCGGCGGCCGAGCGGCTCGGCTGCGGCGCCTGCCACGCGATGCCGGGGATCGACTGGCCGAAGGGGACGGTCGGCCCACCGCTTGCCGGCTTCGGCGATCGCGCGCTGATCGCCGGGCGCTTCCGCAACGACGCGGCGGTGCTCGCCGGTTTCGTCCGCGATGCGCCCGCCCTCGTCCCCGGCACCGCCATGCCGCCCGTCGCGATGACCGACGATGAGGCGCGCGACATCGCCGCCTGGCTGCAGAGCCTTCGTGAATAACCGCGCCGATCCCGTTCCGATCGGCGGCAGCTGGCCGCCGCCGGTGCTCGACCCCGCCGGTCCCTTTTCGGAGCCGGTGACGACGCTCGCCTGGGCGCTGCTGATCGGCGGCGCGGTCGTGCTGCTGGTCGTGCTCGCGGCGCTCGGGATCGCGCTGTTCGGATCGGCGAGGCTCAAGGCGCGGCTGGGCGGCGAGAAGGCGATCTGGATCGGCGGCTTCGCCTTTCCCGCCGTCGTGCTGACCGGCCTGCTGATCTGGGGGCTGATGCTGACCAGCTCGCTGTCGGCGACGCGCATCGCCGGCGACGAGATGCGCGTCCGCATCGTCGGCGAGATGTGGTGGTGGCGCGTCCATTATCTGGATGGCGACGGCCGCGAGATGCTGCGCGACGCGAACGAGCTGCACATCCCCGTCGGGCGGCCGGTGCTGCTGGAACTCGACGCGGCCGACGTGATCCACAGCTTCTGGGTGCCGCGGCTCGGCGGCAAGATGGACATGATTCCGGGGCGCACCAACCGCCTCTTGATCCAGGCCGACCGGCCGGGGGTCTACAAGGGGCAGTGCGCCGAATATTGCGGCGGGCCGCACGCGCTGATGGGCTTCGTCGTCATCGCCCATGCGCCCGAGGATTTCGCGCGCTGGCAGGCATCACGGACGCCCGCCGCCGCCGCTGGAGGGCGCGGCCTCGACCTGTTCCTGTCGAGCGGCTGCGCGGCGTGCCACACGATCCGCGGCACCCCCGCCAACGGGCTCGCCGGTCCCGACCTGACCCATGTCGGGTCGCGGCATACGCTGGGCGCGGGCATCCTGCCCAACAATCCCGGCACGATGGCGGGCTGGATCGCCGACAGCCAGGCGATCAAGCCGGGCAACCGGATGCCCGCCTATCGCCAGTTCGACGGCGCCGAGCTGCGCGCGATCGGCGACTATCTGGCGGCGCTGAAGTGAGTTCGGAAACGGGGTTCGACCCCGCGCTCTATGCGCGCTTTCCGACGCAGGAACCGCGCCCCCCGGAGGAAGAGGAGGAATTGCGCCGCATCTGGTGCAAGCCGAAAGGTTGGGAATATCTGACCGTCGTCAACAATAATTATGTCGGCATCTATTATCTCGGCACCGCCTTTCTCTTCTTCCTGCTGGCGGGCGTGCTGGCGCTGCTGATGCGCGTCCAGCTCGCCGCGCCGCTGATGGAGATCGTGCCGCAGGCGACCTACAACCAGCTTTTCACCATGCACGGAACGGTGATGATGTTCCTCTTCGCCGTGCCCGTGGTCGAGGCCGCCGGGGTGCTGCTGCTGCCGCAGATGCTCGCGGCGCGCGATCTGCCCTTTCCGCGCCTCTCGGCCTATGCCTTCTGGGCCTATGCGGTGGGGGGTCTGTGCTTCTTCGCCTCGCTGTTCGTCGGGCTCGCGCCCGACGGCGGGTGGTTCATGTATCCGCCGCTGACCTCGAAGGCCTATTCGCCCGGGATCAACACCGATTTCTGGCTGCTCGGCATCGGTTTCATCGAGATCAGCGCGATCGCCGGGGCGATCGAGATCATCGTCGGCGTGCTGCGCACCCGCGCGCCGGGCATGACGCTCGACAAGATGCCGATCTTCGCCTGGGCGATGCTCGTCTTCGCGGTGATGATCGTCATCGCCTTTCCCAGCGTGATCCTCGCCACCCTGCTGCTCGAGATCGAGCGCGCGCTGGGCTGGCCTTTCTTCGACGCGGCACGCGGCGGCGATCCCCTGCTGTGGCAGCATCTCTTCTGGTTCTTCGGCCACCCCGAAGTCTATATCATCTTCCTCCCCGCCGCCGGCATGATGAGCATGATCGTCGCGACCGTCGCGCGCACCGAGCTGGTCGGATACCGGCTGATCGTGCTCGCGATGCTGGCGACCGGCTTCATCAGCTTCGGCGTCTGGGCGCATCATATGTTCACCACCGGCATGCCGCCGATGACGACGGGATTCTTCTCGGCGGCGTCGATGGCGGTCAGCGTGCCGGCGGGCATCCAGGTCTTTTCCTGGATCGCGACGCTCGCGGTCGGCAAGCCGCGCTTCAACGCGCCCGGGCTGTTCGTGATGGGCAGCATCGTCGTCTTCGTGACCGGCGGGCTGACCGGCGTGATGGTCGCGATGGTGCCGTTCGACTGGCAGATGCACGACAGCTATTTCATCGTCGCCCATCTCCATTATGTCCTCATCGGCGGGATGGTCTTCCCGCTCTTCGCTGCCTTCTATCACTGGATTCCGATGGTCAGCCGGCGCGCGCTGTCCGAACGGCTCGCCAAATGGGTGTTCGGCCTGATGTTCGTCGGCATGAACGTCGCCTTCATGCCGATGCACCTCGCGGGGCTGATGGGCATGCCGCGCCGCGTCTATACCTATCTGCTCGAGCATGGCTGGGACCTGCCCAACCTCGTTTCGACGATCGGCGCCTTCCTGCTCGCCCTCGGCATATTGCTGTTCCTGATCGACCTCGCGCGCAATTTCCGGCTGGCGCCGGGCGAAGGCAACGCCGGCAATGTCCATGGCGCCGGCACGCTCGAATGGCTGCCCAACGCGCTCTACGCCGCCCGCTCGATCCCGGTGGTCAATAGCCGCGAGCCGCTGTGGGACGACCCGCAGATGTCCGACGATGTCGCGAAGGGCCGCTATTTCCTGCCGCGCTCGGCGACCGGATTGCGCGAGACGATCGTCACCAGCCCGCTGCGCGCCGAGCCGCAATATCTCCAGATCATGCCCGGCCCGTCGCCCTGGCCGCTCGCCGCCGCCGTCTTCACCGCCGGTTTCTTCCTCGGCCTCACGGTGCAGGCCTATCCTTTCGCGATCGCCAGCGGCGTCCTCGCGGTGGTCGGCGTGCTGCGCTGGCTGTGGGAAACCGACCGGCGCGTCGGGATGGAGGGCGTCGACATCGGTGCCGACATCCGCGTCCCGACCTATGTCACCGGCCCTAAAAGCCACGGCTGGTGGGCGATGGTGATCCTGCTGGTCGTGATGGGGATGATCTTCGCCATGGCGCTGTTCAGCCTGGCCTTCCTCTGGTCGAACCAGCCCGGTCATTGGGCGCCGCCCGCGCCGCTCGCGGCGGCATGGACGGTCCTGCTACTCTACGCCGCCGCCCTCGCTCTCGCGGTGGCCGCGCGCGCGCTGCTCCGGCGCGGTGCCGGATGGGCGGTCGCCGCGCTCCTCCTCTCGGTCCTCGCGGCCGGCGCGGCGCTCTGGCTCGATCATGGCCAGTGGCGGGCGACGGGGCTGATCCCGCAGGCGAGCGGGCAGGCGGCGAGTGTCTTCGCGCTGCAGGCGCTGCAGGGCTGCGCGCTCGTCATCGGCGCGCTGATGGCCGCCTATTGCGCGGCGCGCGCGGTGCGCGGCCTGGTCAGCCAGCCCGCGAACAACACGATCGACGTCACAATGCTGTTCCTCGCCTATGCGGCGGGACAGGGACTGGTCGGCGCGCTCTTCACGCGCGTCATCGGGATCGGCTGAGGTGCGGAGCTGGGCGATCCTGCTGGCCGGGCTGATCGTCTGGGCCGTTCATTTCTTCCTGCTCTATGGCATCGGCGAGTTTGCCGGAGAAGGGAAGGGTCCCCGCCTGGCGGTGCTGGCGATAACGGCCCTGGCGCTGGCCGTCGTCGCGATGCTGGCCCGCCTGCTGCTTCGCGCGCCCGGCGGCGACGGGTTCGAGCGGTGGCGCGGGCGGCTGGCGCTCGCCGGTCTGCTGCTCGGCGGGCTTGCGGTCCTGTGGCAGGGGCTGCCCGCCCTGCTCGCCCGCTGACACCGTCCATCCCGCAAGATCGGCATGGAAGGAATGGAAAGAGTGCATTGGTTATTGTAATTGAGAATTATTCTCGATAATGGCGGTGCCAGCCTTTCATTGCAGAATCATTTCATGCACGCACCGACCTCCCCGCGCCCGGCCGTCAAGAAGAGCCGCAAGGCCTTCTGGCTGAAGCAGCTGCATATGTGGCACTGGATGAGTTCGGCCGTCAGCCTGATCGGCTTGCTGCTGTTCGCGATCACCGGCTTCACGCTCAACCATGCCGCCGATATCGAGGCCTCGCCGGTGGTGGTCGAGAAAAGCGCGCAGATGCCGCCCGCGCTGGTGCGCCAGCTCGCCGGCGCCGAGCCTGCCGACGGCAAGGCGACGCTGCCCGACGGCGTGGCGAATTGGGTCGAGGCGACTTTCCCGGTGCGGGCGTCGGCCGAGGCCGAATGGTCGGCCGACGAGGTCTATCTGCCCGCGCCGCGCCCCGGCGGCGACGCGTGGGTGGCGATCGACCGCGCGACCGGCGCGGCGACGGCGGAGGTCACGGACCGCGGCTGGATCTCCTATCTCAACGATCTGCACAAGGGCCGCAATTCGGGCGGCGCGTGGAGCCTGTTCATCGACGTCTTCGCGGGCGCCTGCCTGGTCTTCGCGATCACCGGCCTGTTCCTGCTCCAGCTTCACGCCGCCAAGCGCAAGAGCACCTGGCCGCTCGTCTTCGCGGGGCTCGCCATTCCGGCGGGCATCGCCATCATCTTCATCCACTAGGGAGAATTTCCATGCAGGCACCCACGCGCACGCTTTTGATCGGCGGAACGCTCAGCGCCGCGCTCGCCGTTCCGGTGCTGGCGGCGGCGCCCGCGACGATGGACGTGACGGTGACCATCCCGCGGCTGAAGGTCGCCGAATATCACCGGCCCTATGTCGCGATCTGGGTCGAGAAGGAGGGGGCGAAGGCGAAGACCGTCGCCGTCTGGTACGACCATGACATGAAGGACAATGAAGGGACGAAGTGGCTGCGCGACGTGCGCCAGTGGTGGCGTGTCTCGGGCCGCTCGCTGACCTTCCCCGCGAACGGCATCACCGGCGCGACGCGCGCGCCCGGCACACACAAGGTCAGCTTCTCGCGCGCGCAGCTCGGCGCGACCGCGCCGGGGCAATATCTGCTGGTGATCGAGGCTGCGCGCGAGGTCGGGGGACGCGAGTTGCTGCGCATCCCCTTCAGCTGGCCGGGCAAGGCCGGGGCGGGCGGCAGCGCCGTCGGGACGAGTGAATTGGGCGCCGTTTCGGTCGCCTTCCGCTGATGCAACGAAGGGGTTTGACGATGAAGAAGCGCATTTTGGGACTGGCCGCGACGGCGGCTCTGGCAATGATGGCGGCGGCGCCGGCGAGCGCGCACCGGCAGTGGATGCTGCCCTCCTCGACGGTGCTGTCGGGCGACGATGTGTGGGTGACGGTCGATGCCGCGGTGTCGAACGATCTTTTCTATTTCGAGCATCAGCCGCTGCGGCTCGACGCGGTGAAGGCGTGGGCGCCCGACGGCAGCGAGGCGACGCTCGAGAACAAGGCGACGGGGCGCTATCGCAGCACCTTCGACGTCCACTTGACCAAGAAGGGGACATGGAAGATCGCTTCCGCCGTCGACGCGGTGATGGGCAGCTATGACCTCGACGGCAAGACCGAGCGCCTGCCGCGCGGAACGACGACCGCCAATCTCGCCGAGCGCATCCCCGCCGGCGCGACCAATGTGCGGACCGCCGAGGTCAACAACCGCAACGAGATTTTCGTGACGCTCGGCGAGCCGACCGACACCGTCTTCGCGCCGACCGGCAAGGGGATCGAGCTGGTGCCGGTCACCCACCCCAACGACCTGTTCGCGGGCGAGGAAGCGACCTTCCAGTTCCTGCTCGACGGCAAGCCGGCGGCGGGCCTGTCGGTCACCGTCATTCCGGGCGGCATCCGCTATCGCGACGCACTGGGCCAGATCGACGCGACCACCGACGCCGAGGGCAAGGTCGCGGTAACCTGGCCCGAGCCGGGCCTTTACTGGATCAACGTCACCACGCCGCGCGCCGAAGGGGAGGGCGAGGGCCCGCCGGCGCCGAACGCCGCGCCGCAGCGCCGCGCGAGCTATGTGACGACGCTCGAGGTGATGGCGCCCTGAGCGATCGCGTCCTGATCCCGCGCGCGCTGACGCCGGCAGCCTTTGCCGGGCGCGACGCAGGGGCGGCCGTCGAATCCTTCGCGGGCGAGACGATGGGGACGGTCTGGACGCTCCAGGCCGTCGCGCCGCCTGCGAACGTTGCCGCCGGCGTGCAGGCGGCGCTCGACCGCGTCGTCGCGCAGATGAGCCAGTGGGAGCGGGATTCCGACCTCTCGCGCTTCAATCGCGAGAAGCCCGGCGAATGGCGGGCGGTCCCCGAAGAGTTCGCGCATGTCGTCGCGGCGGCGCTGGACATCGCCGAAGCGAGCAGCGGCGCCTTCGATCCGGCGCTCGGCGACATCAGCGAGGCGTGGGGCTTCGGCGCCTCGGGGCCGACGAACGGCTTGCCGGATACACCCCCGGCTGCCGCTGGCCGCCAGATCGACTTGGATACTGCGACCGGCCGCATTCGCCGGAGCGAGGGGGCGCGGCTCGACCTGTCGGGGATCGCCAAGGGCTATGGCGTCGATCTTGCGGCCGAATGGCTGCTGGCGAACGGCGCGCGTCATTTCCTGATCGAGGTCGGCGGCGAACTGCGCGGGGAGGGGATACGCCCCGACGGCCAGCCCTGGTGGGTCGATGCCGAAACGCCGCCGTCGTGGCGGAGCGCCGGCTGGCGGATCGCGCTGCACGACCTGTCGGTGGCGACCTCGGGCGATTATCGCCGGGGTTTCGAGGCGGATGGCCGCCGCTATTCGCACAGCTTCGACCCGCGGACCGGCCGTCCGATCGCCAATGGCGTGCGCTCGGTCACCGTGCTGCATCGCAGCTGCATGATGGCCGACGGCTGGGCGACCGCGCTCACCGTGCTCGGCGCCGACGCGGGGATTGCACTGGCCGACGCGCGGGGACTGGCGGCCTGCATCCTCGCCAACGGGCGCGAACATGTGTCGCGCGCGTGGGCCGCGATGCTCGATTAGATCGTGATCGACCTTCGATGAAGCATAGCCGTGTCCCCGCGAAGGCGGGGACCCATCTCCTGCTGGTTCAGAATGGCGCTGACCGGAGATGGGCTCCCGCCTTCGCGGGAGCACACAGCTTTTTCACTCGAAGAAGGTCATGTCCTATGCATCCGCCCAGCGGCGCAGCAGGTTGTGATAGATGCCGGTGAGTTCGATCACCGACCGGTCCTGACCGCCCAGTTCGCCGGTCAGCCGCTGCACCGAGCGGTCGAGGTCGAACAGGATGCGCCGTGCCTCGGCGTCGCGGATCATCGATTGCAGCCAGAAGAAGGAGGCGGTGCGCACCCCCCGCGTCACCGGCGTGACGCGGTGCAGGCTCGACGAGGGATAGAGGACGGCGTGGCCCGCGGGCAGTTTGACCCGCTGCACGCCGTAATGATCCTCGACCAGCAGCTCGCCGCCGTCGTAATTCTCCGGCGCTTCGAGAAAGACGGTCATCGACAGGTCGCTGCGGATGCGGAAGTCGCTGCCGCGCTTGATGCGGATCGCATTGTCGACATGGGTGTCGAATGCCTGCCCCGCGCCATAGCGGTTGAACATCGGCGGATAGGTCTTGAGCGGCAGCGCGGCGGCGAAGAAGAGCGGCGAGCGGCCGACTGCGGCAAGGATCAGCTTGCCCGCCTGCCGCGCGGCGTCGCCGTCTTCCGGCAATTGCGCGTTATTCTTGGCGAGCGCGGCCTGCGGACCGGCGGTGGCATGGCCGTCCACCCATTCGGCGGCGTCGATGATCCGCCGCACATCGGCGAGATCGTCGGCGGTGAGCAGGTCGGGAATGGCGATCCGGAGGGCGGGGCGTCCCTCGGGCTTTACCGCCCCGCCCTGCCATAGCTCGGGAGGGCAATAAAGGGCGGGAACGGAGAGGGGCCCCCGCTCCCGCCGCTGATCAGAGGGCGTAGCTCAGCGACAGCACCGCTGCGCGCGCGTCACCGGGGGTCGCCCAGCCATTGTTGCGGACGCGGGTGAAATAGAGCTTGTCGGTGAAATTCTTCACGTTGAGCTGGGCCTTCAGCCGGTCCGTCACATTATAGGCGACATAGGCGCTGTGGACGAGATAATCCTCCGAGCGGAAGATGGTCGCGCTGGCCGCGGTCGGCAGGTTCAGCGCGAAGCTGCCCTGATAGGTGGCGCTATAGCCGATGGTCAGGCCGAACGGGAACTCGTAGGTCGTGAACAGGCTGCCCGAATGCTTCGGGGTGTTCTGCAACTCGGCGCCCTTCGCCGGGTCGGGCAGGCCGGCGGCGACCGACCGGATCAGCTCGCTGTCCAGATAGGTATAGTTGGCGGTGACCGACCAGCGCGGGGTGATCTTGCCGACGACGCTGAGCGCGATGCCGTCGACGCGCGAATGGCCGTCGAGCACCTGATCGGGGATCGTCGGATCGCCCGACGGCACCTTGTACTGGTTGCGCTCGTTGCGGAACAGCGACCCCGCAAGCAGCAGCTTGCCGCCCGCGACCTCCGCCTTCGCCCCGATCTCGTAATTGCGGGCGCTTTCGGGATCGACATTGCAGGTCGCCGCGTTGCAGGCCCCGTTGACCGCGCCGATCGACGGCGTGCGCGAATTGCCATAGGCCGCATAGAGCGTCACCGTTTCGACCGGCTTGTAGACCAGGCCGACGCGGTAGGAGAAGAGATCGGCCTCGTTGCGGAAGATCGCGCCTGGCGTGACCACGCCCGCGGTCGAAATCGTGTCGGTGCGATAATTGCCGCTGTTGCTTTCCCAGCGAATGCCGCCGTTCAGCTCGAACCTGCCGATCTTCATCGCGTCGAACAGATAAACGGCATAGTTGTTCACTTCGCCGCGCTGCCGCCCGCTCTCGAAATAATTGACCGGCCCGGTGTAGACGTTGCTGCCGTATACGAAGCCCGCCGGTCCCTGGACGATCTCGTTCGGATTGGCGATGTTGATGAGCGGGAAGGCGGCGAAGGCGGGCGTGCCGTTGGCGTTGCGATAGACGTTGCCGGTGGAAAGCCCGTATTTCTCCCAGGTCGCCGAAGCGCCCGCGACCAGCGTATGCTCGATCGCGCCCGTATTGAACACGGCGCGCAGGTCGATCTGGCTATACAGGATCTCGTTCCTGGAATCGCGCGTATTGCCGCGCGGTCCGCCGATCAGATAATAGCCCGCGGGAACGGTCGCGGGGCAGGCGGCGCCCGTCGGCTGCAGGCCGCCGGCGAGGCAATATGTGCCCTGCGGCGGACCGACGATGGTCAGCTGCGTGACCTGCTGCCAGCGCGACAGGTTGCGGATCGACACGGTGTCGCTCAGTTCGTGCTCGAAAGTCGCCGTTGCCTGATCGACGGTGATGTCCTGCGTGTCGATGTTGCGGTAACCGAAATAGTCGCTGCGATCGATGCCGGGGAGCATGCCGCCGGCGATGGCGTAATAGGGCACGCCATATTGCGCGATATTGTCGTCTTCCTGATGCAGATATTGCACGGTCAGGCGCGTCGGACCTTCGACGCCGATCGTGACCGACGGCGCGACGCCCCAGCGCTTGTAATATTCGACGTCGCGGCCCGGCACGTCGTTCCTGTGCGCCATCGCGTTGAGGCGGACGGCGATCAGGTCGGTCGCGCGGACATTGGCGTCGATCGTCCCGCGATAATAATCGTCGGTGCCGATCCCGGCGGTCGCGACGACGCGCGTCTCGGCGAGCGGCCGCTTGGTGACGAGGTTGATCGATCCGCCCACCGAGCCCGAACCCGAATAGACCGAGTTGGCGCCATTGACGATCTCGAGCTGTTCCATGTTGAACGAGTCGGAGCGGGTGTAGGCGCCGCTGTCGCGCACGCCGTCCTGGGTGATGTCCGAACCGGCCGAATAGCCGCGCAGCGTGATCGAGTCGGCGGGCGGCGATCCGCCCTCGGCGGCACCGAAGGTGATGCCGGGGACGGTCGACAGCATGTCGCGCAGCGTCAGCAGATTCTGCTGCTCGATCGTTTCGCCGGCGATGACGGTGACGGTCTGCGGCGTGTCGCGCACCGAGCGCGTCGATTTCGGCGACTCCTGCTGCGTCTGATAATGTTCGCCGGTGACGACGATCGTCTCGCGCTCCTCGCGGCGGTCGCGTTCGCTCTGTTGCTCCGCACCGGCTTCGGTGCCGAAGTCCGCCGCGAGGGCGGGGGCGGTGACGAGGCTGCCGACGCACGACAGGGCGAGGAAAGTGGCGGATTTGGACTGCTTCACGGCTACCCCCTTTTGGTTGGACGGGGGCGCATTATTTCCGCTTTGTTGCGGAGTCAATGATATTGAGAATCGTTCTCGATATTGTTGCAATTTTGTCGCAACAGCATTTGGTGGGCGAGATTCGGGGAATTCGCGGTGAATCGAGAGAGAAGGTGGAGCGTAGCTGGGTTTCGGACCTGTCAGCCTTGGTCATTCCCGCGAAAGCGGGAATCCAGCTTTTCCTCTTGTTCCTTTTCTTCGTGCCTTTGCGCCTTTGCGTGAGATTTTTCAGGACTCACGCAAAGGCACGAAGGCACGAAGAAGAAAGCGGGATTCCCGCTTTCGCGGGAATGACGGAGGACGGAGCGTCCGCTACCGCCGTCGTTCCAGCCACCAGCTTTGCCGCCAGCCATAGGTGCTGGCGATCGGCTCGCCCGCTGCGTTGGTCGCGGGCCTGAAGCGGAAGCGCGCTTCGATCAGGCGGCAGGTCGTCGCGTCGAGCGAGGCGTCGCCGCTCGACCGGGTCACGCGGCAGCCGGTGACGCGGCCGTTCGCCTCGATGGTGAAACGCACCTCGACCTCGCCGCCGGTCTGCGCGCGGCTCGCCTCGCGCGGATAGTCGCGGTCGCGGATCGCGCCGCTGCGCCACACCGCTTTCGTCGCGCCGCCGGTTCCTTTGCCCGCGCCGCCGGCTCCGATCCCGTCGCCCTGTCCGCCGGCGCCGGCTCCCGGCCCCGCGACCGGCGCGGCGCCCGCCGAGGTGTCGCTGCCGGCGCCCGGCTTTGGCGCGGCGGCGATGGGCGGCGGGTCGGGCAGGGGCAACGGTGGCTTGATCGCGAGAACGGGGGCGGCTCTTGCGCGCAGATTTGCCGCTGATGCCGCGCCTGCCGGTTGCTCGTGCGGCTGCTTGTCGGGGATGGAAACGGGTTCGGGAGGCTTCGGTGCGGGCAGCGCGATGGCGCTGATCGCATGGCTCGCCTGCTTGACGACAACCAGGTCGAACGCGGACAGCAGGCCCGCGCCGACCGCGAGCGCGATCGTCAGCGTCGCGCCGCCCGATGCCATGCGCTGCCGCGCCGGAAGCCGTCCCGTATAGCCCATGCCAACCGCCCGAACGCGCGCGGGGTGCGCGCAACCGGCGGCGATCCTAGAGGAAATCGTCTAGCGTGGACATGAACCGGTCGAACTGGTCGTGGTGGAGCCAGTGGCCGGCATTTTCGAACTCGATGACCTGCGCCGTGTTGAAATACTGGATGCGCCCGTCCTTTTCGGGGTTCGAGGCCCAGCTGTCGGCGCCATAGAGCAGCAGCGTTGGGCAGGCGATGTTCGACCACAATTTGTGCAGTTCCTGCGGCGGCATGTCGAAGATCGACCAGATGTTCAGATAATTGTCGAACTTCCAGCTCCAGCTCCCGTCCTCGTTGCGGCTCGCGCCGTGGATGGTCAGGTGGCGCGCCTGCTCCTCGGTCAGATAGGTATTCTCGGCCATCATCCGCGCCAGCGCTTCGTCGAGCGTCGCATAGCGCTTCGGCGTCCGTCCGGCGGCCTGGCGCTTGTCGGCGATCCACTGGCGCATCCGCTCCTCGAAAGGCGTTGCGTTGCGCTCCTCCTGCACGGCGGGGGAGGGGCCGAGTCCCTCGATCGCCACCAGCTTGCGGACATTGGCCGGATAAAGGCCGGTGTAGCGCGTCGAGATATTGGCGCCCATCGAATGGGCGACGATCGTCACCGGCGCGAGGTCGAGCTGGTGGATGAGCTGCGCGAGGTCATAGACGAAGGCGCCGATCTCGTAATTGCCGTCGGGCGACCAGGCGCTGTCGCCATGCCCGCGCAAATCGGGGGCGATGACGTGGAAGCGGTCCGCCAGCCGCTCGGCGACCCAGTCCCAGCTGCGGCAATGGTCGCGCCCGCCGTGGACCAGCAAAAGTGGGGGTGCCTCCGCATTGCCCCAATCGGCATAGTGCAGCTTCAGCCGCTGCGAGATGAAACTGTTCGAGGTGGGGCCGCTTGCCATCGGTTCGTCCTTGCTGTCTTGTCGGGTTTCAAAAGGCGACCGATTCCGATCCGTCAACCCCGCACGGCGCGGCGGCGACGGATCATCGCATCAGGGAGAGACGGGATATGAGCAGTTTTCGCGACAATCTGCTGGCCGGCAAGACGGCTTTCGTGGCCGGCGGCACCAGCGGCATCAACCTGGGGATCGCGAAACGCTTTGCCGAACTCGGCGCGAAGGTGGCGGTCGCCGGGCGCGACCCCGACAAGGCGCAGCGCGCCGCGGCGGAGATCGGCGCGAGCGCGATCGGCCTGTCGGGCGACGTGCGCGACTATGGCGCGATTCGCGGAGTGATGGAGACGGTGGCCGACAAGCTCGGCCCGATGGACATCGTCATCTCGGGAGCGGCGGGCAATTTCCTCGCGCCGGTGCTCGGCATGTCGGCCAACGCCTTTCGCACCGTGGTCGACATCGACCTCAACGGCACCTTCAACGTATTCCGCGGCTGTCACGACCTGCTGAACCGGCCCGGCGCGTCGCTGATCGCGATCACCGCGGGGCAGGCGGTCAACGCGTCGGCGCTGCAGGCGCATGCCTGCGCGGCCAAGGCGGGGATCAACCAGCTGATCCGCGTGCTCGCGCTCGAATGGGGGCCGGAGGTGCGGGTGAACGGCATCTCGCCGGGTCCGATCGCCGACACCGAGGGCATGGCGCGGCTCGCCCCCGACGCGGCGACGCGCGAGGCGCATTATGCGCGCATCGCGATGAAGCGCTGGGGCAAGATCGAGGAGGTCGCCGAATCGGCGGTATTCCTCTTTTTCCCCGCCGCCTCCCCAATCACCGGCACGATCCTCGACTGCGACGGCGGGTCGCAGGTGGGTGATGCGTCGCGGCTGGATCTGGCACGCGGTATGGCCTGACCGTCCGCGAAGGCGGGAAGGCGATCGGAGGGAATAGACGGGCGGCCAGCGGCGTAAGCGGTGCATGACGTCATGCACCCTCCGTTCCAATCTTGCCGCCTTTCCCGTCATCCGCAAAAGCGGGCGCGCGCGTCCGCTGCGGATCGCGCTGTTTTCCGGAAACTACGACTGCGTCCGCGACGGGGCCAATCGCGCGCTGAACCGGCTGGTCGACCATCTGATGACGCGGGCAGGGGCCGCAGTGCGCATCTATTCGCCGACCGCGCCGCAAAAGGCCTTCGCTTCGGTCGGCGACATCTGTTCGGTGCGCTCCGCCGCCATTCCCGGCCGGCCCGAATATCGCCTCGCGCTCGGTTTCACGCGTGACGCGCGCCGCGACATGGCGGCGTTCGCGCCCGATATCGTGCATATCTCCGCCCCCGACCTGCTCGGGCGTCAGGCGCAGAAGGCCGCGCGCAAGGCGGGGATTCCTGTGGTCGCCAGCCTGCATACGCGCTTCGAGACCTATCTCGACTATTATCGTCTGGGCTTCCTCCGCAGGCCGGTCGAAGCCTATCTCGACCGCTTCTATGGCGAGAGCGACCATATTCTCGCGCCCACGCCGCCGATCATGGCCGAGATGGCGGCGCGTCACGGCGAGGAGCGCGTGTCGCTCTGGTCGCGGGGCGTCGATCATGACCAGTTCGATCCGGCGCGGCGCGACGAGGCGTTTCGCGCGAGCCTCGGCTATGCGCCCGGCGACGTGGTTCCGCTCTTCTTCGGGCGGCTCGTGCTGGAAAAGGGGTTGGGGGTCTTCGCCGATGCCGTCGCGGCGCTACGCGACCGCGGCCACCCGGTGCGGCCGATGATCGTCGGCGACGGCCCGGCGCGCGACTGGCTGGCGCGGCGGCTTCCCAACGTCACCTTCCTGGGCCTGCTCGAAGGATGGGAGCTTGGCCGCGCCGTCGCCAGCGCCGACCTGCTGATCAATCCCAGCGTCACCGAGGCGTTCGGCAACGTCAATCTGGAAGCGATGGCGGCGGGACTGGCGATCGTGTCGGCCGATGTTCCGAGCGCCGCCGCGCTGATCGCCGACGGGCGCACCGGGCGCCTCGTCGCGCCGCACGACCCGCAGGCGTTCGCCGACGCGGCGCTGGCGCTGATCGAGCGGCCCGACATGCGATCGGCACTGGGGCGGTCGGCGCGGCTTGCGGCGCTCCGCTATAATTGGGAAGAGATACTGGACGATGTGGTCGCCGCCTATGAAGGCCTGCTCGCGCGCGACAGGCCGGCAGCGCTCGCACAAGTCGCTTGATGGATGACCGCTGGACGATGGACCGCGAACCGGATCGAGATGAGGATATGGAAGGCGACCTCGCCGCCATGCGGCGCTATGCGCTCAGCCTCGCGAGGGACGGACAGGACGCCGACGATGTGGTGCAGGACGCGCTGCTGCGCGCCATCGAACGCCAGGCGACCTTCCGGCCCGAGCGCAGCCGCAGGCGCTGGCTGCTCGCGATCGTCCACAATGTCTTCATATCGGGACTCCGGCGAAAGGCCGCCGAACGGCGCCGCAACGACCGCTTTGCCGAAACGCTGGTCGCGCACGGCGACGCGCCGCAGGAACATCATGCCCGCCTGGGCGAGATCGCGCGCGGGTTCGCGGCCTTGCCCGAACATCATCGCGGGGTGCTGCACCTGACCGCCGTCGAAGGCTTCAGCTATCAGGAATGCGCCGAACTGCTGGACATACCGGTCGGCACGGTGATGTCGCGCGTTTCGCGGGCGCGTGCGGCGCTGCGGCGCGCGGAGGAAGAGGAAAGGGGCGCGGTGCCGCTGCGCCTGGTGGGAGGATGCGATGACTAGATCCGTTTCCGAGGCGGAGCTCGACGCCTATGTCGACGACCAGCTCGATCTGGAGGGGCGGTTCGCCGTCGAGGATCATCTGCGCCGCCATCCTGAGCTCGCGGCGCGCGTGATGGGCGATCTCGGCAGGCGCAGCGCGCTCAGGCTGCTGGGCCGCGCCGAGCGTCCGGCGCCCGCCCGGCTGACCGCGCTGATGGCCGGGCTTCATGCGCGGCGCCCCCGGTGGCGGCGCTGGCTGCCGGCCGGCGGCCTGTCGGTCGCGGCGGCGATCGCGGCGTTTCTGGTCGTGGAGATGCGGGGGCCGCCGGACTATGTCGATTATGCGCTGACCTCGCATCGTGTCGCGCAGATGCGCGCGGGCATGGAATCGCAGGTCGAGATTCCCCGATTCGATGCGCGCGAGATCGAATCGAGCACCGACATCGCCCTGCCGGGCGTTCCCGCGGGCTGGCGCATCACCGACGTCCAGCTGTTCCCCACCGACAAGGGGCCCGCGCTGCTGGTCGCGGTCACGACGCAGGAGGGCGATCCCATGTCGCTCTTTGCCCTGCGCGAAAGGACGGGCGCGCCCGAGCGGCCCGACGCAATCCGCGAAGGCGCGCAGTCGGTCGCCTATTGGCGGCGCGGCGACATGTCCTATGCGCTCGTCGGCGATGCCGAGCCGGGCGCGCTCGACGCGACCGCCGAGGCGCTGGTGCGCACCTGGTCCTGAATGCAAAAAGCCCCGGAGGCCGAGCGGCTTCCGGGGCTTTTGAAATGGTGGGCGTGGCAAGGATTGAACTTGCGACCCCTGCGATGTCAACACAGTGCTCTACCACTGAGCTACACGCCCATCCGTTGGGGTGACGCGCCCCCTAATCGTCTCGGCGCGGCTTGGCAAGCCCTTCGCGCGCCGACGCGGGCTATTGCTGGTGCGAACGGTCGGCGCGGCCGAAGAGATTGTCGACCTCGCGCACCAGATCCTTGAGGTGAAAGGGCTTCGACAGCAATTTCGCCTGCGGCACATTTTCCTCGGCGCGCAGCGACACGGCGGCGAAGCCGGTGATGAACATCACCTGCGTCTGCGGCGCGGCCTTGGCGGTGTGCTGGGCAAGCTCGATTCCGTCCATTTCGGGCATGACGATGTCGGAGAGCAAGAGGTCGAAGGTCCCCGAATCGATCAGCGGCACCGCCTCGGTCCCGCGGTCGACGGCGGTGACATGATAGCCGGCGCCGGTCAGCGCGCGCGCGAGATACTCGCGCATCACATCATCGTCTTCGGCCAGCAATATGCGAATCATGCCCGGTAAAGCCCCCTGGTCCTGCCGGCGACCATAGCAGCGATGGCGTTCCGGCATAGCGAAGCCGTGTCATAGCGCGACAAGTTTAACAAATTCACGCGGCACTGGATTCACCATGCGTTTTTTGCCACGTCCTGCCGATGCCCTGGCGCAAAGTCCTGCCCGCCTCGATCGCGGTCGACCGTCCGAGCGGCCCCGCGGTTCCGGTGGTCGTGTCGGTCGCCCATGCCGGACGCATCTATCCGCCCGAGATACTCGCGGCGGCGCGGGTCGCGCAGCGCGATCTCGAGCGGCTGGAGGACGGCTGGTCCGACCTGATCGCCGCGCGCGCGACCGAAGCGGGCGCGGTGCGCGTGCAGGCGCTATGGGCGCGCGCGGTCGCCGACTGCAATCGCGGGGAGGGGCAGATGGCGCCGGGCGAGGTTGCTCCGGCGATCCGCCCGCTGTTCTCGGCGCCCGGGCGCAAGGAGCGCGCCGGGCTGGGCGTCGTTCCGACGCGCCTTGCCGATGCCGGCCCGCTGTGGAAGCGACCGGTCGATCGGGCCGGGTTTCAGTGGCGGCTCGATGCGCTGCACCGCCCCTTTCATGCGGCGCTCGGCGAGACGCTCGACGAGATTCGCGCGCGTTTCGGGCGCGCGATCCTGATCGACCTGCACAGCATGCCGACGATCCCGGCCGGGCAGGCGGGGCATGGTGCGCGGATCGTCGTCGGCGACCGGTTCGGCGATACGGCGGACGGCTGGCTGGTCGAAACGGTGACTGCGGCGGCGGAACGGCTCGGCGAGCCGGTGTCGCGCAACCAGCCCTATGCCGGCGGGCATATCATACGCACCCACGCCCGGCCCGATCGCGGTGTGCATGCGGTGCAGATCGAGATCGACCGCAGCCTCTATCTCAACCGCGACCGGACGCCCGACCGCGATCGCGCGGCGGCGCTTGCCGGCTGGTTTCACGATCTTCTGGGCGAGGTTGCGGCCGCCCGGCCGGAGGGCGAAGCGCTGCCGCAGGCCGCCGAATAAAAAACCACCTCGTACCGAAGTACGAGGTGGCCAGGGTCCAGGGAGGACGCGCCCGCACCTTTCGGTGGGACACTCGCCGCGATGGAAAGGGGGAAAACCACAGCGGCGTGACACCAATCTAGGTGTTCCGCACGCAGGTTACAAGAGTGTTGATTGCAAAAGAAACTGGTCGGGGAGAGAGGATTCGAACCTCCGGCCCCTGCCTCCCGAAGACAGTGCTCTACCAGGCTGAGCTACTCCCCGACCGATCGCATGGCGACCGGGGTCGCCGCGAGGCAGGGCGGTCCTCTAGACGCGCAATCCGCGAACTTCAAGCGCCAATCGGCAAAGCCGCGCACATTGCCCGGATCAGAGCAATCCGGCACGCCGGAAGCTGAAATGCCCGTCCGGTGTGAAGATCAGATGGTCGGACAGCATGATCCCCAGCAGGGCGAGAAACTGCGCGGCCTCGCGCGTCGCGGCGCGGTCGGCGTCGCTCGGCCGCGCGATGCCCGAGGGATGGTTGTGCGCCATCAGCACCTGCACCGGCCGCACGTCGAGCAGCGCGCGCCAGCAGCGCGGCGGCACCCGGCAGCGCTCGTCGCGCCCGCCTTTGGCCTGTTCGAGGCAGAGCAGCCGGTCGAAGGCGTCGAAGCCCGCGAGGAGGAGGGTTTCGGCGTCGGCGGGGAAGCGCGGTCGCAACAGCAGGCGCGCGACGTCCTCCTCCTCGCCGCGCGGCACGAAACCGGGTGCCGCCGGTTGCGATTCCGGCGCCTCGATGGGTTGATGGCGGGTCATGACGCCGCCGTCATGCGCCGGTGCGCGCCCGCGCCCAAGCCGGGATTGACCCGCTTTGGAGGATCGGGCCCGGCTCTTGCCGCGCCGCCATGCCGCGCCTAGCAATGGAAGCCGAAACCGGGAGCGAATCTTGCCTGAGTCCATCCATTATGAATTGCAATATCTCGACCTGATGCGCCGTATCTGGACGGAGGGCGACGAGCGCGTCGACCGCACCGGCGTCGGCACGCGGTCGCTGTTCGGCGAAACGATGCGATTCGCGCTGAAGGACGACGCGATCCCGCTGCTCACCACCAAGCGCGTCTATTGGAAGACCGCGCTGCGCGAGCTTTTGTGGTTCCTGACCGGCGACACCAATATCCGTTCGCTGGTCGCGCAGGGCGTGAAGATCTGGACCGACTGGCCGCTCGAGAAATACCGCCGCGAAACGGGCGAGGCGATTAGCGCCGAGGATTTCGAGGCGCGGATCGTCGCCGATGCGGATTTCGCCGCGGCATGGGGCGACCTCGGCCCTGTCTATGGCCATCAATGGGTGAACTGGCCGCGCTACGAGCCGGCGGGGGAGGGGCTGTTCCGCCGCTCCGGGCAGGGGCACAACCAGATCGCGGCGCTGATCGAATCGCTGCGCAGCAATCCGGGATCGCGCCGGCATATCTTCACTGGCTGGAACGTCGCCGACCTCGACCGGATGGCGCTGCCGCCGTGCCACATGACCTATCAGTTCCATGTCCGTTCGGACGGCGGCTTGTCGTGCCTGCTGTTCCAGCGCTCGTGCGACCTCGGGCTCGGTTTCGCGTTCAACATCTTCGAGGCGGCGCTGCTCACGCGCATGATTGCCCAGCAGTGCGACCTGCATGCGCATGAGGTGGTGTGGACCGGGGGCGACGTGCATCTCTATCTCAACCATGAAGATCTGGTCGAACAGCAGTTGCAGCGCGTGCCCGAAGGCGCGCCGAAGCTGCGCATCCTGCGGCGGGCGGAGACGATTTTCGACTATCGCTTCGACGATTTCGCGGTCGAGGCCTATGCCCCGCAGGCGCATATTTCCGCGCCGGTCGCCGTCTGATCGCCGGCGTTGCATTCCAAGGATGAGCGTAATAATATGTCGCCACGATGAAATATAACTAGGCGCACGATTCGCGCCCGAAGGGACGAAGATATGCCTGAGTCGCATCGCCGACCGGCGAGCAACCTGCCGCCGCTGTCGCTTCATATTCCCGAGCCGCGCTATCGCCCCGGCGACACGCCCGACTTCGGCGATATCGAGGTGCCGGCAGTCGAGGCGACCCCGCGTCCGGGCGAAGCCACCAAACCCGATGCGATGCGCGATCTTTGCTACGGGCTCGTCCGGGTGCTCGATTTCGACGGGCAGGCGAAGGGGCCGTGGGACCCGAAACTGTCCGCCGACCGGCTCCGCGCGATGCTGCGCTACATGATGCTGGTGCGCGCCTTCGACGACCGCATGTTCCGCGCGCAGCGGCAGGGCAAGACCAGCTTCTACATGAAATGCACCGGCGAGGAGGCGACGTCGGTCGCTTCGACGATGGCGATCGACCGCGCCGACATGTGCTTCCCCAGCTATCGCCAGCAGGGCATTTTGATCACGCGCGATTATCCGCTGATCCAGATGATGAACCAGATTTATTCCAATCGCGGCGACCATCTGCTCGGGCGGCAGTTGCCGATCATGTATTCGGCGCCCGAGCACGGCTTTTTCAGCGTCTCGGGCAATCTCGCGACCCAATATCCACAGGCGGTGGGCTGGGCGATGGCTTCGGCGTCGAAGGGCGACACGCGCATTGCCACCGTCTGGTGCGGCGAGGGATCGTCGGCGGAGGGCGACTTCCACTCTGCGCTGACCTTCGCGACCGTCTATAATGCGCCCGTGATCTTCAACGTCGTCAACAACCAGTGGGCGATTTCGAGCTTTTCGGGCTTCGCGGGCGGCGAGCGGACGACCTTCGCCGCGCGGGCGGTGGGTTATGGCATTGCCGGGCTGCGTGTCGACGGCAACGATCCGCTGGCGGTCTATGCGGCGACGTCATGGGCGGCGGACCGCGCCCGCACCAACAACGGCCCGACGCTGATCGAGCATTTCACCTATCGCAGCGAGGGACACAGCACCTCCGACGACCCGAGCGCCTATCGCCCCGCCGACGAAGCCACCGCCTGGCCGTTCGGCGACCCCGTCGCGCGGCTCAGGCAGCATCTGGAGGTGCTGGGCGAATGGGACGATGCGCGGCACGAGGCGCAGCGAAAGGAACTCGAAGAGCTGGTCAAGACGACCCAGAAACAATCGGAAAAGCTCGGTATTCTTGGGCACGGCATGCACCAGCCCTTTGAAACCATGTTCCAGGACGTGTTCGAGGAGATGCCCTGGCACCTGAAGGAACAATGCGAACAGATGCTCGCCGAACAGGAAGCCAAGTTCGGCCCCGACTGGAAGCCCGAATGATGGCCCCCAAAGACTCTGGCTCGACCAAGACCATGAACATGATCGAGGCGATCAACAGCGCCATGGACATCATGCTCGAACGCGATCCGAACACGGTCGTGATGGGCGAGGATGTGGGCTTTTTCGGCGGCGTCTTCCGCGCGACCGCGGGATTGCAGAAAAAGCACGGCAAGACGCGCGTGTTCGACACGCCGATCAACGAATGCGGCATCATCGGCGTCGCGGTCGGCATGGGCGCATACGGCCTGCGTCCCGTCCCCGAAATCCAGTTCGCCGACTATATCTATCCCGGTCTCGACCAGCTCGTCAGCGAGGCGGCGCGGCTGCGCTATCGTTCGGCGAACGACTATATCTGTCCGATGACGGTGCGAACTCCGTTCGGCGGCGGCATTTTTGGCGGCCAGACGCACAGTCAGTCGCCTGAAAGCATCATGACGCATATCTGCGGCGTGAAGACGGTGATTCCGTCGAACCCCTATGACGCCAAGGGCCTGCTGATCGCGGCGATCGAGGACAACGACCCCGTCGTCTTCCTCGAACCCAAGCGCATCTACAACGGCCCGTTCAGCGGCTATTACGACCGCCCGGTCGAGCCTTGGTCGAAGCATGACGCGAGCGCGGTGCCCGAGGGCTATTACCGCATCGACCTCGGCAAGGCGGCGACGGTGCGTGAAGGCGAGGCGGTGACGGTGCTCGCATACGGCACGATGGTGCATGTCGCGAAGACGATCATCGAGGAACGCGGCATCGACGCCGAAATCCTCGACCTGCGCACGCTGCTTCCGCTCGACATCGCGGCGATCGAGGCGTCGGTGAAGAAGACCGGGCGCTGCCTGATCATCCATGAGGCGACGCGAACCTCGGGCTTCGGCGCCGAATTGGCGGCACTGGTGCAGGAGCGCTGCTTCTATCATCTGGAGGCGCCGGTCGAGCGCGTCACCGGCTTCGACACGCCCTATCCGCACAGCCTCGAATGGGCCTATTTCCCCGGCCCGGTGCGTATCGCGACCGCGCTCGACAAGATCATGAAGGACTGACGTCATGGCCCGCTATTCATTCCGTCTGCCCGACATCGGCGAAGGCATCGCCGAGGCCGAGATTGTCGCGTGGCATGTGAAGATCGGCGACCGCATCGAAGAGGATGCGCAACTCGCCGACATGATGACCGACAAGGCGACGGTCGAGATGGAGTCGCCGGTGTCGGGCGTGGTCATCGAACTGGCGGGCGAGGTCGGCGACCTGATCCCGATCGGCTCGACGCTGGCGGTGATCGAGACCGACGGGGAGGGGGTTGTGGACGAACCGCCCGCGGATACGCCGGCGGAAGAGCTGATCGAGGCGGAAACGCCGGGGGCGGAGGAAGTCCCCCTCCCGCTTGCGGGAGGGGATAGGGGAGGGCCTGTCGAACCCGAGCCTGCCGTTGCCGAAACAAGCCCTCCCCCGACCCCTCCCGCAAGCGGGAGGGGAGAAAAGGCCCTCGCATCCCCCGCCGTTCGCGCCCGCGCGAAGGACCTCGGTGTCGATCTCAGCCAAGTCCATGCCGAGGGCGACCGCATCCGCCATGCCGATCTCGACGCCTTCCTCCGCTACAGCGGCGGGCAGGGCTATCATGCCCCCGGTGCCAGCCGCGCGCGCGCCGACGAGCCGGTCAAGGTCATCGGCATGCGCCGCAAGATCGCCGAGAATATGGCGGCGTCGAAGCGCGCGATTCCGCATTTCACCTATGTCGAGGAAATGGACGTTACGGCGCTCGAAGATATGCGCGCCGACCTCAACGCCAATCGCGGCGGGCGTCCGAAGCTGACGATGCTGCCCTTCCTGATCGTCGCGATCTGCCGCACCATCCCGCAATTCCCGATGATCAACGCGCGCTACGACGACGAGGCGGGTGTGGTGACGCGTCACGGCGCGGTGCATCTGGGCATGGCGACGCAGACCGACGCCGGGCTGATGGTGCCGGTGATCCGCGACGCGCAGGACAAGAATGTCTGGCAGCTGGCGAGCGAGATCAGCCGCCTGGCGGAAGCAGCGCGCACCGGCAAGGCGAAGGTCGAGGAACTGTCGGGTTCGACGCTGACGATCACGTCGCTCGGCCCGCTCGGCGGCATCGCGACGACGCCGGTGATCAACCGGCCCGAGGTCGCGATCATCGGGCCGAACAAGATTGTCGAGCGGCCGGTCTTCGACGGCGACGATATCCGCCGCGCCAAGCTGATGAACCTGTCGATCAGCTGCGACCACCGCGTGGTCGATGGCTGGGATGCTGCAAGCTATGTGCAGGCGCTGAAGAAGCTGATCGAGACACCGGTCCTGCTGTTCGCGGATTGAACACCGTCGCCCCCGCAAAGGCGGGGGCCGTTGGCAGCCTAGCGCTACACCGATAGCGGCCCCCGCCTTCGCGGGGGCGACGAATATTACAATCCCAATCCCGCGAACGTCGTCTGGTCGAACTTCAGCTTGAAGGTCACGTAGGCGCCCGAACGCGAGAAGCGCGCGTCCTCGAAATCGCGGTCGTGAAACCCTGAGAAATTATAGCCGAACGTCACATTCGCATTCTTCATCGGCGCGAGCGTCAGCGTCGGACCCGCCGCCCAGCTGACCGTGTCGCCGCCGGTGCCGATCCGCGCGCTGCCCGAGGCGCCGACATCGACATGCTCCGACAGGTTGAACCGGAAATCGGCGCCGAGCAGGTTCGACCAGCCCTTCACATCGTCCGCGCCGAAGCGGTCGAAATTATAGCGGGTCCCCCAGAAGAGGCCGAACTCGCCGCGCTCATACCAGCTCTTGCCCTCGCCGCGGCGGTCGCCGAGCGGCGTCCAGTTCAGCGACAGGCTATTGAGCAGGCGGCGGCTCGTCGCGTCGCCGTCGATCGTCAGCGACGGGCCGCCGATCGGCCCCGGCTGACCGGCGATGCCGCCGCGCAGCTTGTCCGAGCGGAACTCGGCCTTGTCGAGCCACGACACGCGCGAGCCGGCGGGACGGTGCGCCCAGCTCATCTCGAACTGCATCACCTCGGTCGTCGGCGTCGTGCCGCTGCCGCTCGCCCTGGCATAGGTGAAGAGCGCGCCGAGCGCGCGGCCTTCGCCGAGCTGGCGCAGGCCGCCGAGCGTCAGGCCATAGCGGTTCGCGGTCTCGCCATCGCGATATTCGGCGCGGCCGGTCAGCGTCCAGCGGTCGGCGCGCCAGGTGGCGCCGGTGCTGATCGCGACGAAATCCTCGGTGATCGTGCCGTTCTGGCCGAGGAAGCCGCCCGACGCGACCGGCTGGTCGAGGTTCAGCACGTCGCTCGCCCGAATCCCGCCGAGCGTACGGTTGCCATCGAGCGACACGTCGACGGTCAACCGCCCGCCGAGCTTCAGCGACTGCGACAGGCCATAGGCGGCGAAGCTGCGCGGACCATATTCGCCGATCTCTTGCCGGTTGGCGGTCGCGAGCAGCCGTGCGCCGGCCCAGGGGGCGAGGTCGAAGCCCAGCCGCGCGGTGCGTGCCTTGACGCTGTCGCCGTCGGCGATTTCGTAGCTGCCGACGAGGTTGACGTCGCGCGTGATCGCGAAGCGCGCACCGAGCCGGTGGCGGGTCGGAAAGTCGACGCTGGCATCCTCGCCGCCCAGAGCGAATTCGGTCTGCGCGTCGAGCTCGAGCTTTTTGTCGAACAGCCGCTGCGTCGCGCCGAGCTGGACGATATTCGACCGGTTGGCCGAACCGTCCGACAGGCGATCGTCGGCGTGGGTCAGGCCCGCGCGGGCCACGGTCGTGCCATTGTCATATTCGACGAGCGCGCGGGCGGCGCGGCGGCGGGCACCATGATCGAGATAATCCTCCTGCCACGCGCTGCCGGTGACCGACAGGGTGCGGCTGGCGCGCAACCGTGCGTCGAAGCCGAATTTGCGCGTGCCGTCCTCGCCCTTGTTGAGCTGGCCGGCGCCGAAGCCCGACTGGCGCTCGCGGACGTAGGCGAGAACGTCGGCGTTGCGGCTGTGATGCTCGGCCTCGATCAGCCATGCCTTGGCGGTGCCTGCCGCGACGGCATTGGCGCCGCTTTTGGTCTTCGAATCGCTGACGGCCAGTTCGGCGCGCACCTCGGTATCGACATTCGGACGATAGCGGGCATCGACGCCGCCCAGGCTGGTCTTCGTGCTGCTGTCCTCGTCGCGGATCAGCGTCGCGCCCACCCGTAGTTTCTCGTCATCGGTCTGATAACTGACGCGGCCGCCGGCGTTCAGCACGCGCTCGCCGGTGCCGTCGACCTCATATTCGGCGACGATGAACTGCGGATCGAGCGCCGACGAGCGGCTGAGCACCGGTTCGCGGAACCGCAATGTGCCCGCCAGATAGTCGATGTCATAATCGATGTGGCGGGTCAGCGTGACGCTGGCGACGAGGCGTTCGCTGTGCAGCCGGTCGCGCGTCTCGATGGTGATGCGCTCGCTGTTGGGCAATATGTCCTTCGCGCCGAGCTGATAGGGGCCGGTCAGGCCGTTGCCCTGAATCTCGTCGCGGCGGAAGCGATAGGGGGTGTCGGCGACAAAGGCGGTCGCCGCGACATTGCGGCCGCGATATTCGGCCTTTCCGCCGTTCAGCGCACGCTGGTAGCGGGCGAGCTGCGGTTCGGAGATGCCCGTCTCGAAATCGCCGAACATCGCATAGAATTGCGACCGTTCGAGGCGCAGATAGAGCTTGCGCACCGAGGCGGCGTCGTAGCGCGTCTCGTTGCGGTCGGCGTAGATGGTGTAATAGGCGCGCGGGTCGATCACGCCGCCGAAGCGCGCGTCGTCGGCTTCCTTGTCGCTGTCATAGGCGAGCGTCATCAGCCACTTGCCGCGCACTCTTCCCTTCGCATAGAGGGCAAGGCGGGCGTCGGCGTTGAGGTCGCCCAGATCCTCCGCCACCGGCTCCATCCGGTCGTCGAGCGTGTTGTAGCCGAGCGTGCCGGCCGCGAAGCCGACCACGGTCCACGGGCGATCGCCGGGGTCGAGCCACATTTCGAGCGTCTGCCTGCGTTCGACCTTGTCGTCGCGAAAGGCGAAGTCGATGCTGAGCGTGCCCGAAGCGGTCGTCGGTTCGAGCTCGATGAAGGCGAGCCCCTCGTCGCCTTCCACCTTCCACACCGGGCGCGCCTTTTCGAGGCCCGAACGCTGGCGCGCCTGCTGCGCATCGGCCTCGATCGCGGGGTAATAGGGCGCGGGGACGCTGAAATCGCCCGTCAGCCCGTGGCGGATCGGCTTGCCGTCGCGGTCGGTCAGCCGCACCGCGATCACCGGGCGCGTCACGCCGTCTGCGATCAGCACCGATTTTTCGCGCACCAGCGCCGCGCGCATCGGGGTGATCGAATAATGGACGCGGCGTTCCAGCCGCTCGACGAGGGCGCCGTTCGCGTCCTTCACCTCGGCGACCAGGCGGTTTTCGCCCTCGCGGATCTCGATGCCGCGCCACAGGCTGACCGCGACCTGCCCGTCCGCCGATTTGCGCGCGCCTTCGAAAGCGAGCGGATCGACCGGCTTGCCGTTGACGGTCAGCGCGACCGTCTGGCCCGGCGCGTGCTTGATCGCGGCGCGGATCGCCTTGGCGCGAGGATTGTGATCGGGGGCAGGGAACAGCCAGCCGATGCCCGGCGCCTGACCGGTCAGCCAGTCGCGCGTGGCGCCCGCCGCTTCCTGATCGCTCACCGCCTTGGGCGCTTCGACCGACGCGGTTTTGGGTGCATCGCGCGGCGCGCCGGCGATGGCCCGGAAATCGGCGCGTTTCAGCGAGCCGCCGCGTCCCTCGACGAAGCGCGAGACGGCGCTGCCGGCGCTCGCCGTCGACGCCGCGCAATCGACGGCCTCGCGGTCGAGCGGCAGCGTCGAGGGATCGATCTGCACGACATGCAGGCCGGGGCGCACGCTCTCGAAATGATAGCGGCCGTCCTCGTCGGTGACGGCGTAGCTGCCGTCCTGCAGCATCACGCGGACGCCGCCGATGCCCGGCGCCTTGCCCGGATCGACGGCGCATCCACCGTCGGTGATCCGGCCGATGATCGTCATCCGGTCGCCGAGCTGGTCGCGTCGGATCGACACGGTCGCTTCGGCGACATTGCTGGCCGCGCCGCGGTTGTCGCTGGCGGTGGCGCGGTTGAGGGCGTTGCCCGGCCGCGCCGACACCACGACTTCGGCGAGATAGGTCAGCAGGGCGGTCTGCGACGGCGCGAGGCCGGGCAGGGTGACCGCGAACTCGCGGCCGTTCGCGGCGATGGCGGCGTCGACCCGCACGCCGTTCACGCGCACCGTATCGGCGCGCAGGCGCATGCCGACCGGGAGGACATCGGTCACCGTCACCGCGCCGGTCGCGCGCTGCGCGTCGGGGTTGGCGACCTCGATGCGGTATTGGATCACGTCGCCCGGCACCGCCACCTGCGTCGAGGTGGTCTTGCGCAGCAGGAGCGCGCCGCCCGGCCGGTCGACCGGAATGTCGATGCGCACCGGCGCCGGGTCGTTCAGCGTGAAGGCCGCGCCATAGCTGCCTGCGGTGATCGCATAGGGCAGGCCGTCGTCGGGGCGGCGGAAGCCGGCGAGATCGGCGGGATTCGCCGTCGAGGGCGCGGTGAAGGGAGCCGGGGGCTCGACGACGAGCCGGTAGGTGCCGGGCGCGACGAAGGGAAAGCGATAGTCGCCGGGCGGATAATCATAGACGGTGCCGCCGCTGTCGGTGACGCTCTGGCCCGTCAGGACCGAGGACGGATAGGCCGAGACGCCGTCGTCGCCGAACACCTGCGCCGGCTGCCCGGTCGCGGCATCGACGATCGTCACCCGGCTGCCCGCCACCGGCGCGCCGTCGCCGCTGTCGAAGACGATGCCGAAGGGATCGACGAGGAAGCTGATCCGCGCCGTCGCGACCAGGCTGGCGTCGCCCGCGTCGGCGACGCGCATCGTCACCGTCGATCCGGGTGCGACCGACAGGCGGCAATCGCCCGCGACCAGCGCCGGCGGGATGCCGACGGTATTGATGATGCCGATGAATTCGCCGCTGTCCGCCGCGGTTTCCGACAGGGTGATGCGCTCGCGGTCGCCGTTTTCGAGTTCGAGCACCACGTCGAGCGTGTCGCGCGCGCCGGGATCGCGGTTGGCGCTCGCAAGCGTTACGCCGACCACCAGCACCTCGCCGGCGTGGAAATCGCCGGTCGGCTGGAGCGACGCCGGATCGGTCGGCAGCGCGGCGAAGGCGCCGCGCGGTTCGATCAGGCTTGTCCCGCTATTCCCCTGGCAGCGCGTCGGCACCACCGGCGCCGACTTCGATCCCTGGTTATCGGTCAGGCGATAGGTGCTGATCGTCGGGCGCTCGGACGGCCGCGGCGTCACCGTCACATCGACCCGGTTCGACTGCGACCGGTCCGTGCGGCCGTCCACCGTCCATTCCGCCGAAGCGGTGTTGGAGATGGTCTGCGCATGCGCCGCCGCCATCGCGGCGGGCGATGCCACCGTGAAGATCGCGGCCGCAAGGGCAAGGCATTTCGGGATGATGCGCATGATCGGTCCGGGCAAGGGGGAGCGCCCGCCGGAGCTAATCCGGCGGTGCGCCCTTCCTGGTCTCGGCGGTCAGTTGACCGTCGCGCGGAACACCAGCGTGCGCGTCGCGCCCGCCGCCACCGTCGGGATCGTCCCCGACACGACCGGCGCCGCATAGCTGCCGCCCGCCGCGCCGTCGGCGTTGCAGGTTCCGCCGGTGACCGTGCCGTTCAGCAGGATCGTTCCGGTGGTGAAGGTCAGCTGCGCCGGCACGCTGTCGTTGATCGCCACGCTGGTCGCATCGGCGCTGCCGCTGTTGGCGATCGCGATGCAATATTCGACCGTCGCGCCCGGAATCATCTTGGGATTCGTGGTCAGGTTGAACGGATCGGAGATCACGCGGCTCGACTTGGTCACGGTCAGCGTCGCCGTGCGGACGGTATAGTCGTCGGCGGCGCTGTGCGCGGCATCGCGGTTGGCGTCGTTGACGCCGATGCCGTCGGCGAAGACGGTGTCCTTGCCGGCGGTGTTGGCGCCGGTGGTCTGCGTGACCGCCGCGCCCTGCGAGCCGGCGGTTCCGCCCTCGCGCGCGGTGGCGCGCAGCTGGACGCCCGCGACCGCGCCGTTGGCGAGGCCGCCGGGAATGTCCGCGACGACGAACAGCCGCGCGGTCGCGTCGGCCGCAAGCTCGTCGACATAGGTGACCAGGGCGTCGCCCGGGTCCCAGCTGCCGACCGTGCCGGTCACCGCATTGTCGCGATAGATGCGGATGTTCGTCACGTTGAACGTGTCGGTGCCGCCATGCGCCGCCGTGCCGCCGGTGATCTGCGTTGCGGCGAGCAGGAAGTCGAGCCCTTCGTTCGACAGGTTGGTCAACTGGAACGTCGTCACCGCGTTGGTCTGGCCCGGCACGACGTCGGTCGTGACGGTCCCCACCTCTTCGACGAGAAGGTTGATCTTGCGGTCGACGACGAAGCTGTCCGACGCGGTCTGCTGCGTCTGGCTGACGCCCCCGACCTGATAGTCGACGGTGGCGGTATTCGTGATGGTGGTACCCGCGGTCGTGCCGGCGGCGAACGCCGGCGCGGAGGCGAAACAGATCGTCGCCGCCAGACCCAAGGTGCCCACATAAGTCAGCTTGGTCATAGCTGAACTCCCAGGCTTTGGTTGGTCGCCATTCCCCACCGCCGGCGACCGTCAGGCGGCTTTTGTCATCGGGTTATTTGACGATTCCCCGGAACATGAGCTTGCCCGAGGCGCCCGCCGGGATCGGCTGCTGGAACGCCCAGCGGATGTGCGTGACGTCGGCCGGCTGCGCGGGACGCGTCGTGCCGTCGGGCTGGCGCACGGTCAGGTCGGTCAGCAGGCCCCACGCCTTGCCGCCGTCGACCGACACCAGCGGGCGCGAATCGCCGGCATCGGCGTAGCGCACCGCGTCGGGCAGCGGATTGGTGATGACGAACTTGTCCACTGGCTGGGCGCTGGCGTTGCGATAGTTGAGCACGAAGACCAGCTTGTCGCCGGGAACGACGACCTTGGGTTCTTCGAGCTTCACGCGCTGCTTGCCGTTGGCGTCGGTCGTGACGCGCTCGACGAACACGCTGTTGTCGAGCGCGACCTGGTTGGCGGCAAGCGCCTGGCCGGGCAGGATCGCGGCGGCGAGGATCAGGAAAAGGCGGCGCATATCATGCTCCCTCAGTCGATCGTGGTGCGGAAGGTGACGGTGCGGGTCTGGCCGCCGGCGACGGTGCCGAGCGTGACGTTGATCCGCGTGCCGTTGTAATCGCCGGCGTCGCCGTCGGCGGCGTCGGTCAGGCCGGAACCGCCGAGCGTCAGCGAACCGGCGACATAGCTGGTGTCGGCCGGGATATTGTCGGTGATCGCAAGGCCGCTGACCGAGCCGCTGCCGGCGACGGTGGCGACGATCGTATAGGTGATGGTCGCCCCCGGAACCGGCTCGCTGCCGCCGAACGGATCGGCGACGACCGCCGATTTGACCAGCGAGACCGTCGCGGCGGAGACGATATAGGCTCCCATGTCCTGCCCGTCGCCGCCGGTCGAGCCGATGACGGCGTCGCCGCCGCCTTCGCCCTGTCCGGCGAAGCTCGTCCCCGGCGCGCCCGTGCCCGTCTTCGAGGTGGCGACGAGGCTGACGGTGCCGCGGTTGCCGTCGACGACGCTGCCCGGCGTCGTCGAAAGCACGAAGACGGTGACGCTTTCGTCGGGATCGAGCACCGGATCATTGGCGCCGGGCGTGTAGAGCGTGTCGGTGCCGGCGTCGAACACGCCGTCGCCGTTGTCGATGTAGATCTGCGTGACGGTCGGATCATAATCGTCGCCGCCGCCGTTCGCGATGGCCGAAAGGGTGAAGCCTTCCTCGCCATTGCCGCTGTTGGTGACCGAGAAGGTCAAAAGCTGGTTGGTCGCGCCCGGTGTGGTCGGGACGTCGGCGGGGTCGCTCGAATCGACGACGACGTCGATGAGTTCGTCGACGCGCAGGTCGACGGTGTTCGAGTCGACCGTCTGCGCGCCGCCGCCGGTGTCGAAGCTGGCGCTCGCGGTGTTGCTGATGATCGAGCCCGCGCGGGTGCCGGCGGCCTGGGCCTGCATCGGCAGGGCCAGCATGGCGGCGAGGGCGAGCGTGGAAATGGCAGGGATGCGATGGCGATGCAACGCGCCCCCCACAGGCGCTTTCATCATGGTCTTGAACTCCGAATGGCTGGTCCGTTGACCCGCTCTTCGCCGCAAAAGGGAAATTTCTGGTTAAGAGGGCGGTCACCATGCGCGATTCTGGTCCATTTCCGGACAGAAGGCGGTGCGGGGACCGTGCGGGGCTGCCATCTGGCGCGCCGCATCAAGCTCGCCTAAAGGAAGGCGGTCAGCATGGGAGACACGCCGCGTGGCCGAGGATAGTGGGGACAGGGGCAAGCGGTCGCCCGCCGCCGACCCGCTGCGCCAGATCGAGATCGACGATTTCCGCCGCGACCGGCTGCTCGCGGCGCTGGCGCTTATCCTGGGCGCGGCCTTCTGCTTCGGCCTGCCTTTCGCCTTGCGGGCGGGCGCCGAATTCTTCCTGCCGCTGACCGCCGCGATCGTCATCGCCATCGCGCTGGTGCCGCTGCTCGAATGGCTCGAGCGGCGCGGCGTGCCGTCGGCGCTCGCCGCCTTTATCGCGCTCGCGGCCTTTCTGGCGCTGGTCAACGCGGCGCTCGCGATCATCGTCGTGCCGGCGACCGGCTGGTTCGCGCGGCTGCCCGACTCGATCCCGCGCATCCAGAGCAACCTCGCGCCGCTGATCGATTTCTATTCGACGCTGCAATCCTTCGTCGACCGCACCTTGATGTCGGTCGCGACCGGAACCGAGGCGACCGCGCAGGCGGTGGCGGCGCAGGCGCCCGCGTCGATCCTCGACTATTTCATCTCGGCGGCGCCGTCGGCGGCGATCCAGCTCTTCTTCGCGGTGCTGGTGATCTTTTTCTTCCTCGCGGGATGGACGCGGCTGCGGCGCGGGACGATTCGCCGCCGGGGCAGCTTCGACGGCGCGATGCAGACCGCGCGGGTGATCCAGAATGTCGTCGATGCGACCGCCGACTATCTGGCGACGATCACGATGATCAACGCGATCCTGGGGCTGGTGGTCTCGCTGCTGCTGTGGGCGCTCGGCATGCCGTCGCCCTTCATGTGGGGCGGGATCGTCTCGCTGTGCAATTTCGTGCCCTATCTGGGGCCGATCGTCGCATCGGTGCTGCTCGGGCTCGGCGGGCTGATGACCTTCGACGCGGTCGGGCTGGCATTGCTCCCGGCGATCATCTTCATCGGCGTCCACACGGTCGAGGCGAATCTGATCACGCCGCTGGTGCTTGGCAAAAGGCTGACGGTCAATCCGTTGCTGATTCTCGTCTCGCTCAGCTTCTGGGGCTGGGTGTGGGGCGCGCCGGGGGCGCTGCTCGCGGTGCCGCTGCTGTTGATCCTGCAGACGGTGCTGCAATCGACCGGAACCCCCGATCTGGCGGGTTTCCTGTTCGAGCGCGGCACGCTGACCACGACCGACGAGATGCGCGACCGATTAAATCGCGCACCCCCCGAAGCTGACGGTTGACAGGCAAAGGCGCGGGGCATATTGGCGCCTCTCCCGAGCACACGCGGGTGTAGCTCAGTTGGTTAGAGTGCCGGCCTGTCACGCCGGAGGTCGCGGGTTCGAGCCCCGTCACTCGCGCCATTCCTCGTCCGGACGGACGGAATGGCCACCGCAGCTTGGGAGCCTTTCAAGGATTTGAAATCGGGTCGGCGGGGCGCTTGGAGCGTGATCGACTTTGAGTGAAACACTGATGTGTCCCCGCGAAGGCGGGGACCCAGAGCGTCATGACACCAACTTCAGCTTGCGCCGCTCTGGGCTCCCGCTTTCGCGGGAGCACAAGACTCATTCAAAGTCGATCACGCTCTAATCGCGCCACCGCCCCAATTCCATCCAGCGCAGCAACCGCTTGAGCGGCAGCACCCACAGCCACAGGATTCCGGCGGCCAGATAGAAGATCGCCTGCACCAGAACCGGCCATGTCCCGACCCACGGCGACAGGCTGGCAACCCCCACGACCCAAGCGGTGATCAGCAGCAGGATCAGGAAAATGCCCGCGGGCTTGCGCCAGCTTGGCTGGTGCGGGGTGAGGGAAGGGTCGGTCACAAACGCTCTCCGGTGATGATATATTCCTGTTCGGTCAGCACCGCGTCGAGCGCGACGTCGGTCGGTTCGGCGGGCACCGCATCGACCTCCTGCACCGACCAGCCGACGCCGATGCGCAGCGCGTCGGGATATGCGGCGAACCAGCGGTCGTAATGGCCGCCGCCCTGACCGAGCCGCCCGCCACGACGATCGAAACCGACGAGCGGGCAGAAGAGAAGCGCCGGAAGCACGGCTTCGGCCGCCTCGGCAGGCTGCATCGTCCCCCAGGGGCCTTTGACGAGCGGTTCGTCCGGGCGCCAGCGGCGGAAGGTCATGCAGTCCACGCGGCCGTCATGATGGGGGAGGGCGAGGGCGCCGAGCGGTTCGAGCGCCGGCAGCATGTCGGGCTCGTCGCCTTGGGCAACATAGGCGGCAACAATAGCATGCGCGCGCACTGTTTCGGCAAGCGGTTCGGGCAGCACGCTGAACGCTGCCAGCCGCGCCATGCCGTCCAGATTGGCGGCGAAATGGCGGCGGCGGAAGCGGAGTTTCTCGCGCAACTGCCGTTTGGTTTCGGCCGGATCGGTCATGCCGTGCATTGGCCTTTCCGCTGGGGCCTTTCCGCAGGTGGGTGGCGGGACCACCATGGGTCGTTTGCCGGAAGATCCTCTGACGCCAGTAACGTCAGGTGGGGGCCATATACGTCGGGCCAGGGCCCGGGCAGGGACAGCTCCCTTGGATGATGTATCGCCTCAGGGATATTCGCAGCGGCTCGTGCCGGGCAGTACCCGCCGCCGCCTATGTAGGGGCGCGGAGCGTATGGCTCAAGCCATTTGCTCGACTTTGGCGGCAAGCGCTTCGATGCGGTCGGCGATCTGGAGCAGCGCGCGGTCGTGCGCGGGGGCCGGCGCCGCGGGAACGACGGGGGCGCCCTGGCGCAGCTTTTCGACTTCGGCGAGCGCCGCCTGTTCGCGTGCTGCCGCGGCCCTGGCCTCCGCTTTCGCCGCACGCAGTTCGTCCTGCGCCGCCGCCTCGCGGCTTTCGGCGAGCGCGACGGCGGCGCGCAGCGAATCGAGCTGGGGTTCGGCGCTGCCCGCCTTGTTCTGCGCCTCGTGCGTTTCGTCGGCGAGCATCAGCGCGGCAAAGAGCAGCTGGCGCACCTCGGTGCCGCCCTGGACCCCGCGCGCTTTCGCATCGACGAGCGCGGCGAGCTGCACCAGCTGCGCCTCCTGTCCGTCGGCGCAATGCACGTCATAGGGACGTCCGGCGATGGTCAGCTTGACGTCAGCCATGTTTCGCCTCCGCGATCAGCCGGTCGAGCTCGCCGATCACCGCCGTCACTTCGCGCTGGAGCGCCGACTGTTCGGCGGCGGGAAGAGCGGTCGCGGCGGCTGCCGGGCGTTCGGCGAGCGCCTTTTCGATCCGGCTCAAGGCCCGCTCGATGCGGCCGATGGCGAGGCTGGCGTCGTCGAGTTCCATATGCAGGGCGTAGCAGCGGGGAATTGCGCCCTCAAGCGCGCATTTCTTGCCGCCAGCGGTTGACTCCGCGGCCTCCCCCCGCAAAGGGCTGTCCCCACCGAATCCGGCCAGCCGCCAATCCTTTCCCGGGGGACATATGACATTGCCCGAACGTCAGCTCGCCAACGCCATCCGGGCGCTTGCGATGGACGCGGTCCAGGCCGCCAACAGCGGCCATCCGGGGATGCCGATGGGCATGGCCGACGTCGCGACGGTGCTTTATTCCGACTATCTGAAGTTCGATCCCAGCGATCCGGCATGGGCCGACCGCGACCGCTTCGTCCTGTCGGCGGGGCATGGTTCGATGCTTGCCTATGCGACGCTGCACCTCGCGGGCTATGCGCGGCCGACGATCGACGACATCCGCAATTTCCGCCAGCTGCACAGTCCCTGCGCCGGGCATCCCGAGAATTTCGAGCTGGCGGGGGTCGAGACGACGACCGGACCGCTGGGGCAGGGACTCGCAACATCCGTCGGCATGGCGATCGCCGAGCGTCACCTCAACGCGCTCTATGGCGACGATCTGGTCGATCATCGCACCTGGGTGATCGCGGGCGACGGGTGCCTGATGGAGGGCATCAACCACGAAGCCATCGGGCTGGCCGGGCACCTCGGCCTCGGCCGCCTGACCGTGCTGTGGGACGACAACAGGATCACCATCGACGGATCGACCGACCTGTCGACGAGCGAGGATATCAAGGCACGCTATGCCGCGACAGGCTGGCATGTCGAAAGCTGCGACGGGCACGACCCCGCCGATATCCGCCGCGCGATCGACGCGGCGCTGGCCGACGACCGTCCGTCGCTGATCGCCTGCCGGACGCTGATCGGCTTCGGCGCCCCGAACAAGCAGGGCACCTCAGCCACGCACGGCTCGCCGCTCGGCGCCGACGAGATCGCGGCGACGCGCGCGAATATCGGGTGGGATGCCGAGCCGTTCGTCGTGCCCGCCGACGTGGCGGCGGCGTGGGCAGCCTTCGGCGAGAAGGGCAAGGCCCTGCATGCCGAATGGAAAGAGCGCTTTGCAAACAACGAAAAGAAAAAAGAATTTGAGGATCGCTTGGCCGGCAAGACCGTTCCGGGCGATGCCTTCAAAGCCTATCTCGACGGGCTCGTCGCCGATCCGCCGAAGGTCGCGACGCGCAAGGCGTCGGAAAATGCGCTGACCGCGCTGACCACCGATATCGGGGCGCTGGTCGGCGGCAGCGCCGACCTGACGGGTTCCAACAATACCAAAACTTCGTCCACCAAGCCACTGACAAAGGAAGATTATTCGGGCCGCTATATCTACTACGGCATCCGCGAGTTCGGCATGGCGGCGGCAATGAACGGCATGGCGCTGCATGGCGGCGTCGTCCCCTATGGCGGCACTTTCCTGGTCTTCGCCGATTATTGCCGCCCGGCGATCCGCCTGTCGGCGCTGCAGCGCCAGCGCGTCGTCTATGTGATGACGCACGACAGCATCGGGCTGGGCGAGGACGGGCCGACGCACCAGCCGATCGAGCATCTCCAGTCGTTGCGCGCGATGCCGAACCTGCTCGTCATGCGCCCCGCCGACGCGGTCGAGACCGCCGAATGCTGGGCGATCGCGCTGGCGCAGGCGGACCGGCCGTCGCTGCTCGCGCTGACGCGGCAGAATCTGCCGCCACTGCGTCATGACGTCACGGAAAATCTTTGCCTGAAAGGCGGTTACCGCCTGCGCGATGCTACGGCGGCGCGCAAGGTCGTGCTGGTCGCGACGGGCTCCGAAGTGTCGCTGGCGCTCGAAATCGCCGACAGGCTGGAGGGTGCGGGGCAGGGCGCCGACGTCGTCTCGATGGTCTCGACCGAATTGTTCGACGAGCAGACGGCTGCATATCAAGCCGACATTCTGCCGCGCGACGCGCTGATCGTCTCGATCGAAGCCGGCACCACCTTCGGCTGGGAGCGCTATACCGGCCGCGACGGGCTGCGCTTCGGCATCGACAGTTTCGGCGCTTCGGCACCCATTGAAGACCTATTCAGGCATTTCGGCCTGACCGCCGATGCTATCGCACCGCAGATATTGGCACGGCTCGGCGCTTAAGGACCGGCCACCCTCGCAGAAAGGAATTTTCGACATGGCAGTGAAAGTCGCGATCAACGGTTTCGGACGCATCGGCCGCCTGGTGGCGCGCGCCATCCTCGAACGCCCCGATTGCGGCCTCGAACTGGTGGCGATCAACGACCTCGCCGACGCCAAGGCCAACGCGCTGCTGTTCAAGCGCGACAGCGTCCACGGCCCGTTCCCGGGTGAGGTGTCGGCCGAGGGCGACACGATGGTCGTGAACGGCAAGGCGATCCGCGTGACCAAGGAGCGCGACCCCGCAAACCTGCCGCACGGCGAACTGGGCGTCGATATCGCGCTCGAATGCACGGGTTTCTTCGCCGATGCCGAGAGCGCGGGCAAGCATCTCGCCGCCGGCGCCAAGCGCGTGCTGATCTCGGCCCCGGCGAAGGGCGTCGACCTGACCGTCGTCTATGGCGTCAACCACGACAAGCTGACCGCCGACCACAGGATCGTGTCGAACGCGAGCTGCACCACCAACTGCCTGGCGCCGGTCGCCAAGGTGCTGAACGACACGCTGGGCATCGAGCGCGGGCTGATGACGACGATCCACGCCTATACCAACGACCAGAAGATCCTCGACCAGATCCACAGCGACATGCGCCGCGCGCGCGCCGCGGGCATGTCGATGATCCCGACGACGACCGGCGCCGCTCGCGCGGTCGGCGAGGTGCTGCCCGAACTCAAGGGCAAGCTCGACGGCTCGGCGATCCGCGTGCCGACCCCGAACGTCAGCCTGGTCGACCTGACCTTCACGCCCAAGCGCGACACCAGCGTCGAGGAAGTGAACAAGCTGCTCAAGGACGCATCGGAAGGCGCGCTGAAGGGCGTTCTCGCCTTTTCGGACGAGCCGCTGGTGTCGATCGACTACAACCATTGCCCGGCGAGCTCGACGATCGACAGCCTCGAAACCGCGGTGCTGGAAGGCAAGCTGGTACGCGTCGTCAGCTGGTATGACAATGAATGGGGCTTCTCGAACCGCATGGTCGACACCGCGGGCGTGATCGCGAAGCTGCTCTAAGCCTTCTGGGGAGGCCGCAATGGCTGGGTTCAGGACCCTCGACGATATCGGCGACGTCACCGGCAAGAAGGTGCTGGTGCGCGTCGATCTCAACGTGCCGATGTCGGACGGTTCGGTCACCGACGACACGCGCATCCGCGCGGCGATGCCGACGATCCGCGAACTGTCGGACAAGGGGGCGATCGTGCTGCTGCTCGCCCATTTCGGGCGGCCGAAGGGCGCGAAGAATTCGACCCAGTCGCTCAGCATGGTGATCGACGCGGTCGCCGATGTGCTCGGTCATGGGGTGATGTTCGTTTCCGACTGCGTCGGCGAGGGCGCGAAGGCGGGACTCGTGGTGCTGGCGCCCGGCGATGTCGCGGTGCTGGAGAACACGCGCTTCCACTCCGGCGAGGAGAAGAACGACCCGGCCTTCGCCGATGCGCTGGCCGAGATCGGCGACCTCTATGTCAACGATGCCTTCTCCGCCGCGCACCGCGCGCATGGCTCGACCGAGGGCATCGCGCGGCGGTTGCCGGCCTATGCGGGCCGGGCGATGGAGGCGGAGCTGAAGGCGCTCGACGCAGCGCTCGGCAATCCGGCGCATCCGGTCGCGGCAGTCGTTGGCGGCGCCAAGGTGTCGTCGAAGATCGACGTGCTCCGCAATCTCGTCGGCAAGGTCGATCATCTGATCATCGGCGGCGGCATGGCGAACACCTTCCTCGCCGCGCGCGGGGTCGATGTGGGCAAGTCGCTGTGCGAGCATGATCTGGTCGAAACCGCCAATGCGATCTTCGACGCCGCCGATGCCGCGGGCTGCACCATCCATCTGCCCTATGACGTCGTGGTGGCGACGCAGTTCGCCGCCAATCCGCCGACGCGCACCGTCAACGTCCATGAGGTCGCCGCCGACGAGATGATCCTCGACGTCGGTCCCGCCGCGGTCGAGGCACTCGCCGATGTGCTCAAGAATTGCCGCACGCTCGTGTGGAACGGCCCGCTCGGCGCGTTCGAGACCCCACCCTTCGATGCCGCGACCGTCGCGCTGGCGAAGACGGCGGCGGCGCTGACGCGCGAGGGCTCGCTGATCTCGGTCGCTGGCGGCGGCGACACCGTCGCGGCGCTGAACCATGCCGGGGTCGCGGATGATTTCACCTTCGTCTCGACCGCCGGCGGCGCCTTCCTCGAATGGATGGAGGGCAAGCCGCTGCCGGGCGTGGACGCGCTGACAGGCTGATTTCCCCGCGCATTGCACCCGGCCCGCCGGGCGGCTATGCGCGCCACCGCATACCTATGCAAAGTCACGGAGATATTATGACCACCGCCAATGCCGAGATGCTGGAACAGATCAAGTCGGGGCAGGGCTTCATCGCCGCGCTCGACCAGAGCGGCGGTTCGACGCCCAAGGCATTGAAGGGATACGGCATAGAGGCGGACGCCTTTTCCAACGACGAGGAAATGTTCGGCCTGATCCACGCGATGCGCAGCCGCATCGTCACCGCGCCCTGCTTCAACGGTGAGAAGGTGATCGGCGCGATCCTGTTCGAACGCACAATGGACGGCGAGGCGGGCGGCAAGCCGGTGCCGGCGCTGCTGTGGGAGCGCGGCGTGGTGCCGTTCCTGAAGGTCGACAAGGGGCTGGAGGACGAAGCCGACGGCGTGCAGTTGATGAAGCCGAACCCGGGCCTCGACGATCTGTGCGCGCGCGCCGTCGCCGAGGGCGTGTTCGGGACCAAGATGCGCAGCGTTATCAACCTCGCCAATTCGGCGGGCGTGAAGGCGATCGTCGAACAGCAGTTCGCGGAAGCCGCGCGCATCGCGGCGCATGGGCTGGTTCCGATCATCGAGCCCGAGGTGAACATCAAGAGCCCCGAGCGCGATGCGGCTGACCGCCTGCTGATCGAGGAAACACTCGCCGCGCTCGATGCCTGGGCCGGCGCGCCGGTGATGCTGAAATTGTCGCTGCCGACCGAAGCCGGACTGTTCCAGCCGTTGGTCGATCATCCCAAGGTGCTGCGCGTCGTCGCGCTGTCGGGCGGTTTTGCGCGGCCCGAGGCCTGCGTCGAGCTGGCGAAGAATCCCGGCATCATCGCGAGCTTCAGCCGCGCCTTGCTGGAAGATCTGCGGCATCAGATGAGCGACGAGGAATTCAACGCCTCGCTCGGCGGCGCGATCGATGAGATTCACGCGGCTTCGGTCGCCTGATGGAAGGCGGCTGGCAGGCCGTCGACGACTATATCGCCGGGAGATTGCTCGGCGACGATGATGCGCTTGCCGCCGCGCTTGCGAACAATGAAGCCAAAGGCCTGCCGCCGATCGACGTGTCGCCGGCGCAGGGCAAGATGCTCTTCCTGTTCGCGCGGATCGCGGGGGCGAAACGCATTCTCGAAGTCGGCACGCTCGGCGGGTATTCGACGATCTGGCTGGCGCGAGCCTTGCCAAGCGACGGGCGGCTGGTGACGCTGGAACTGGAGCCGCACCATGCGGCGGTGGCGCGCGAAAATCTGGAGCGGGCCGGGGTGTCCGACAAGGTCGATATCCGCGTGGGCGCGGCCGCCGACAGCCTCGCCACGATGGCGGACGGGGTGCCGTTCGACTTCGTCTTCATCGACGCCGACAAGCAGGGCAACGCGCTTTATGTCGCCGAGGCGATCCGGCTCGGGCGCAGCGGCACCGCGATCGTCGTCGACAATGTCGTGCGCGAGGGCGGGGTGCTGGAGGCGGACAGCGACGACGAACGGATCGTCGGCACGCGGGCGCTGTTCGACATGCTGGCGGCGAACCCGCACCTCAATGCGACGGCGGTGCAGACGGTGGGGACGAAGGGTTGGGACGGATTTGTGCTCGCGCGGGTGCGATAAAGCGTGATTATCTTTGACTGAAAAGCCGCGCGTCCCCGCGAAGGCGGGGACCCAGAGCGGAACAGCGCAAGGCCGCTCTGGGTCCCCGCCTTCGCGGGGACACACGACCCTTTTGAGACTGGGTTAGAGCCCGCCTGTGAAGCTGAACGAGAAGCGATAATCCTTGGGTCTCAACGCCACATCCGTCATCTTCTCCGGCCGCACCGACTCCAGCCGGATCGCGCCGTCCGCTAGCGGGGTCGTCTCGCCCAGCATCACCTCGAACGGCTGCTTTTCTCCGGTCGGGCGATGCCAGAGCATCTTCACCCGCACCCGGCCTGCCCAGATACAGCGCGCGTTCGTCGGGCACCGGCTGTCCTCCAGCACTTCGACCGGCTCGATGATCGGCCCGTCGGCATAGGCACGCTGGCCGAGCGCGACGTTGCCTGCATCGGCCAGCACCGTTTGCCGCGGTGTCCCGGCGCAGGCCGACAGGGCGAAGGCGGCGACAAGTGCCGGAATGACAAGGCGGGACGTTTTCCTCATTTGCCCGCGTCTGACACCGTCGCTATGAACCCGCCATGACCACGCCCCCCAAACCCTATTCGTGCCAGCTTTACCTGATTTCTCCGCTCGATGTGGGCGGTGATTTTCCCGAGCGATTGGAGGCTGCGCTGTCCGCCGCGCCGGTCGCGGCCTTTCAGTTTCGGGTGAAGGGCGTCGATCAGCACGAGGCGGCCCGGCTTGCCGAACCGTTGCAGGCGATCTGCGCCGCGCACGACGTTGCCTTCATCGTCAACGACGACATGGCGCTCGCGAAGCGGTTGAAGGCCGACGGCGTCCATCTGGGGCAGGGCGATGGTGATCCGAGGGAGGCGCGCAGCCTGCTCGGGCCGGGCGCGCAGATTGGCGTGACCTGTCACGGCAGTCGGCATCTCGCGATGGAGGCGGGCGATGCGGGGGCCGATTATGTCGCCTTTGGCGCTTTCTTTCCGACGACCACCAAGGCGGTCGAACATCGCGCCGAGCCCGAGACTTTGACGTGGTGGCAGGGGCTGTTCGAACTGCCCTGCGTTGCGATCGGCGGGATCACGCCTGACAATGCAAAGCTGTTGATCGAGGCGGGCGCCGATTTTCTGGCGGTGTCGGGTGCGGTCTGGAACGATCCCGAAGGGCCGGCGGCGGCGGTCCGGCGCTTCGACGTGCTGTTGAAGGGGTGAAGGCGGGCGCGGCTGGGCTGTTCGCCGTCGCCCTGTGGGCGAAAGCGGGCGCCGGCAGCATCCCGCCGCTGGTCGTGCCCGTGCAGGGCATTCGCGCATCCGAATTGATCGACAGCTGGGACAAGGTGCGCGGGCAGGGGCGGAGGCACCGCGCTATCGACATTCCGGCGCCTGTGGGCACGCCGGTGCTGGCGGCGACGGATGGGCGGATCGAAAGACTGCTCGCGTCCGATCGTGGCGGTCACACCATTTATCAACGGTCGGATGACGGGCGGCTGATGCTCTATTACGCGCATCTGCAAGGCTATCGTCGCGGCCTTGCCGAAGGGCAGCGGGTGAAGCGCGGCGAGGTGATCGGGGTGGTGGGTGTCAGCGGCAACGCCGATCCCGCCTATCCGCATCTGCATTTCCAGATACTGCGCACCGAACCCGGCAGCGACTGGCGGGCGGGCGAGCCGATCAACCCCTGGCCGTTGCTTACCGGGCGGGCGCGGGATTAGGGAACGGCCTTTTCAGTGCGAAAGCTTAGTGCTCCCGCGAAAGCGGGAGCCCATCTCCGGTCGGCGCTATGTGGAACCGGCGGGAGATGGGTCCCCGCCTTCGCGGGGACACGCAAGCATTTTATTCCTTGTCCTTGTCCTTGCTCTTCGGCGGTGGTCCTGCATCCTTGCGCCAGCCGAACAGGCCGGTGCAGGGCGTCGCACGGCGCGGTGCCGTCGCCGTATTGCGGCAGGGCGATGCGGGGCCGGATGGTGGTTCGGATCGATCGATATTCATCATGGGCGCTCCTATGCCGCCGGCCGCCGGGGGCATATTGGACCGATGCGTCAAACCGGTTTCGCTTCGTCGCTTTTGGCGTTTCGGTCCAACCGGCTTGCTTCGCGGGCGCCGGGCCGCTAAGGGCGC
>CALMYE010000114.1 GCA_937873425.1 uncultured Sphingopyxis sp. | reverse complement strand
CCGCGTCCAGCCTGATCAAGATCGACATCGACGGCAACAAGGTCGACGCCGACAACCCCTGGCACGTCAACAAGGCGGGTTTCGTCCAGCACAGCCTGTTCCATCGTGCGTTGGACGACGCCCATGCGATCATCCACACCCACACCACCGCGACGATGGCGGTGTGCGGGCTGGAAGGCGGGCTGCAACCGACCAACTTCTATGCCTGCAACTTCATGGGCCAGCTCGCCTATCACGACTTCGAGGGCGTGACGGTGCGCGAGGAGGAGGGCGTCCGTCTGCTGGAGAATCTGGGCGACAAGCGCATCCTGATGCTGAAGAACCACGGCCCCGTGGTGATGGGCAAGACGCTGCCCGACGCCTTCATCAAATATTGGGCGCTGCAGCGCGCTTGCGAGATCCAGCTCGCGACGATGAGCATGGGCAAGCCGATCCTCGTCCCCGACGAGGTGATCAAGGTGCATCAGCGCGACCTGTATATGGCGCAGATCCCCGGCGGATCGGGCCGCGCCGAATTCGAGGCGATGGTGCGCAAGGTCGACAAGATCGACACGAGCTGGCGTGACTGATCCGGCCGATAAATAGGGACAGTCCCTATTTACTCGTCATTGCGAGCGCAGCGAAGCAATCCAGAGCAGCACGACACCGCTCTGGATTGGTGACTATTCGTTTGCAAACACAAGGCGGGGATGGGCGGTCACGGGCCTGAGTTCCTCCCCGGAACGGGGAGGTGGCAGCCCGCAGGGCTGACGGAGGGGTCGAAACCTCTCGTCACCACGCATCGTCCCGGCCCCTCCACCGCTTCGCGGTCCCCCTCCCCGTTCCGGGGAGGAATTTCACGCCGGCAACCGGGGGGCCGTCTGGATTTGCAAGATATATAATCGCCTCTGGATTGCTTCGTCGCTTCGCTCCTCGCAATGACGGAGCCTCCGAAGAAAAAGCAGGCTCTACGCCGGTCAGTCGGCTATTGACCCACGCATGACACGATTCTCGGTCAACGAGCGGCCGGTCGAATATCGGATGGACCCGGAAACGCCGCTGCTCTGGGCGCTGCGCGACGCGTCGAACCTGACCGGCACCAAATATGGCTGCGGCACCGGCGACTGCGGCGCCTGCACCGTCGACATCGACGGCGAGGCGATTCGCAGCTGCCTGGTCACCATCGCCGAATGCGAGGGGCGCTTCGTCACGACGATCGAGGGACTGTCGCGCGACCGCAGTCATCCGGTGCAACAGGCATGGGTCGCCGAGCAGGTGCCGCAATGCGGCTTCTGCCAGTCGGGGATGATCATGGCGGCGGCCGCCCTGCTGCGCACCAACCGCAATCCGAGCGACGCCGAGATCGACGCGGCGATGACGGGAATCTGCCGCTGCGGCACCTATCCGCGCATCCGCGCCGCGATCCGCCTGGCCAGCCGTGTGCTGCGCGGCGAGGAGCGCATCGCCGCCGCGCCGCCGCCGGGCATCCGCCCGCAGGACGCCGCCGGCGCGGTCCCGGCGATGCGCGTGCCGCCGCGCGATTGAAAGCCTTGCCGTTCATCTAGCTGAACCGCAGGCAACATGGCGGTTCAGCCGTCACTCATCTTGCGGGGCTTAACTTTCTTTCATCTTCCCGGCCGGCTGCCCGCCGGCCACGGGACGCGTGCTCGGAGACACAGGATGAAGAAGCTTATCGGTGGGTTGCTCATCGCCGCGACGATGCTCACCCCGATCACCCCGGCCTTCGCGCAGGCGCGCGACGGCCAGCAATGGGGTCAGCGCGGCGACCGCGGGGACCGCGGCGGCAATCGCGGCCCCGGCATGAACCGCGGCGACCGCGGCGGCGAACAGCGTGTGCAGCGCGAACAGCCGCGCCAGCAGCAGCGCCAGCAAGTCCAGCGTCAGCAGGTCCAGCAACCGCGCCAGCAGCAGGCCGAACGCCAGCGGCCCCAGCCGCAGCAGGCCCAGCGCCGCGACTGGTCGCTGAACCGCGACCGCAATGCGCAGGCCCAACGTCAGCAGGCGCAGCGCCAGCAGGCCCAGCGTCAGGGCGGGGGTGTTGACCGCAACCGCGACGGCCGGGACAACCGTCAATGGGACCGGAACCGCAACAACCAGGGCAACCAGCAATGGAATCGCGACCGCAACAACAACCAGGGCGACCGCCGCTGGGATCGCGGCAACAACAACCGCTACGACCGCGACCGCAACTATCGTGACAACCGCAACTATCGTGACAACCGCAATCGCGGCAACAACTGGAACCGCGAATGGCGCAACGACCGGCGCTACGACTGGCGCAGCTATCGCCAGACGAACCGCAATTATTACCGCCTGCCGCGCTATTACGCGCCCTATCACAACCACCGCTACACGCGGTTCAGCATCGGTTTCACTCTGGGCTCGCTCTTCTACGGCCAGCGCTACTGGATCAACGATCCCTGGTATTACCGCCTGCCGCCGGCCTATGGCTCCTATCGCTGGGTGCGCTATTATGACGATGCGCTGCTCGTCGATATCTACACGGGCCAGGTGGTCGACGTGATCCACGACTTCTTCTGGTAACCGCGCGAAGACCAGAGTTGCGAAGGGCCGGCTTTGCCGGCCCTTCTTTATGCGCTTGCCCTCCCCCGTCCGCCGCGCCACCATGGCGCATCGAGCAAGGGGGAGAGACATGCGCAAACCGGGACTGGCCGCCGCCGCGATGCTGGCGCTGTTCGCCACGGCCGCCGAGGCGAAGACCGTCGTCATCTATGCCGGGCGGGTGATCGCCGACGCCGAAAAGCCCACGCTGGGCCCCTCGACCGTCACCGTCACCGACGACCGCATCGTCGCGATCGTCCCCGGCCGCGCCGAGGCGCCCGCCGGGGCCGAGGTCGTCGACCTGGGCGAACGGACGCTGCTCCCCGGCCTGATCGACCTGCACGTCCACCTGACCGGCGATCCGGGCGGCGACTATCGCAACCGCGCGGTCGAGCCGAGCGAATGGGGCGTCGTCGTCGGGGTGAAGAATGCCGCCATCACGCTGCGCGCCGGTTTCACCACGGTGCGCGAGGCGGGATCGTCGCAATATGGCGCCTTTTCGCTGCGCCGCGGCACCGCCGCCGGCTTCATCGAGGGTCCGCGCATCATCGCCGCCGGTCCCGGCCTGTCGATCGTCGGCGGGCATGGCGACGCCACCGGCTTTCGCGAGGATGTGAACGCGCTGCTCGGTTCGGGCTACAGCTGCACCGGGCCGGTCGAATGCGCCGAGAAGGTCCGCAAGGCGTCGCGCGCCGGCGCGGACGTCATCAAGATCACCGCGACCGGCGGCGTGCTGTCGCAGCAGGGGCGCGGGCTCGAAGGGCATTTCTCCAAGGCCGAACTGCAAAGCATTGCCGACACGGCGCATTCGCTGGGGCTGAAGGTGATGGCGCACGCCCATGGCGCGCGCGGGATCGAGGACGCCGCCGCGGCAGGGATCGATACGATCGACCACGGCACCTTCGCCGACGACGCGGCGCTGAAGGTGATGAAGGCGAAGGGCACCTATCTCGTCCCGACGCTGATGGCGTTCGAGGGGGTGCGCGAGCGGCTCGGCAAGGGCATCTTCACGCCGACGGTCGAGGAAAAGGTTCGCATGACGCTGGGCGAGGTCGGCAAGGCGGTGACGCGCGCCAAGGCGCTCGGCGTCCCGGTCGCCTTCGGCACCGACGCCGGCGTCTTCGAGCATGGCCGCAACGCCGGCGAGTTCGCGCTGCTGGTCAAGGCCGGGCTGACCCCGCGCGAGGCGCTGGCGAGCGCGACGACGGTCGCGGCGCGGGCGCTGTCGATGGAGGATCAGATCGGCCGCATCGCGCCGGGACTGTCGGCCGACATGATCGCGGTATCGGGCGACCCGCTGACCGACGTCACGGCGCTGGAAAAGGTCGAGTGGGTGATGGTGCGCGGCCGCATCGCCGATTGAGTCAAGCCGCGCGCTCGGCGGGCGGTCGCGTGCTGCCCGTGCCGCCCATCAGCGCCGCTATTTCGACCTCGCTGGCGAATTGCACGGCGACGCGGTTGGCGTCCGACCAGCGCGCCTCGGCCTCGACCACCAGGCCGGGCCCGAAGATCAGCGAGAAGCCGGTGCCCTCCGGCACGTTCCACAGCCCCTCGATCAGCGCTCCCTGCGCCGACAGGTTGCGTACGATCACCTCATAGCGATGGCCGCCGCTTTCGGCATGGATGGTGCGGAAGGTGCGGCTGCGGGGCTCGCGCGCGCTCTTGTAGCCCTTGGCGGTGGCGCGCCCGTCGCCGGCGCGCAGCAGCGCCAGCGCCTCGCCCAGGTCCGTCGGCTTGCCATAGATATAGCCCTGGACATGGCTGCACCCGAGACCGCGGATCAGGTCGAGGTCGTCGTGCGTCTCCACCCCTTCCGCCGTCGTCTCCATCTTAAGCGCGCTGGCGAGGCCGACGATCGACGAGATGATCGCGGCGTTCATCCCGCTCTTGTCGGCGGCGCCGCGCACGAAGCTCTGGTCGATCTTGATCTTGTCGAACGGCGCCTTCTTCAGATAGCCGAGCGCCGAATAGCCGGTGCCGAAATCGTCGAGCGCGAGCCGCACGCCGGTGCGTTTCAGCCGCTGGAACATCTCGAGATTCTCGGGGCTTTCGTCGAGGAAGACGCCTTCGGTGATCTCGAGCTCGAGCTGTTCGGGGCGGATGCCCGCCGCCGACACCGCGCTCAGGATCGTGGCGGGCAGCTTGTCGTTGGCGAACTGGCGCGGCGACACATTGACCGCGACGCGGTAGCCTGGGCCGAACTCCGCGATCGCGGCGCAGGCCGAACGGATGATCCACTCGCCGATCGGGATGATCAGGTTCGAATCCTCGGCGATCGGGATGAACTTCGCGGGGCTGACCACCGTTTCATGCCCACGCTGCCAGCGGATCAGTGCCTCGAAGCCCGTGATGCGCTCGCTCGCGACGTCGACGATGGGTTGATAGGCGAGCCTGAGTTCGTCCCTGGCCAGCGCCTCGCGCAGCGCGTCCTCGATCGCCTTCCGCTCGCTCGCCTGATCGTGCATCGCGTCGGCATAGAAGCGATAGACGCCGCGCCCCGCATCCTTGGCGGCATAGAGGGCGAGGTCGGCGTTGCGCACCAGCGCCGGGGCGGACACGCCCGCGCCCTCGGACACCGCGATGCCGATCGACGATCCGATCCGCACCTGTTCGCCTTCGATCGCGAAGGGCTTGGACAGGCTGAGGATGATCGCGTTGGCGATGCTCGCCAGCCGGTCGGGATGGGTGATCTGCGGCAGCACGATCTGGAACTCGTCGCCGCCGAGACGGCCGACCTGCCCCTTGTCGCCGATGACCTGCGCGAGCCGCCCCGCCACCTGTTGCAGCAGCTGGTCGCCGACCGGGTGGCCGAGCGTGTCGTTGACCGCCTTGAAGCGGTCGAGGTCCATCAGCAGCAGCGCGCAGGGCTGCGGCTGGCCGATATGGTTCCGGAGCGCGCGTTCGAGCAGGTCGGTGATGTGGAGCCGGTTGGCGAGCCCGGTGAGCGTGTCGTAGCGCGCGAGCTGGTTGATCTCCCGCTCCGACTTCTTCTTTTCGGTGAGGTCGGTGCCGCTGCCGCGAAAGCCCTGGAAATTGCCGAGCTCGTTGCTGATCGGATGGCCCGAGATCGACCACCAGCGCTCTTCGCTCTCGACCGCCGCCTGCACCGTCAGTTCCTTGAACGGCGTGCGCGACGACAGGCTGAAGCCCAGCGTGCGCTCCTCGCTGTCATCGTTGCCGATGCGCTTGCGGATGATGTCGGTGAACGGCCGGCCGAGCAGGTCGGCGAGCGGCCGGCCGAGCTTCGCGGCGACGGTCTGCGAGATATAGACGAGCTGGCCGTGGCGGTCGGTTTCCCAGAACCAGCCGCGTCCCGCGCGTTCGAAATCGCGCACCAGGTTCAGCGCGCGCTCCTGGTCGCTGACCTGCTTGCGTTTGGCGCGACCCGCGCGCCGCTGGTGCCGCGCATCCTCGCGCGCCATGACGATCAGCAGCGCGAGGAACAGCATCGCGGCGAGCGCGAAGGGAACCGACGCCTTGCCGATCGCGCCGCCGAGCGCGGTCGCGCCGGCGAAGGCGAAGAGCGCCGGGCGCACGATCGCGACCGCCGAGGCGGCAACCAGGATCGCGCCGACGCTGATCGCGGCGAAAGCGTCGGCATGCGGGATCGCGGCGGGGTCCGCCGGCACGAACATCGCGATGCTCGCCGCGAGCGTCCCGACCGCGATCAGCAGCATGACGGCGGCGCACCACAGGCCGGGGCGTTCGGGCACGCCGCGCCCCGGCGCGCGCGACCATTGGCCGATCACCGTGAGGACAAGGTCGCAGCCGATGCCGAACATGAGCAGCAGCCATTGCGACGGCCGGTCGAAGAAACCGGGCAGGCCGGGAAAGAAGGCGCAGGCGAAAAAGACGAGCACGCGGCTGACGAGCACATAGTGCCACAGCTGCGCGACGCGGGTCAGCCGCGCCACGAACTCCGGCGAATCGAACAGCGATTCGTCGGATATGACATCGCCGCCCACCGGCCGCACTATGGCCCGCTTCAACCCCAATCCCGCAAATCCCACTCATGCGGAGCTCTCGCCCCGACCGGTCCTGCCCGCTGCGGTGGCAGAAGAGGGTTTCCAAAATCTTATCCTCGCGGGGCGTAAGTTCACGAAAACGCTCCAAAACGGGATATATTGAGTTTTCATTGGCAACTGTTAGATTCGCCCCATGCCTGCCGTACGCCTCTTGCCGCCAAACCAGTTTTTCGACCGTGACGAATGGGCCGCGATCACGCGCGTTTCGCCGTGGCGCGGCATCTGGCTCGTCGCGCACGGCTGGATCGTCAGCATCGGTGCGGTCGGCCTCGCCGCCTGGTTGGGCAACCCGCTCGGCTGGCTCGCGGCGGTCATCATCGTCGGCGGGCGCCAGCTCGGCTTCGCGATCCTGATGCACGACGCGGCGCACGGCGCGCTGCACCCGAATCGCAAGGTCAATAATGTCCTCGGCGACTGGCTGACCGGCGCCGCCGTCGGGTCGGACCTGATCGCCTATCGCACCTATCATTTGCAGCATCACAAATTCACACAGCAGGCGGAAGACCCCGACCTGATGCTGTCGAAGCCCTTCCCCACCACGCGCGCGAGCCTCTGGCGCAAGGTGCTGCGCGACCTGACCGGCCAGACCTTCTTCAAGCAGCGCGTCGCGCAGTTCGGCCTCGCCATCAAGGGGCTGAAGGCGATGCTGCGCGGCGAAAAGGCGGAGAAGAAGGGCGCAAGCACCCGCGCCGGGACGCCGTTCAACAAGCAGTCGGACGACGGGGTCACCGCGCCGGCAGTCGATGCGGCGGGCGCGATGGCGGTGACGCGCGCGGTGGGGCGCTTTCTGACGGTGCAGGCGGTGCTGTTGGCGCTGTCGCTCGCCCTCTATGGCTGGACGCCCTATCTGCTGTGGCTGGCGGGCCTCGCGACGACCTTCCAGCTCTATCTGCGCATCCGCAACATCGCCGAACATGCCTGCACCACGACGGGCAGCCAGGACCCGTTCAGCCATGCCCGCACGACGCGCGCGGGGTGGCTCGCCCGCGCGACGGTCGCGCCCTACTGGGTCAATTATCACGCCGAGCATCATCTGTTCATGGGTGTGCCCTGCTATCGCCTTCCCGAAGTCCACGCCGCGCTGGGCCGCGCCGGCAAGCATGAGGCGATGACGATCGCGCCGAGCTATGCGGCGGTGCTGCGTCAGGTGACGTCGGTGCCCGCCGCCGCCTGATCGGCGAGCACCAGCAGCCCGTCCGCGAGCCACCGGCCGAGCCAGCCGCCGAGCGCCTGCATTGCCCCCTCCTCGCCCAGCCGTTCGAGCATGGCTTCGCTGAGTTCGGTGAAGCTGCACCCGCCCGCAAGCCGTTCCAGCGCCGCGGCCTCATCGTCCGACAGGGTGCGGAATTGGGGCTGCGCGCTCCGCCACACGAGGATCGTCTCCGGCACCGCCCCGCGCGCGGCCCCGGGCGGCGCCTCTTCCGCCTCGAGCGCATTCCAGATGGCGGCGACATTGTGCCGCACGGTCAGCCGATGCACCGACGGAACCAGCACCAGCCGCCGCTCGATCCATTGCTCGCCGAGCGCGGCGACGGCGGCGCCATCGAGCGGCTCGGCATCGGCCGCGTCGAAGGCGTCGCGCAGCGCCCAGTCGAGCGCCGCCAGCTCGGCCAGCTCGCCGTCACCCGGATAATGTTCGGCCAGGAAGGCCGCGAGCTCGCCGCCGTAATAGCGCAGGTTGCGCCACGCCGACGGATTGGCCGCGACGAAGGCGTCGGCGAGCCGGCCGAACTGGTCCGCGCCCACATAGGCGGCAAGCCGCTCATAATGATCGGCCAGCACCCCGGTCAGGCTGGCGCGATAATTGTTGCGATAGATGTCCAGCCGCCGCGCCGCGCCGACGCGATTGTCGTCGATGATCAGCCGCTCGGCCCCGGCATCGCCGCGCGTCACGCCGGCGAGGAACAGCGCCTGAAGATCGCGCAGCGCCTCAGACACGCGCGGGCTCGCGGTGCGCCGCGTCGGAAACGGCGCGCGCGCGGTCGAGTTCGGCGATGACGTCGGCGAGCGGCGGAATGTCGTCGTCGCGCTCGATCATCGTCGCGACCGGCCCGAACATCGCGACGGCGCGGGCGTAGAGGTCCCATACCGGGTCGCAGACGTCATGGTCGTGGGTGTCGATGACATAGGCGCCCATGTCGGTATGGCCCGCGAGATGGATCTGCTGGATGCGGTGGCCCGGCAGGCCCGCGAGATAGTCGACCGGGTCGAAGCCGTGGTTGCGCGCGCTGACGTAGATATTGTTGACGTCGAGCAGCAGCAGGCAGTCGGCGCGCTCGGCCATGTCGGCGATGAAGTCCCATTCGCTGCGGTCCGACGAGCGGAAGGTGACGTAGCTCGACGGATTCTCGATCAGGATGCGGCGGCCGAGATAATCCTGCACCCGGGCGATATTGTCGACCACGCAGCGCAGCGCCGGCGCGTCATAGGGGAGCGGCAACAGGTCGTGCGTATTGTGCGCGTTGAGGCCGGTCCAGCAGAGATGGTCGGATATCCACAAGGGCTCGACGCGCTCGGCGAGCGCCTTCAAATCGGCGAGATAGCGCATGTCGAGCGGCTCGTCCGATCCGATCGACAGCGACACGCCGTGCATCACGATCGGATAGTCGGCGCGGATGCGGTCGAGCATCGCTATCGGCCGGCCGCCGGGAACCATATAGTTTTCGGAGATGATCTCCAGCCACTCGACCCGCTGCGGGCCGGCGAGGAAATCGGGATAATGGACGGGGCGCAGGCCGAGGCCGAAGCCGGGCGAGGCGATGGTCCTGCGATCGGCGTCGCGCATAGGCCCTTCCGTCCCCGGGACGGAACCGGCGCGCGTCAACGGGCGTGCGCCGGTCCCGCCGTCACGGGATCATATGCCGCCGGTCAGAGGCCGGCGATCTGTTTGAAGCCGGCCGCGCCGCAGCCGCCCGCGGCCTTGCAGCTGCTCGCGTCTTCCTTGGCGTCGGCCTTGCCCTTGCAGCTGGCGTCCGCCTTGCAGCTGTTCGGATCGGCCTTCGCATCGCCCTTGCAGCCTGCCGCACCCTTGCACTTGTTCGCGTCGGCCTTGGCGTCGCCCTTGCAGCCGGCAGCGCCCTTGCACTTGTTCGCATCGGCCTTCGCGTCGGCCTTGTCCTTCTTGGCGTCGCCCTTGCAGCTTGCGTCGCCCTTGCACTTGTTGGCGTCGGCCTTCGCATCGGCGGCGCCGCAGCCGCCGGGGCCGCCGCAGCCGTTGGTGCCATAATATTGGGCGGCGCCGATCACGCCCGACACCGGGCTGTCGGCGGCATGCGCCGCGCCCGACAGGGCGATGGCGGTCGCCGATGCGGCGATGAGGCCCGCGAGTTTGTTGCTGGTCATGAACGTCCCTTCCCTTTTGGCTGTCCAGTCGAGGCGGAGCAGCGACTCACCGCTCCCCGGTCTTTTTCACACGACCCGGCGGCATAGTGGCATGATCTCGATCACAGGGAAGAGAAAATCGGCGTCAGCGCTCCGACCGAAAGCGTCCCGCCGCGCGGTCCTTCTCCGTCCTGGCGGGGTCGAAGATCATGCCGTTCATCGCGATATGGACGCCGGGCGGCAGCGTCTGCACCGCGGCGAGCGCGAAGCCGACGTTGAATTCGGCGTCGCTCGCGCGCAGCGAAGCGGGCTGCATCGCGCCGGTCAGCACGATCGTCTTGCCCGGAACGTCAGCCAGCACGCGCGCCGTCGTCACCATCGTGTCGGTGCCGTGGGTGACGAGGATGCGCGCCGCATCGCTCGCCGCGACGGCGGCGCGGATCGCCGCGCGGTCGGCATCGTCCAGTTCGAGGCTGTCCTTGCGCATCAGCTGCGTCACGCGGTGCGGGACATGGACATTATTCTCGCGCAGCATGTCGGGAATCGCCGCCGGGCCGATCTGGTACTCGCTGAGCGCGTCGAAATAGACCTTGTCGATGGTGCCGCCGGTGGTGAAGATGTCGATCATTTCAATCCCTTCCCATGCGCCTCGCCATTCCTCCCCACTTGTGGGGAGGTGGCAGCCCGCAGGGCTGACGGAGGGGGTTCGCGTCCTCGCGCAACTTCGCGTCAGGACGCCACCCCCCTCCACCATGCTTCGCATGGTCCCCCTCCCCGCTTGCGGGGAGGATTGGTTCACGCCAATGCCTCCGCGATCAGCCGCCGCGTGTTGTCGATCCCGAACAGCGCGATGAAGCTGCCCATGCGCGGCCCCGCGCTCGACCCGAGCAGGGTCTCGTAGAGCGCCTTGAACCAGTCGCGCAGATTTTCGAAGCCATGAGCCTCGTCCTTGCCGATCTCGTAGACGATGTTCTGGATCGCGTCGGCGGGGGCGTCGGCGGGCAGCGCGGCGAGTCGTTCGTCGAGCTCGCGGAGCGCCGCAATCTCGCTCCCCGCCGGCTTGCGGCGGTTCAGCGTCGGCGCGACATAGTCGCGGTTATAGGCCATCGCATTGTCGATCAGCCGATCGAGCTCGGGCCAGGCCGCCGCATCGGCGCCCGCGACATATTGGCCGAGGTAACGCCAGATCTGCTCCTTCGACGCATCGGCGCCCATCACCCCGACGAGGTTGAGCAGCAGGCCGAAGGTCACCGGCAATTCGGTCGCCGGCACATCCTCGCCGCGCGCGGCATGGACATGATGCACCGGATTGCCGAGCTTCTTCTCGGGCTCCTGCGCCGGATAATGCCCTCGCATCTGGAGATATTCGTCGATCGCCTTGGGCACGACGCCGATGTGGAGTTGCTTCGCGGCCTTGGGCTCACGATAGGCGAAGAAGGCGAGGCTCTCCTCGCTGCCATAGGTCAGCCATTGCTCCATCGACAGGCCGTTGCCCTTCGACTTGGAAATCTTCTCGCCCTTTTCGTCGAGGAACATCTCGTAGATCAGCCCCTCGGGCTTGCGCCCGCCGAGCGCCTTGGCGATCCGCCCCGACTGGACGCCGCTGTCGGTCAGATCCTTGCCGTACATCTCATAATCGACGCCCAGCGCGACCCAGCGCATGGCCCAGTCGACCTTCCATTGCAGCTTGGCGCCGCCGGACAGGATGGAATGCGTGATCGTCTCGCCCTCGTCCTCGAACGAGACGAGGCCGGCGTCGGCATCGACGACGGTCACCGGCACCTGCAGCACGATGCCCGACTTCGGACTGACCGGCAGGATGGGCGAATAGGTCGCGGCGCGCTCGGCGCGCAGCGTCGGCAGCATGATGTCGAGAATGTCCTGATTGTGGCGCAGGACATTCCTCAGCGCCGCGTCGAACGCGCCCGACCGGTAACGCTCGGTCGAGCTGACGAACTCGTAATCGAAGCCGAAACGGTCGAGAAAGTCGCGCAGCATCGCATTGTTGTGATGCGCGAAACTTTCATATTTGCCGAACGGATCGGGGATGGCGGTCAGCGGCTTGCCGAGATATTCGCGCAGCATGTCGCCGTTCGGCACATTGTCGGGCACCTTGCGCAGCCCGTCCATGTCGTCGCTGAACGCGACCAGCCGCGTCGGCGCGCCACCTGTCAGCGTTTCATAGGCACGGCGCACCATCGTCGTGCGCAGCACCTCGTTGAACGTCCCGATATGCGGCAGGCCCGAGGGGCCGTAGCCGGTCTCGAACAGTATCGGTTCGCCGCCCGGCTTGCCTTCGGGATAGCGTTTGACCAGCTTGCGCGCTTCCTCGAACGGCCAGGCCTTGGACGTTTGCGCAGGGATGCGCAGCGACGGATGAAGATGCAGGTCGGTCATGGCGCGCGCCATAGCGGCAAGCGGCGGCGGGGCGAAAGGCTAAATTTGCGCGCCCGGCGCGACTGAGCGGAATGGCGGGGGCGCGGAAATCCGCCGAACTTCACTGTGGATTCGGTGTATCCGCCCGGCCGGGACCGAACCGGCGGGATAGCGCCGAAGCCGCTTAAAGCCACAAAAGACACGGACACGCGGGCCGGAAATGAGTCCTTTGTGGCTTTAAGCGGCGATGGCGGCGAGACGGAAAATCCGGTGGAAAGAAGAGGCGTGTGCTTCATCGATCAGGGTGAAGCATGGCAGGGGATTTTAGGAAAGGCTTTTTCGCCCGCCATTCCATGCCGGCCGAACAGGCACCCATCGTTACCGGAAAATTTACCATATCTGCCTTAGCGTCGCCACATGACCACCACGCCCTCTCCCCGCCCGCGCCAGCATGTGCGCACTTCCGTGTCGATCGACGTCACCGTCAACGGCGTGCTCAACTATATCGAGGGCCGCATCACCGACCTGTCGGAAGGCGGCGCGCGGATCGAGGGCGGCGTGATCCTGCCGGTGCGCTCGCGCTGCGAGATCCAATATGCGGGCCAGACCACCTATGCGATCGTCATGTGGGCGGAGGTCGACCGCATGGGCGTGCGCTTCCCCTATGAGCTCAATGACGGCCCGCTCTACAACGCGCTCGAACGCGCGCGCAGCGCCTGGCCGAGCGAACCGGCGCAGGTGTTCCGCAGCATGCGGCCGGCGAGTTTCGGACGGCGCGGGTTGAGCTAAACGACGCGAACGGTTGCGCATGAAAAAGGGAGCGGTTGCCCGCTCCCTTTCCCCGCCCCTGCCGCGAACGCCCACCGGGGAGGGAGCGCCCGCGACGGGAAGATCGCTCAGTCGCCCGCCTTCTCGAGCTCGGCGATCGCCTTGTCGAGGTCGGCGACGACCTTGGCGCGAATATCGTCGGACATGCGCTTCGACGCCTCGCCCTGCGCGAAGCGGTCGCGCGCCTTTTTCAGCGCGGCCGCCTGCGCGGCCTTGTCGAGGCCGCCGTCACCGCAGCGCAGCATCATCACGCGGTTGCGCTGATTGCCGTCCCTGTCTTCGCGATCGACGATCGGCACCTCGCCCTTCGCGCAGTGCGCGATGGCGAAGCTCTTGCCGTCGATCGCCGACCAGTTCATCGGCGGAACGGGCGGGATCGGGGGAATCGGCGGCATCGGCGCGAGCGCGGTGCGGAAGCCTTCCTTGCGCTTCGCCTCCAGCTTGTCGGCGATCGCCTCGGCGCGCTTGCCGGTGACGCCCTGTTCCCTGAGCGTCGCGAGGATGTCATCGCGCGACAGGGTGCCCGGCATGCGCAATTCGAAGCGGCGCGCGTGGGGCGCGGCACCGTCAGGGGCGCCGGGCGCGAAAACCATCACCTTGCCCTTGCCGTCCACCTGCTCGCCATTGCGGACGACGATGCGCGTCACCTCGCGCGTCTTGCCGTCTTCGGACACGGTTTCGCTCGTCTCGCCGCCGGTGGTGACGATCATGATCCGCTGTTCCTTGCGCTCCACGGCGGGCGGCGGCGCATCGGGATCGGCCGGCGGTGCAGGCGGCGCCGGGGGCGCGGCAAGCTCGCCCGATTGCGCCTTGGCGGTCGCGATGCCCGCGGGCACCAGCGTCGCGGTCGTCGCCAGCACGGCGAGCGCCGTCCCGCCGACCAGCAGCCGGCCGACGAGGCCGCGCTCCCTCGAAATATCCTGCCGCATCAGCATCGTCAGTCTCTCCTGCAAATTGTCGTGGACCGCCATCGGCGCGGCGAGCGACAGGCGCGAGCCGACCGCCGCCTTGGCGATCGCGGTCGCATAGCGGGCGGTGCGCTCGCTGCGCGCCGCCGCGTCTTCCATCGTCAGCACCCGCGCGTCGCACGCGGCCTCCTGGTCGAAACGAAAGGCGCGGATCGCGCGCCAGGCGAAGGGGTTGAACCATTGCACCGCGAGCAGCAGCAGCGCCGCGGCATTGGCCCAGAGGTCGAAATGGCGGTGGTGCGCCAGTTCGTGATCGATCGCCAGCGCGCGCTCCTCGGCCGCATAGCGCGCGAAGAAATCGCGCGGCACCGCGACATAGCGGCGCCACAGGCCGAAGGCGACGGGGCCGTCGACCGCTTCGCTCATCACCAGCCGGATCGTGCCGATCGGTTCGAGCGCGACCGCTTCGGTCAGCACCTCGCGGCGGAACCGGCGGTGCGCGAGCAGCGCGGCGGCGAGCACCGCGACGAGCCCCACCACCCAGACCGCGAAGAGGAACGGCAGCAGGTCGGCGAACGACCAGAGCGGGACGGCGGCGGCGGGTGCCGCCTCGGGCCAGTCGGCCGGCAGCAGATAGACGAGTTCGGCGCCGGGCTGCGCCACGGCGACCGCCTCCGCCGGAACCGGATCGGCGAAGGGCAGCGGCGGCAGGAGCAGCCGAAGCGCCGGCACCGCCCACAGCGCATAGGCGAGGCGCGGGCCGAAATGGCGCGCGAAGGGCTTGCGGATGACGAGGATCGCCAGGACGAGCGCGGCGGTGGTGACGAGCGTGTCGCCCCACGCCTGGAGCAGCATGGCGGCGCTCATGACTTGAGCCTCCGCAGCAGCGCCTCGATCTCGGCGATGTCGGTGTCGGACAGCGCCTCGCGCTCGGCGAGATGCGCGATCAGCGGGCTGACGCGGCCGCCGAACAGGCGATCGACGAAGCGCTGCGATTCCTCACCCACCGCATCGGCGCGCGCGACCGCGGGGCGATAGAGATAACGCCGTCCTTCGGCCTCGGCGGTCACCGCGCCCTTCTGGACGAGGCGCGCGAGCAGGGTCTTGACGGTAGCCAGCGTCCAGCCGTTGGCGGTGCCCACTGTCCCGGCAAGGTCGGCCGCGGTCTGCGGGGATTCCTCCCACAGCGCGGAGAGTACCTGCATTTCGGATTCGCTTGCGCGTTCGGCCATGGCGGAACCCCTCCCTTCGGCTTCATGTCTGCAACACGATTACAAATGTAGTCGATTGGCTGAACGCTGGCTGAACGGGATGCAGGGTGCGGCGTGTCGGTTTTTTTGACACCCCGCGCGGCCGGTAAGGAATCGCTAACCAGCGTGTGCCGCCGAAAAGCGGGGTGCCGCCGAAATGGCACGGCAATTGTATGGTATCGGATGTTCCCGAGTGTTCCGCTCAAAGGAGCGGCGGGGGGTATCGGTCTGGTCCCCGGCACCCCTCGCCCCCACCGGGAAATCCCCACTTGCCCCCGAGCCGACGGGGGGCGGAGCGGCCGAAAGGCCCCGCCCCCCGGACGCTTTTGGTTTCAGGAAACGGCCCTATCGAACCCCTAACCCCTCCCTGGAAGGGAGGGGGATGGTGCTGGCTCGACCTTTACGCCGCCCGCGTCGGGACGCCGTCCATCAGCTGGTGCAGTTCGCCCGCTTCCCACATCTCGGTCATGATGTCGCTGCCGCCGACGAACTCGCCCTTCACATAGAGCTGGGGGATGGTCGGCCAGTCGGAAAATTCCTTGATGCCCTGGCGGATTTCCATGTCCTGCAGCACGTCGACGCTGTCATATTCGACGCCGAGCTGGTCGAGCAACTGCACCGCGCGCATCGAAAAGCCGCATTGCGGGAACAAGGGCGTGCCCTTCATGAACAGAAGCACGGGATGGTCGGCGACCAGCGCGGCGATACGATCATGGGCGGTTGTGTCGGTCATGTCTTGTCTCCGTCGGGGCGCGGCTTGCGTCCGGAAAATCCTTCTCGTCCCTATGAAGGGACGGCGGTGGTCAATTGCAAGGCATGAAGCACGCCGCCCATGCGCCCGCCGAGCGCGGCATAGACCGCCTTGTGCTGCGCGACGCGGGTCATGCCGCGAAAGGCGGCGCTGACGACATGCGCGGCATAATGATCCTCGTCGCCGGCCAGATCGGTGATCGTCACCTCGGCATCGGGAAAGGCCGCGACGATCATCGCCCGCAATTCGGATTCGGCCATGCCCATCGCGCGCGCCCTTACAGGCTGTCGATGAACTGGCGGCGCGCCTCGACCGCCTTCTCGCCCAGCGCCTCGCGAATCTCGGCATCGCCGATCTCGACCCCCGCGGCGGTCAGGTCGCCGACGAGCTTGCGAATCACGTCCTCGTCGCCCGCTTCCTCGAAATCGGCCTGCACGACCGCCTTGGCATAGGCGTCGGTCTCCTCGGGCGTCAGCCCCATGCGCTGCGCCGCCCATTCGCCGACCAGCCGGTTGCGGCGCGCGGTGATGCGGAACTGCACCTCCTGATCGCGGGCGAATTTCGCCTCGAAAGCCTTTTCGCGGTCGTCGAATGTGCTCATCTCTTCCTCTTCGGCGTTGCCCTGTCCCTCGCAGATAGGTTGCCCGGCGATGCGGCGCAAGGCGCCTGTGCCGCAGGTCACTTCCCTTTTGCAGGCGAAGGGTTTAGGGTCGGCCGCGACGGGAATTGGGTCGTACCGCAGCAACGAAGATTGCGCCTTGCCGCCGAAGGGCGGGCAGGGCGCGCTGACGCTTGGTTTGGGGGATTGCGACAATGACCGCTCGACGTCCGTTTGCACTGGCACTTCTGGGGCCGATTCTGGCAGCTCTCGCGCTGGCCCAGCCCGCTCCGGCGGCGGCCCAGCCGATGCAGGACCCGACGCTGCGCGACGGCTTCGCGATCGGCGACCGCGGCGGATCGCTGTGCGAAGTGCAGGCCACGGTGCGCGATTCGGTGATTTCGGGGATGTTCGACCGCGCCTGGATGATCCTGTGCCGCGACGCGAGCCAGCCGGTCGGTTATCTGCGCATGCTGCGCGCGACCCCCGGCGAGGCGCAGGCGCGCATTGAGCGCGGGCGCGCCGGGACGATCGTCTGCACCGCCCCGACCGCCTGCACGGTCCGGGACAGCGACGTCCAGTGGAACACGCGCATCGTCGCCGACGGCAACACCGCCTATGCCGTCGAGGGCTTCGCCGCCTATGACGACGCGCTGCGGCTGGCGCTCGAATCTGTGCGGCAGCGCCGGGTGATGCCGGGCGTGATCAGCGTCGCGACGACCTCGATCGGCGGCAACGACGGCTTTGCGCGCACGCTCGCGGGGACGATCGACGTCGACCGCGCGCTGGCGGAGGGCTATCGCCGCAACCACAGCGGCGATTATGCCGAGGCAGCCGAATTCTTCGAGGCGCTGTCGCGCCGCGCGCTGGAGGAGCAGGCGTCGGCCGACATCGACCCGACCGAATTCACGCTGAACCGCGCGCTGCAACGGTCGAACCTCGGCGAATTCGCCGAGGCCGAACGGCTGTTCGCCGAGGTCGAGGCGATCCCGACCACCGACGCGGTGCAGCTGCGCCTGCGCCGCAATTTCCGCGCGATCGACGCGCTTAACCAGCGCGACTACGACCGCGCCGCCGCCCTGCTGGGCACCCCCATTCCGCCGCTGACCAGCGCGGTGACGGTCGAAGGGACGGCGGTGACGCTGACCCCGGAGATCGTCGCCGGAGTGAACAGCGGCCACAGTTCGCGCGCGGTTCGCCAGAGCGACGACCGCGAACGGCTGACCCCGCTCGAACGCGCGCAGATCATCGACGCGCAGGCGGTCCACCTGCTCGGCACGGTCGAGCGGCTGCGCGGCAATCCGCAGGCGGCGAAGGCAGCGCAGGTCAAGGGCCTGACCGACGCCATCGCGGTGCGCGAAGGCCGCGTGACGTCGATCGTGCGGCTGCGCTCGCAGATGCTGGGCGAACTGGCGCTGGCCGAGGAGGCCGCGGGCGACGTCGGCGCCGCCGACGCGCGCTTCCTCGAATCGGTCGCGGCGCTCGCGGTCGAATATCCCGAAACGCACGCGCTCGCCTCGGCGCGTGCGCGCTATGCCGCCTTCCTGACCCGCCACGGGCGCGAGGCGGAGGCGCTCGACATCTATCGCGGCGTCGTCGCCGCGCTCGCAGGCTCGCAGCGCTCGACGACGGGCATGGCGAACATGATGGCGCCCTATTACCGCCTGCTCGCCGATCGCGCCGCGACCGACCGGACGGCGCTCGACGATTTCTTCGTCGCGAGCCAGCTGCAGGTCCGCCCCGGCGTCGCCGATACCCAGGCGGTGCTCGCGCGCGAGCTGTCGAGCGGCAGCAGCGAGGGGGCGCGGCTGTTCCGCCAGGCGACGACGCTGAACCGCGACATCGAGCGCGCGCGGATCGAGGATGCGCGGCTCGCCCAGCTTCCCGCGTCGGCCGAGATCGCCGCGCTGCGCGCCGACCTCAAGACGCGGCTCGACAATCTCGCCTTCCAGCAGGCGGAGACGGTCGCGCGCCTGTCCGACTTCCCGCAATATCGCGTCGTCGCGCCGGGCAAGCTCGACCTGCCCGAGCTGCAACAGGCGCTGCGCGCCGACGAGGCCTATCTCAAGATGCTCGTCGTCGGCGACGCCGTCTATGCGATGCTGATCGAACCGGGCGGCGCGCAGCTGTGGCGCGCGGGCCTGTCGGCGCGCGAACTCGACACGGCGGTCGATGGGCTGCGCGCGACCATCTCGGTCGTCGAGAGCGGGCGCCGCGTCACCTATCCATTCGACGCGACGATGGCGCACGACCTTTACACCCGCCTGTTCGGGCCGGTCGCGGCAAGGCTGCCGGGCGTCGCCCATCTGATCTTCGAGCCCGACGGCGCGATGCTGCGGCTGCCGATCAACCTGCTGGTCGTCGCCGACACCGGCCTTGCCGAATATGAGGACAAGCTGCTCGATCCGGAGGCCGACGCCTTCGACATGCGGCGCATCGCGTGGCTCGGGCGGACGACGCGGCCGAGCACCGCGGTGTCCGCCCTCGCCTTCCGCAACGCGCGGCAGGCGGCGCCGTCGAACGCCGCCAACCAATATTTCGGGCTGGGCGAGAACCAGCCGGTCGGCGACGTCCTGCCTTCGCTCGGCACGCGCGGCGCGGCGGGCGGGGTCGACGAAAGCTGCCTGTGGGACCTCGGCCAGTGGAACCGGCCGATCTCCGCCGACGAACTGGTCACCGCGCGCAGCGCGATGGGCGGTGCGGCGGGCGCGCTGCTCACCGGCGGCGCCTTCACCGACACGGCGGTCAAGGCGCGCGGCGACCTCGGCGACTATCGCATCATCCATTTCGCGACCCATGGGCTGGTCACCGCGCCGCGTCCCTCCTGCCCCGCGCGCCCGGCGCTCGTCACCTCCTTCGGCGACGGCGATTCGGACGGGCTGCTGACCTTCCAGGAAATCTACGACCTCAAGATCAACGCCGACCTCGTCATCCTGTCGGCATGCGACACGGCGGGCGCGGCGTCGGTCAGCGCGACGCGCGAGGCGGGCCTCGCCAGCGGCGGCGGCAATGCGCTCGACGGGCTGGTGCGCGCCTTTATCGGCGCCGGCGGCCGGTCGGTGATCGCCAGCCACTGGCCCGCGCCCGACGATTATGACGCGACCAAGCGGCTGATCGGCGGCCTGTTCGCCGCGCGGCAGGGCGAAAGCGTCGCCGACGCACTATGGACCGCGCAGGTCCGGCTGATGGACGACAGGCAGACGTCGCACCCCTTCTATTGGGCGGGCTTCGCGATCATCGGCGACGGCGGCCAGGCGCTGCTGCACGGAGGCACGGCGGCAGCCGCGGCCGGCGAGACGGCGGGCCGCGCCGCGCGCTGAACCGATGACCGACGCGCCGCCGATTGAAATCGAGGCAGGTCAGCCGGACCGGCCTCCCGCCGTCCCGCTGCGCCGGCGGCTGCGGCGGCTGTTCACCCAGCTTGGCCCGGCACGGATGGCGACGACGCTATTGTTCCTGCTCGTCGCCGTGCTGATCGCGCGGACGAGCTGGGGCCTGCCGCTGATCGGCGATGCCGAGCGTGCGCTCTACGACAGCCGCGCGACCCTGATGGCACCGCACGTCGGCCAGGACCCGCGCATCGTCATGATCACCTATAATGACGAGACCTTGTTCAACACCGGCATCAGGTCGCCGCTCGACCGCACTTTGCTCGCCAATGCGCTCGCCAACATCGACCGGATGGGGGCGAAGGCGATCGGCATCGATATCGGTTTCGATTCCCCGCGCCCCGACGACGATGTGCTGCAGACGCAGCTCCGGGCGATGCGGACGCCCACCTGGATCGCCTATGTCGAGCAGGCGAGCAATCCCAACACCATCTTCTATGAACAGCAGAAGTTTCTGGAAGGCTTCATCGCCGATGTGGCGACGGCGAAGACGAAGCCGACGAGCGTTCGCTTCAGCGTCGAGGCCGACGGGGTCATCCGCAAATGGCCCGACCGGCCGGAGGGGCTGCCGCCGCTGATGGCCAATGCGATGGCGCCGATCGATCCGGCCCATGCCGACTATCAGGGCAATATCCGCTTCCTGATGCCCGCACGCGCGACCGAGGGCGAGGAAGAGCCGGTCTTCGCCAATATCCCCATCGACGGCTTCGCGATGCAGATGGACGAAGACACGCTGGCCGGCTTCGGAGAGTTGGTGAAGGACCGCTATGTGCTGATCGGCGGCGACATCATCGACACCGACCAGTTCGCGACGCCGCTGTCGCGCCTGCCCGACCTGCAGTCGGGCGAGCGCGAGACGATGGTGGGGCTGGAGGTCCACGCGCATATGCTGGCGCAACAGCTCGACGGGGCCTGGGCGAAACCGATCCCCGGCTGGGCGCTGTGGACGCTCGCGCTGCTCGTCGTGCTCGCGGGCGGGCTGACCAGCCTGATCGACCTCAGGACGCGCTGGGTGGTGCTTATCTTCATCGGGCAGATGGCCTTCTTCCTCGCCTATCCCTTCTGGCTGCAGAAGGTCGGCGTCGATACCACCGGCCTGCCCGCCTTCGGACAGGCGCTCGGCTGGCTGTTCGGCTATGCCGCGGTCGGCACCGCGGCGCGCACCATCGGGTCGCAGCAGCGCGCCTTCGCCCAGTCGGCGCTCGGCAAATATCTGCCCGCCGACGTCGCGGCGCAGATCATGCGCGATCCCGAGCAATTGTCGCTGCACGGGGAGCGGCGCAACATCTTCTGCGTCTTCACCGACCTCGAAGGCTTCACCAAGATGAGCCATGCGACGACGCCGGAAACGGTCGCGCGGCTGCTCAACGAATATCTCGACCGCCTCTCCGACGTCGTGCTCGATCATGGCGGGACGATCGACAAGTTCGTCGGTGACGCGGTCGTCGCCTTCTGGGGGGCGCCGCTCAGCCGGCCCGACGACGGGCCGCGCGCCGCAGCGGCGGCGCTCGCGATGTACGAGGCGGGCGAGAAATTCCGCATCGATCTGGCCGCCGAGGATGTTCCGCCCATCGGCATGACGCGCGTCGGGCTGCATGTCGGCGACGCGATCGTCGGCAATTTCGGCGGCGAGGATCGCATCCAGTATACCGCGCTCGGCGACAGCATGAACACCGCGTCGCGACTCGAGGCCGCGAACAAGAGCATCAGGACCGGCGTGCTGATCTCCGCCGAGGCGGCGGCGCGCGCCGGGCGCGACGATCTGGTGCCGATGGGCCGGGTCACGCTGCGCGGGCGCGCACAGCCGGTCGATGTGCTGACCCCGCGCGGCGACCTGACGCCCGATCAGCGGGCGCGAATCGCCGAAATGGTTGCAGCGCACGCCGCGGGCGATAAAAATGCCTATGTGACGCACGCCACAGCGATCGGCGCCGAATTCAGTCAGGATACAGCCATAATGTTCTTGATAGAACGATTGAACGAGACCGAAACAGGAGAAAGCTATGTCCTTTCCTGACATCCGTATGAGCCGCCTGGCATTGACCACCGCTGCAGCCGTCGCGGCGATGGCCGTTGCGGGCACCGCCGCCGCACAGTCGATGGTGGTGCGATCCACAGGGCCATCGGCGAGCCAATATCCGACCGGCACCAAGTTCAAGGCCGGCGAGCGCGTGACGCTGGTCGCCGGCGACCGGCTGGTGCTGATTCAGGACGGCAAGACCCGGACGCTGACCGGCGCCGGCACCTTCAACACCAGCGCGCCGGTGCAGTTGAGCCAGTCGATGGGCACCACCGTGACGCGGATGATCGCCAAGCGCCCGCCGACGCAGTCGCGCGGCGGATTCACCCGCGGCCCGGAAGAGGAAGCGCCCGCCATCGTCCGCGCGCCGAACCTGTGGCTGCTCGACTATCGCGAGGGCGGCACCTTCTGCGTCGCCGACCCCGCGACCTTGCTGCTGTGGCGCCCCGACGCCAGCGCCGACACGGTGGTGCGGGTCGAGGGTGCCGGCAAGGCCGGCAGCACCGAGCTCAAGAAGGATGCGCAGTTCAAGCGCTGGCCGGCCGAAGTGCCGCTGCAATATGACATCGACTACCGCTTTTCGGGCGGCGGACTCGCCGCGCCGGTGACGGTGCGCTTCGCCCCGCTCGAGGCGATGCCGGAAACCCCCGAAGCGTCGGCCGACATGCTGGTGGCGAAGGGCTGCTCGCCGCAGCTCGACCGGCTGGTCGATGCGATGTCGGCGGAGGAAAACGCAACGGGATGAATGGAGCCGGGCGGGCATTGAACCCGCCCGATCCATCTGATAACAATGAATTGAAAAGCTGCCGCCAGAGCGGCCAGTCCTTTCCTTGGGTCGAACATTCGCGCAGCCGGACTCCCCGGCCGCGCAGTAAGAATTGAACGTGCGGCGCCGGCGCCGCGCGGGTTCGGACGCAAGGGGGCGTAATGAACGGCAAGGGGCTTCGGAAGCAGACGGGCGAGAACCGTCCGGTGCGGCATCTGCGAGCGGCGATTCTCGCCGGCTCCGGGCTGATCCTGGCGGCGGTGCTGCCAGTCGCCGCGCAGGCGCAGGGGACGCCGCAGATTCCGACGCGCGAGGAAATCCAGCGCCCGCCGCCGCCCGCCACGCCGCTCCCGAGCGAGCAGATCGTCACCGCCGACGACGCGATCGAGCGCGCGCCCTGCCCGCTCGCCAACCCCGAATTCGCGCATATCCGCATCACGCTGCGCAACGTGCAATTTTCGCCGGTCGAGGGCATCGACCCCGCCATGCTCGGCCCCGCCTGGAGCGACCGCGTCGGACAGGATCTGCCGATCGCGGCGGTGTGCGACATTCGCGACCGCGCGGCGACGATCCTGCGGTCGAAGGGCTATCTGGCCGCGGTGCGCGTGCCGCCGCAGACCATCGACGACGGGGTCGTGCGATTCGACATATTGGCGGCGCGGATGAGCCGCATCGAGGTGCGCGGCGACGCCGGGCGATCCGAGAAGCTGCTGCAACGCTACCTCTCGCACCTCGACGACCAGCCGGTGTTCAACATCGTCGATGCCGAGCGCTATCTGCTGCTCGCGCGCGACATTCCCGGCCTGTCGGCGCGGCTGACGCTGCGCCCCGGCGCCGCCCCCGGCGAGGTCGTCGGCGAGGTGACGGTCGAGCGCACCGCCGCGCTGTTCGACGCCAATATCCAGAATTTCGGGTCGAAGGACGTCGGGCGCTGGGGCGGCATCGTGCGGGCGCGCATCCCCGGCCTGACCGGCATGGGCGACCTGACCACGGTCAGCTTCTATTCGACCCCCGATTTCGAGGAACAGAATGTCGCGCAAGTCGCGCATGAATTCCGCGTCGGCAGCGAGGGGCTGAAGCTGGGCGGCAGCTTCACCTATGCCTGGACCAAGCCCGATGTCGCGGGACTGCCGATCAAGTCGGAGACCCAGATCGTCAGCCTGTTCGCATCCTATCCGCTGGTGCTGACGCAGGCACGGCGGCTGACCATCGGCGGCGGGCTCGACTTCATCGACCAGGACATCGCCTTCGGCGGCGTGCCGATCAACCGCGACCGGCTGCGCGTCTTCAACCTGCGCGCCGACGCGAGCTGGACCGACCCCGCCTCGGTCGCCGGGCGCGGCGGTTTCAGCCCGGCCGAGCCGCGCTGGTATATGGGCGGCTCGCTCGAAGCGCGGCAGGGCGTGAAGTTCCTCGGCGCGAGCGACGATTGCGGCCCGGCCGGTGCCGCCTGCTTCGCGCCCGGCGCGATCCCGCTGACCCGCGTCGAGGGCAAACCCGACGCCTTCCTGTTGCGCGCCAGCGCGCTCGCCGAATGGCGACCGGTCAAGCAGCTCACCCTGTCGGCGGCGCCGCGCGCGCAATGGGCGAGCGACCCGCTGCTCGCCTATGAGGAATTTTCGGGCGGCAATTTCACCGTCGGACGGGGCTTCGACCCCGGCACGGTGATCGGCGACAGCGGCGTCGCGGTCGCGCTCGAGGCGAAATATGGCTCGCTGATCCCCGCCAACCGCGAAAGCGTGGCCTTTCAGCCCTTCGCCTTCTTCGACGCCACCTGGGTGTGGAACAAGGATGCCGCCTTCAACGGGTTCAACCCGCAGAAGCTCTATTCGGCGGGCGGCGGCCTGCGCCTCGCCTATGGCGACGTCGGGCGGCTCGACCTGACGGTCGCGGTGCCGCTCAACCGTCCGACTTTCCTGCCGCAGCGGCCCGACCCGCGTTTCCTGCTCTCCTTCACCACCCAGTTCGGCGTGAAGGCGCGCTGAGATGAGCTTTGTTTCGAGGACCTTCGCCATGCGCAAGACCGTTTCGACCTCGTCCGCCCGCACGGGCAAACAACGCCTGCTGACGAGCTGCGCGATCGCCGCGGGGCTGGCCGCGCTCGCCATGGGCGGGCCGGCGCTCGCGCAGGTCGCGGGGACAGGCAATGTCGTCAGCGGCACCGGAACCATCACCCCGCCCGGACCGAGCGCCACCACCGTCACCACGACCAGCCCGCAGGCGATCGTCCACTGGACGCCGACCGACAGCGCGCCGACCGGCGGCGCGATCGACTTCCTGCCGACGGGCAACACGCTCAACTTCGTCGGCACCGGCAATTACACCGTCCTCAACCGCTTCGTCGACGCCGGCGGCGGATCGCTGAGCCGCCAGATCGCGCTGAACGGCACCGTCAACAGCACGATCGGATCGACGACCGGCCCGCGCGGCGGCAACATCTGGTTCTATAACGCCGGCGGCATCCTGATCGGCAGCACCGGCGTCATCAACGTCGGCAGCCTGGTGCTGACCGCCAACGATATCGACGTCACGGGCGGCCTGTTCGGCCCCGGCGGCGAAATCCGCTTCCGCGGCGATTCGGGCAGCACGGCGGCGGTGACCGTGAACGGCGCGATAAACGCCGGCTTCCCGGGCAGCCCGGGCAGCAGCTATGTCGCGCTCGTGGCGCCGCGCATCGTCCAGAACGGCACCGTCACCGCAGACGGGTCGGTCGCCTATGTCGCGGCCGAGGCCGTCGATATCCGCATCAACAGCGGCCTGTTCGATATCGCGGTGTCGGTCGGGGCGGACAGCGATGGCGGCGCGCTGATCGAACATACGGCCGGCGCAGTGACCACCGGCCCCGAACAGGCCGGCGGGTCCCCGGCGCACCGCATCTATATGGTCGCGGTTCCCAAGAATGACGCGATGGGCATGCTGTTGTCGGGCAGCATCGGCTATCAGGATGCCGTCGTGGCGCGGACCAATTCGCAAGGCGCGGTCGTGCTGTCGGCCGGCTATGACATCGTGAACGGCGCGGCCGCCGAAACGCCGGTGAACGGCGCAGCCGCCGGAATCGCGATCGAGGATGTGACATTCCGGAGCCACACGATCGCCCGCGCCAGCGGCAATTTTGCGGGCGACACCCTCTCGGGCGGGATTCTCGTGGAAGGGAACGCCGATTTCGCGGGCAATGCGGGGACGACGCTGACGATCGCACCGGGATCGCAGTTCCAGGCCGACACGCTCATCATCGACTCGGAGGCGGGCGCGACGGAAATCGTGGCCGGAGGCGATCTGGTCACATTCGGCGACCTTCGCGTTACGGGCAACACGTCGGTGCTTTCGGCCGCAGGAGGAAACATAACCTCCGGCGCGCTCTTCGTCACGGCAAGCAGTTCGCAGAACGCCGACGGATCAAGCCAGGGCGGAGAGGCGCGGCTGGAGGTGACGAACGGCAGCGTCATCGACGCCACTTCGATTTCGGTGACCGCGAACGCAGAGGGCGGCATCGATGCGTCGAGCAACGGGCTTGACGGAACGGGCGGCAATGCCTCGATCCTGGTATCGGGAACGGGCAGCAGCCTGACCGCCGACGACATAGCGGTCACGGCCGACGGCACCGGAGGCACCGATCTCGCCGCCGTGGGCGGCAGCGGCACGGGCGGCAGCGCGACCGTGCGCGTGGAAAATGGCGGCACGCTGGAGGCCAATGACAGCCTTGTCGTCAGCGCCAGCGGCACCGGCGCATTCGGCACCGCGCAATCGGGCGACGGCACCGGCGGCACCGCGACGATCGAAGTGGAAGACACCGGCGCCACGGTCAATTCCTCCACGCTCGATTCGATCGCCACCACCCTCAGCGCCGGCGGCACCGGGGCCGGCAGCATCGTCAGCGCCCTTCAGACGCTGAACGGCGGCACGGGACAGGGCGGCGACGTGACGATCAGCATCACCGGCGATACGTCAACCAGCGTCGATCTGGGCGATACGACGCTCAACGCCTTCGGCGTGGGCGGCCACAGCAACAGCGATGGCATGGGCGCGCAGGGCGGCGCGGGGTTCGGCGGCAGCGTCACCGTCGCGATCGCCGGGGGGGCCTCCATCGAATTCCCGTCGCTGGATGTCGAGGCCAGAGGCGAGAGCGGCTTCGCCTCCTTCGATTCCGTGACCGGCCGCTCGGGCGACAGCGAGGGCGGCGAAATCCTGTTCTCGGCCACGGGCGGCTCCACGCTGCGCGTGGACAATGGCCTCACGCTGAACGCCAGCGCCATCGCGCCGCTCGCCCGGAATGTCGGGAGCAGCATCGGCGGCGACATCACCCTGACCGCGAATACGGGCGGCGCGATCGAGATCACGGGCCTGCTCGCCGGCAACGCCTTCGCCCGAAGCGGCGCCTCCAGCGTCGAACGCGACTCGGTGGGCAGCAGCACGGGGGGAACGATCAGGCTGGACGCCGACGGCGGCTCGATCACCGCGCTCGGCTTGTTTTTCCGTGCCGATGCCGCGACATCGCATTCCGGCCCCGCCACCAATGCCGCGGTGGGCGGAACGATCAGCCTGACGGCGACCGGCGGCGGCGAGATTGCGGCCACCGATGGGAGCGGATTTTTCTCGACCAGCGCCATCGGCGGCTACAGCGACGAGGGGGCATCGGCGACGGGCGGCGACATAGAGGTGATCGCCGACGGCGGCACGATCAGCTTCGCGAACAACGCGGAATTCGCCGCGGACGGCTTTGCCGGCGGCGCTACGCTGCTCGGAACCGCAACGCCGCCGGTGTTGCGGGGCGGTAATATCCTGATCCGGGTCGGGGCCGACAGCGGCAGCAGCATGACCATTGGAAACGAGCTGTTCGCGAGTTCCGACGGCGGGTCGGGCGTGTTCGGCGAAGGCGGCCTGGAACCGGGCGGCAGCGGTAGCGGCCGGGGCGGCGAAGTCACGCTGGCGATCGAGGGCGGGACTTTCAGCGCGAGCCAGGTTTTCCTCAGCGCCGGCGGCTCCGGCGGCATCGCGGAGGGCGGGAGCGAAGGCAACGCCGGCATCGGCGGCACCGCGACCTTCAGGCAGAGCGGCGGCGACGCGTTCATCAACGACCTGTCGGTCGTCGCCGACGGCGAGGGCGGCGCGGCGCTGGGGAACGCGCCGGCCGGACGCGGCGAAGGCGGCGTCGCCACGATCAACTTCAACGGCGGCACATACAGGGGCGAGACGATAGTCGCCTATGCAGAAGGAAGCGGCGGGGCGGGGCAGGCCGGCTACAGCGATGGCGATCCGGCCAACGACATAGCCGCGACCGCCGGCGGCGAAGGCCGGGGCGGCACGGCGACGATCAACCTCGACGGCACAACGGATGTCGGCGCGACGGAGATCATCGCATCCGCGATGGGATTCGGCGGCGCCGGCGGCGACTATCTCTTGTTCGGCGGATCGGCCGGCGGCACCGGCAGCGGCGGCGACAGCTTCGGCGGCACCGCCGAAATCAACCTGATCGCGGGGACGCTGAACACCGACGAAATGATCGCGGACGCGAGCGGCATCGGCGGCGCGGGCGGCGAGGTCATCCTGTTCACCACCCCCACGCCGGGCGGCGCCGGAGCGGGCGGCAGCGGCGGGCTGGGCCATGGCGGCATCGCGACGATCCGCTTCGCGACGCTGGATGCGGAGGCGAACGACACGATCGCCGTCCGGGCGCGCGGCGAAGGCGGCGCGGGCAGCAACAACAGCACCGGCGGCGACGGCGGCGGCGGCCAGGGCGGCACCGCGGCGGTCGTCATCGACAATATCCCCGCGGGAACGCTGGACCTGATGGTCGTCGACGCCGGCGCCACCGGCGGCGACGGCGGCAACGGGCAGAACGGCGCGGGCGGCAACGGCGGCTTCGGCAGCGGCGGAACCGCGTCCGTGGAGGTCCTGGGCGAGGACGGCCGAGCCTTCATCGCGGCGGGCAATTTCATCACCACGGGAACCGGCGGCAACGGTGGGGACGCCTTCGTGGACTTCATGTCCGCCGTCGCCGGCCCGGCGGGCGGCAACGGCGGCGACGGCAACGGCGGCACGCTGAACATCCTTGCCAGCGACGGAGCGGTGGTGGCGCTGGCCGGCAGCCTGAGCAGCAACGGCGTCGGCGGCGACGGCGGCCGCGGCGCCGACAATTTCGGATCGGTCACCCTGCCCGGCCCCGACGGCGAGCTGGGCACCATGGACGATGAGGTCGTGAACTTCACCGGCGGCGACGGCGGCATCGCCGGCGCGGGAATCGGCGGCACGGTGCAGCTGACCGCGATCGGCGCGACCATCGATTCGGACGGTGCGCCGGTCTTCCTCTCCGCGACGGGCCAGTCGGGCGACGGCGGCGACGGCGGCGACGGGACCGGCGGCAGCGGCGGCTGCTGCTCGGGCTTCGTCGATCAGGGCGGCAGGGGTATCATCCAGGCATTGAATTCGGCATCGGAGACCGGCCGGATCAGCCTCGGCGACACAAGCATCGACACCGACGGCTTCATCGCCGGGCGGATCGAGCTGATCGCGGAAGGCACGATCACCATGACGAGCCTGACCGCCCAGGCGGCCGGCTTCGCCGACCCCACCAACAACGACACCGACGTCGCGCCGCGCGGCATCTTCATGAGCGTCCTCGACGGCGGGCTGATCCAGACCGACGGCGCGATGGCGCTGACCACGGGCAGCTCGGTCGGCGTCTATGCGCAGGGCAGCGGGCAGTTGAACGTCGGCGGCGACCTGACCGTCGCGGTCGAGGACCAGGTCGATATCCGGCACGATTTCCGCGACGGCGACGCACCGACGATCCAGACCGGCGGCAGCGCGTCCTTCACCGCGGTGAACAGCATCCGCAGCGCGGAGGGTGGCCTCGTGAGCACCGGCGACAGCCTGTCGATGGTGGTCAATGGCATCGACGGGGCGATCGACGTCGATTCGCTCGATGCCCAGACATCGACCTTCCTCATCGCACAGGCGGGACGGATCAACGTCTATGGCACGTCGACCAGCGGCGACGATCTGTTCGCCAACGCCGCGAACGAGGTCGCGGTCAACGACGCGAGCGCGGGCGACGACATCAGCCTGATCGGCGGCACCGTCGTAGCGGGCTCGCTGATCACGGACGGCAGCGGGTTCGATTCCGAACTCGACGGGTCCAACATCTTCATCCGCTCGACCGCCGCGACGACGGTCGAACATGCCGAGGCCGACAACGACTTCACCGCCATCGTCGGCAGCTTCGCGACCGGGCTCGATTCGATCATCACCGGCGGCGACATCGACATCGACAGCGTCGGCGACGTCGATCTCGGCAATTCGGACGCCGGGGGATCGGTGACGGTCAGCGGCACGTCGATCCTCTTCAACGATCTGTTCGCCGGCACCAGCATCGACCTGACCGCGACGACGGGCGGCGTCACCGGCACCGGCATCGTCGCGGCCGGGCAGAATCTGAACATCGACGCGGCGGGCGACGTCGACGTGGCCGAGCTCGACGCGGGCATCGACCTGATCCTCGTCGCCGGGGGCGATATCGCGACCGGCGCGGCGACGGCGGGCGGCAACCTGCTGTTCACGGCGGACGGGTCGATCGGCACCGGCGCACTGACCGCGGGCTTCTTCGGACGGCTCGAGGGCGGCGGCGCGATCGACGTCGGCGGCGATGTGAACGCCAATGTCGGCTTTGCCGCGCTGGGCAGCGAGGTGAGCGTCGGCAACATCACCGCGCCGAACGGATCGGTCGGGCTGTTCGCATCGGCGGGCGACATCACCGCGACCGGCACCATCGACACCGACGGCGGTTTCGACGCGATTGCGACCGGCGCGGTCAGCCTGACGGGCGATGTGCGCGCGGGGAACGGCGCGATCATCGAAGGCGCGAGCATCGAACTCGGCAGTTTGTCGGGTTCGTTCGTCCAGCTGACCTCGACCAGCGGCGGCATCACCTCGACCGGCGAAATCGAATCGTTCCGCGACATTTCCATCACGACGGCGGACGGCGGCGACTTCAACCGGCTGGTGGCGGGCGACGACATTTTCCTTCAGGGCAGCGGCGACGTCACCATCGCGTTCATGAACGCGAGCGGAGAGAATCCGGGAGGCGAAGAGATCGGCAGCAATGTCGAGGCCGTGCTCGCCGGCCATCTCCATGTCGAACATGGCGAAGCGGCCGACGATTTCACCGCCAATGTGGCGAGCTTCTCGACCGGGCTCAATTCGATCATCACCGGCGGCAATATCGACATCACCGCGGACGGCCCCGCCGACCTCGGCAATTCGACCGCAGGCGGCTTCATCGACGTCGATGCGCAGTCGATCGCCTTCGTCACGCTCGACGCGGGCGACTATGTCGATCTGCATGCGACCGGCTCCGCGCCGGGCGAAGGCATCGCGGGCACGGCGATCCTCGCCGGGACCGACGTCCTCCTCGACGGCAGCAGCATCGCGGTCGATTCGATCGCGGCGGGCGGATCGCTGTCGGCGGTCGGCACCGGCGGGCCGGTCGCCATCGGCCAGGCGAGCATCGCGGGCAATATCGGCGTCTTCGCGGCGGGCGACCTGACCGGCATCTACAATGCCGGCGGCGACATCGCGCTGAGTTCCGCCGCCGACATAATCGTGACCGCCAATGCCGCGGGCGGCGCGCCCGATCCCAGCAACGGCGACGTCAACACCGCAGGCAATGTTTTCACCGACGCGGCCGGCGACGTCGTGCTGACCGACAGCAGCGCCGCGGGCATGTTCGGCGTCAACGCCGGCGGATCGGCCACGCTGACCCATGTCACCGCGGGCGAGGATTTGCTGGTGCTCGCGGGGACGACCGCAGATCTGGCCCACATCACCGTCGGCGACGACCTCGACGTGCGGGCGGCGGACGCGGTGACGGTGACCGACGCCAGCGCGACGGGCGCCGGTCCCGACGGCTTCCTGCTCAACTACAGCTCGAGCGGCGGCTTCACCATCGGCCAGGGCGAGGGCGCCTCCTCGATCGACGGCGCCGACATCGACCTGCGTTCGACCGGCAGCTCGGTCACCGCGACCGACCTGTCGGCGGGCGACGACATCTTCATCGACGCCGCGACGACGCTGGCCGTCACCGGCGCGACGACGCTCGGCCTCGGCCAGACCGGCGGCGCCAGCGGCATCTTCACGCAAAGCGGCGACGCCACGCTGTCCGGCCTCGACGCCTTCGACGATGTCGATGTCCAGTCGAGCGGCGTGGTCGACGTCACCGGCGCGATCCGCAGCGGGCGCGACACGTCGATCACCGCCGACAGCGTGACGATGGCAACGCTGGTCGATCCGAACAACACTGTGCTCGATACGATCAACGCCGGTCGCAATCTGACCGTCGTGACCAGCGATGCGATCGATGCCAGCGTCCTGCGCGCCGGCGGCGACCTGTCGCTGACCGCGGGAACGACGGTCGATGTCCAGCAGGCGGTCAGCGGCGCGGGCGGCACGCTGACGCTCGACGGCGCCGACGGCGTGATCGGCGGCCTGATCGTCAGCGGCGGCCCGACGACGCTGACCAGCGCTGGCGGCAATGTCGAGATCGGCAGTTTCAATTCCGCCGGGCCGGTCACGGCGAGCGCCGACAGCATCCTGATCGCGAGCGGCGGCGGCTCGCTGGTCTTCAGCCAGCTCGAAACCGACGTCGGCGACGCGTCGGTCACCACCAGCGGCAATCTGTCGGTCACCAGCGGCCAGGTGGCGGGCACCGCGACGCTGCGTTCCGGCTTCAATCTGGACATCACCCAGCTCGCCGCGACCGACATCGAACTGGAGTCGAGCAACACCATGACGCTGGGGTCGGTCACCGCCGACGAGACGCTGTTCGGCGAGGCGTCGGGCATGCTGACCGTGAACGGCGGCGTGACCGGGCGTCAGATGTCGCTGGGATCGCACGACATCGCGATCGGCGCGAACGGGCGGCTCGGCACCGGCGGCACGACCGAGATACTCGACGTGCGCAATACATCCGACGAAACGACCTTCGTCGGCGGCACCGGGACGCGCTCCAGCTATCACCTCGACGCCGACGAGATGACCCGGCTGTTCGGCAACGACATCACCATCTTTGCGCCGCGCATCAACAGCAATCAGGGCGGCTTCGTCGCCTTGGCGCCCGGCGCCCTGCCGGTGCCGATCGCCAGCGTCGGCAGCAGCGATCCGCCCGACGTCGTCATCGACGATTTCACGGTCACCGCGGGCGGATCGACGTCGAACATCGGCGCCAGCGGATCGCTGACCATCGCGACCCCGGGCAAGGCGCGCGTGATCGGCGATGCCGCGCTCACCGGCATGTCGGACAGCAACAGCTTCAGCATATTCGCCGACGATGCGCTGGAGGTCATATTGGGCGAAGGCACGATCCGGCTGACCGGCAGCGGATCGGCCCCCGGCGGCATGTTGAACCTGGTGTCCGACGATGTGATCGTCGCCACGGCTTCGGCAATCAGCGACGTCGGCTCGGCGACGGGCATCGGCGCGATCAACGACCGGCTGGCGCAGAACGACGGCATTGTCCTCGACGATGGCGCGCTGTTCGCGGGCGGGATCGACGTCAGCGTCACCGGCGGCTTCTATGTCCAGAACAGCGGCACCGGCACCGCCTTTGACGAGCGGCGCGGGCTGACCTTCGGTCCGCTGGGGCTCAATGTGAACGTCGAGGACGCGAATTCGCGGATCGTCATCAATGGCGTTCACCTCGGCTCGTCGGGCCAGGTCACCGGCCTCGACGTCATTCCGCTGATGTCGATCGACGGCTTCGTGCTCGGCAGCGGGCCGCTGAGCGGCAGCGGCCTGGCCTTTGATTCGGGATCGACGGTGAACGGCTGCGTCATCGCCAATCCCGCCAGCTGCGTCGTCCTGATCGACGATCATCATCACAGCAGCAGCTTCCCGGTGCAGGACGTGATCGAGCGCGAGGAGGAGGGCGAAGGCGAGGATGCCGACGGGCTGGGCCTGCCGATCCCGCTGATCACCATGCGCGATCTCGACCCGCTGACCGGCGAGCCGCTGCTCGACGATCCGGTGACGGGCGCGGGCAACGACGATCTGTGGACGCCGCCGGTCGATTAGGGGCTGTGGGGATTCAGGTTGGGGATCGCCTGTTCCAGGCGTCACAAGGAAAAACCATGTGTCCCCGCGAAGGCGGGGACCCATCTCCTGCCGGTTCCATCTCGCACCCACCGGAGATGGGCTCCCGCCTTCGCGGGAGCACACGGCCCTTTTTCATTGTGGAAGAGGATTCAATCCGAATCCCCACAGCCCCTATTGCATCGAGCCATAATCTGAACCGCCTCCCCGAGCGAAGTCGAGGGGCTCCGCCGAGCGAAGTCGAGGCGGCGACGGTGCGATTCTCGCTGCGCTCGAACGAGCCCCTCGACTTCGCTCGGGGAGGCGGTGATTCAGATTTCGGGCAATTTGGTTTCGGTTGACGCATCGGCCCTGCGCAAGGCATGGGCGCGGTGATGACCGACGCCCCTGCCCCCGCCTCCGGCGCGACGCTCCGGCTGTTCAACAGCCTGACGCGCAGCCTCGAGCCGTTCGAGCCCGTCCACCCCGGCGAGGCGCGCGTCTATTCGTGCGGGCCGACGGTCTATAATTATCCGCACATCGGCAACATGCGCGCCTATGTCTTCGCCGACACGCTCGGGCGGACGCTGAGCTTCAAGGGCTATCGGCTCACCCATGTCATCAACATCACCGACGTCGGCCACCTGACCGACGACGCCGACGCGGGCGAGGACAAGCTGGAAAAGGCCGCAGCGGCGCAGAAACAGTCGATCTGGGACATCGCCGAGCATTACAAGCAGGCCTATTGGGCCGATGTGCGGGCGCTCAATATCCGCCAGCCCGCGCAGTGGACGGTCGCGACCGACTATGTCCCGCAGATGATCGCGTTCGCAAAGGACATCGCCGACAGGCATTGCTACGAACTGGAGAGCGGCCTCTATTTCGACACCTCGACGGTTGCCGACTACGGCCGCCTCGCGCGCCACGGCACCGATGAGGGCGAGAGCCGCATCGATCCCGTCGAGGGCAAGCGCCACGCCGCCGACTTCGCCATCTGGCGCCGGACACCGCCGGGCGAGACGCGCCAGATGGAATGGGATTCGCCCTGGGGCCGCGGCGCGCCGGGGTGGCACCTCGAATGCTCGGTGATGTCGGGCGCGGTGCTCGGCTTTCCCTTCGACATCCACACCGGCGGCATCGACCATCGCGAGATCCACCATCCGAACGAAATCGCACAGAATCAGGCGCATAGCTGCTCGGACCACAGCGGCGCGCGGCTGTGGATGCACAATAATTTCCTCGTCGAGCGCAGCGGCAAGATGTCGAAAAGCGCGGGCGAGTTCCTGCGCCTGCAACTGCTGATCGACCGGGGCTATCACCCACTCGCCTATCGGCTGATGTGCCTGCAGGCGCACTATCGCAGCGAGCTGGAGTTTTCGTGGGAAGGGCTTGGGGCTACATTTACGCGATTGAAGCGATTAAACTCAGCTGTGAAGAACGCGCAGATTCGTATGCACGTTCAAGCACCTGATGGCGGACCAATCCCTGACGAAGCGGTAACGCTTGGGCCTGAGGTTCAGCAGTATCTTGAACGCTTCGATGCTGCGATCAGCAATGATCTGAACACAGCGACGGCACTTGTCTCGCTAGAAGAACTTTTGGGTAACAAGAAGTTGGACGCTCGACAGGTTGTTCGTGCCGCCCATCAAATGAACGAAGTGCTGGGGTTGGGTCTTTTCTCGGGTTCGGCTCAGCGAGTTCTCCGTATAAAGCCTAAGGCAGCAACTATCTCCGAGGAAGAAATCGAAGCCATCCTCACCCGCCGCAAGGAAGCCCGTGCGGCCAAGGACTTCGCCACTTCCGACGCGCTACGCGACGACCTCATCGCCGCCGGGGTCGAGGTGATGGACGGCGACCCGCTGGCCTGGGACTGGCGGCTGGAGACATAAATATCCTCCCCATCGACTTGCGATGGGGAGGGGGACCGCTCGCGAAGCGAGTGGTGGAGGGGCAATGACGATGCGTCCTGACAAACCGCTCGATCCGTCCGCCGCGCCCGACGGCTGCGTCGCGGCCTCAGCCCACCCGAAGCAATGCTCTGGCAAATCCTCCGCACCTCACCCAATGGCCATAAATTCCGCAAGCAGCATCCCGCCGGTCCCTTCATCCTCGATTTCTTCTGCGCCCGCGCCAATCTGGCGATCGAGATCGACGGCATGGCGCATGACATGAGCGGCAATCCGGCGCAGGACGCCCGGCGCAACCTTTGGCTTCGCGACCATCGCATCGACACGATCCGCATTCCGGCGCGCGATGTGCTGGACAGGCCCTCAACTGTCGCCCAATCTATTGTCGATATTATAGAAAGTCGCCTGATAGCGTTTGCCAAGGCCCCTCCGTCATCGCTTCGCGATGCCACCTCCCCATCGCAAGTCGATGGGGAGGATCAAAAGGATCGTTTATGACCAAGACCATCACCGTCCTGTCCGGCCTGATCCGCCCGCTCGTCGAGGGCCGGCTGCCCGGCTGGGTCGAACCGCGCTTCTTCCAGTCGAAGGAGGAGGCGATGGCGCTCGCGCCGGAGGCGGAGATCGGCTGGTTCGACATGTATCACAAGGCCGACATGGCCGCCGCGATCACCGCCGCGACGCGGCTGAAATGGCTGAACTCCATCTATGCCGGAGTCGACGGCATCCCGCTCGACCTGCTGCGCCAGCGCGGCACGGTGCTGACCAACGGCGTCGGCATCAACGCGATCACCATCGCCGAATATGTCGTGATGGGCATGCTGACGATCGCGAAGGGCTATCGCGAGGTCGTGCGCGCGCAGGAACGGCGCGAATGGCTCCAGGATTCGCCGGGCAAGGTCGAACTCTTCGGGTCGAAGGCACTGCTGCTCGGCTATGGCGCGATCGGCAAGCTCGTCGAGGAGCGGCTGCGGGCCTTCGCGGTCGACGTCACCGTCGTGCGCCGCTCGGCGGGTCCGAACACGCTGACGCCCGACCAGTGGCGCGACCGGCTCGGCGAGTTCGACTGGGTGATCCTAGCGGTGCCCGCGACGCCCGAGACCGACGGCATGATCGGCGCCGCCGAACTCGACGCGATGAAGCCGAGCGCCACGCTGATCAACATCGCGCGCGGCAGCGTGGTCGATCAGGAAGCGCTGGTCGCCGCCCTCGACGCGAAAACCATCGCCGCCGCCTTCCTCGACGTCACCACCCCCGAACCGCTGCCCGAGGACCATGTGCTGTGGAGCCTCGACAACGCCCATATCACCATGCACCTGTCGGGCCGCGCACAGGACAAGATGTTCGTCCGCTCGGCGGAGCGCTTCCTCGAAAACCTCGACCGCTGGCACAAGGGCGAACCGGTGGCGCCGCAGGTGGATTTGACGCTGGGGTATTGAAGCCATGCTGCTGATCGTGGGAACCGTCCGCCTGCCCGCCACGAGTATGGCCGATGCGCGGCCGGCCATGCGCGCGATGATTGAGGCAAGCCGGGCCGAAGAGGGCTGTTTCGAATATGGTTATGCCGAGGACATACTCGATCCCGGGCTGATCCATGTGAAGGAGCTATGGTCCGACCAGACCGCGCTCGATCGTCATTTCGCCTCGGCGCATATCGCCGCATGGCGCGCTTCGTGGCCGGTGCTCGGCATAGGCGAGCGCGACCTGCGGCTCTATGAGGTGAGCGAGCCTCGCCCGGCCTGACCGCGCTCAGCGCGGCCGTTCGGCCTTCAGTTCGCGCACCAGCGGCTGCAGCCGTTCGTCATATTTGGCGAGCATCGTGTGGGCGCCGGCATAGTCGTAGAAGCTGACGAGTTCGCGCCCGTTCCAGTAATGGAGCGCATAGGCGGGGTCCTCGGCGACGATCATCGGGCGGTCGTCGGGCACATCCTCGTCGATGGGCCTGAGGTCGAGCGACACCTGCGGCGCGGTCGAGGAGCAGATGGCGACGGTGCGCCCCTCCCACGCGACGGTGACGCTGCGGTGGAGGTGGCCGCAGATCAGGCCGCGCACCTGCGGGTGGCGGCGGACGACCTCGGTGAAGGTCGCGACCCAGGGTTCGCGATGATCGGTGTTCATCCACTCGATACCGCTTTCGACCGGCGGGTGGTGCATGACGATATAGGTCGGCTTGGCGGGCGCCTTCGCCAGTTCGGCGTCGAGCCACGCCGCGCGGGCCTCGCAAAAGGCGCCGCCGTGGCGCCCTTCCTCCAGCGTGTCGATCGTCACCAGCCGCAGCTCGGGAAGCTCGATCGTGTACTGGACGAAGCCGTTGCCGTCGTCGTAGCCCGGAAAGCGGGCGTGGAAATTGTCGCGCAGGTCGTGGTTGCCGACGCTGGGCCAGACGGGAAAGGGACAGCGCGAGAAGGCGGTTTCGAGCCGGCGGTAGCTGTCGGCGTCGCCGCGGTCGGTGATGTCGCCGGTGGCGAGCAGCAGGTCGGGACGGTTCGGCCCCTCGATCAGCACGTCGAGCACCTCGTCGAGGCGCTTGCGGTTATATTCGGCCGGATTGTCCGGATCGAACCCGATATGGATATCGGTGATCTGGGCGATCAGCATATCCGTCCCCTGCCCCAGGGTCTGAACCCATGAACTACGCGTTCGAGGCGCCGAAATGGCGAAGATATCGGCTTCGCGTGGGCGCCGCATATGGTGGTTCCATCTGCAAGGCCGCGCGGGGCCGAGATCGAAGCCATTTCGGCGTCCCTTCGGGATTTGACCGATTTTGTCCATGGCTGCGTCAGCGAGTGTTGGAATATGTTCATATGCCTGCCCCTCGCTTCCTTGCCCTGAACAAAATCGCTTCAAACCTCGAACGCGTAGTTCATGGGTTCAGACCCTTCAGCCGGCTGGTCCGGCCGCCCTCTCTTATCCACCCTCGTGCGTGGGTCTTAGCGCAGGTGTGCGCCAAGTCACATCATAGAGTTTCCGCGGCGTCGGGCCTGTGATCAGGCTCACAGCATAGATATCGCGGGACGGTTGATTTGTGATTGCGGCCGTCGTTTTCTTGCGTTTCCGGTCGGGCTGCCACGGCTTGCCGCCGTCCGAATGATATTCGTGGCACATGGCGCAGGGCGATTCGGTCGCGGTCTGGACCTTCACCAGCCGCGCGCCGCTCTCGCCGACGTGGCAGTCGCGGCACTGGCGCAGCCCCGGCACGAGGAAGTCGGTCGCCGCCTTCGACCCGGCGGCGGCGGTGTGGCAGTCGGCGCATTCGGTCTCGCGGTGCGCGTCATGGTCGAACCAGCCCTTCTCCAGGAAGCGCGGCGTCTGGTTCACCGCCATCACGCGCCAGTTGTTGCCCGACGCGGGCGCGAAGATGGTGTGGCAGTCGTAACAGGCGCCGCCCTTGGAAAAGACCGCGCGCACCGCATCCTCGGCGCGGGTCGGCCGCACCGCGACCTCGCGGAAATAGATGTTGTACACTTCGCCTTCCGCATATTGGCCGGGGCGCCGCCGCTCCATGCCGCCGAGCTGCAGCGGCCGCGTCGGCGGGGTCGAGCGGTAATAGGCGATGAGGTCGGCGACGACCTGATCGGGCTTGCCGTGGCGCAGCGTGCGCGTGACGCCGCCGACCGTCTCGAAGGCGAGACTGTGGCACATCGCGCAGTCGCGCTCCATCTCGACCGGCTTCACGCGTATGCCGTCGGACTCGACGCGGTGGCAATTTTCGCACTCCAGCTTGTTGCCGAAGTCGTAGCGCCCGCGGAAGCTCGCCGCCATGCGCGCGACGCCGCCGGCCGCCTGCAGATGGACGTCGTGCGGGAATTTGAGGCCGTTGTAATCGACCATCCCCTCGCGCATCGGCGTGCGCACCGGCTTGGCGCCCGGCGCGGCGCGGACATAGGGGCTGAATTCGGGATGGCCGGTGCCGAAATCGGCGGCGTCGGCGAGCAAGGTCGGATGCCCCGCCGCCTTCAGCCGGCCCTGCATCCCGTCGTGGCAGTCGGCGCAGAATTTCTGCGGCGTCGCCGCCATCGGCCCCGCGCCCTCATGCTCGGTATGGCAATCGACGCAGCGACCCTGCGGCCGGTTGAAGGCATCACCGACATTGGCGAGAAATTTCTCGAAGCCGCCTTTCGGCGCGCGCGCGGCGAGCAACATCGCGGTCGGCGCGCCCGCATGCGCCGTGCTCATCGCCTTGTGCTCGCCGGTGTGGCAGCTGACGCAGGCGGTATCGGTGACCGCCACGAAGGGCTCGACATGGCACGACTGGCAGTCGTCCTTCAGCTTGGCGTGGGCGCTCGACAGCGGCCCGGACAGCCAGGCGCTGTCGGCGTGGAACCCCTTCGGCCTCTCGTCGACATTGCGGTAGCTGTGCCAGGCCCAGATCGGCCCGACGAGAAAGGCGAGCAGCATCAACACCGCGAAGGTCCATGCGCCGACGCGCTTGCCGGGCATCACTCCCGCGAGCGAAAAGGCCTTCGCCTCGTCGACGTCCTTCGACGATTGCGACAGTTCGTCGATCCGCTCGACGAGCAGGATGATGTCGTCGCCCTCGCGCGCGATGGTCAGGCGGTGGCCGCCGAAACGCAGCTCGGCGCCCGCCGCGCTGTCGAGATCGGCCACTTCGACCGCGCGGCCGTTGAGGTCGAAGCCCAGCCCTTCCTGCGCCTGCACCCGGACGTGGCGTCCGTCGGCGCTGCTGATCGTCGCATGATGCGGGTTCACCGCCAAGTCGGCGACGTGGATATTATTGTCGCCCTCGCGCCCCAGCGTGATGCTGTCGCCGGGCAGCGGCTGGTCGCGGACGATCTGCTTGCCGGTCTTCGTCGTCGAGATACGGCGCAGGATGAAGCTCATGGTCCCCCTCCTCTCGCCCTACCAGTAGAAGAAGACGCTGATGATGTGCGCCGACAGCGCCGCGATCAGCGCGAAGGTCAGCGGCACATGCACATAGAGCCAGATTTCGAGCAGCGCCCTGATCCGCAGATGTTTGCGCAGCCGGGTCAGCGCCGCCTCCTTTTGTTGGAGCAATCCGACGACCTTTTCGATCTCCGCATCGCCGCCACGCCGCGACTGGAGCGCGCGCAGCGCCGCCGCCGTGGCGCAGCGCGGATAGCGGCCGGTCAGCCGCGTCACCATATTGCCCGCAAAAGGGTCCTCGTCGAGCGCGGCGAGCACCGGCGCCGTGTCCGCGGGCGACAGCGGCTGCGCGGCGGTGTGGAGCTGGCGGTCGAAGGCGCGGATCGCCTCGAGCATCTGCATCTGCGTCATCTGTTCGCGGTTGTTCGACAGCGCCTGCGGCAGCGTCGCATAGACGATCACGCCGTAGAGCCCCGAGAGGATGACCAGCATCATCAGCACCCAGGCGAGCGTGTGGACATTCCAGCCGAGCTGGAAGCCCGTGTGCCAGGTGCCGATGACGATCAAGCTGAGCCCGAGATAGACATGCGCCGAGGTCCAGGCCTTCAGCGACCAGTAATCGCTCGTCATCCTGCGCTTGCGATAGCCGAGTGCGGTGAGCCACAGAATCAGCAACGCGCCGATCGTGCCGAGCGTATAACCATACCAGCTGCCGCCATTGTGCCGCGGCGTGACGTCGACCAGAGCATAGCTGACGATGATCAGCAGGCAGAGCGCGCCCGAAATCTTCGCCCAGCGGAAACCGGCGTAGCGAAGGAATCCTTCATGCTTCTGCTCGCGCACGCGCTCGACATGGGTCGCCTTGTTGCGGCGGCGCTGGAACAGGGTCGCCATCAGTTCGTCCCCTCGTCGAGCCGCGCGATCGACAGGAATTCCTCGGGCGACACGCGGATCGCGGCGCCGGTCGGGCAGGCGCGCACGCACGCCGGGCCGCCCGCGATGCCCTTGCACATGTCGCATTTGACCGCGATCTTCTTGGGCTTCTCGTCGCCCAGCTGCTTCTTCGTCCATTTGGGCGAGGGCTCGCCCGGCCCCGGCCCCTTGCCGAGCAGCAGCCAGCTTAGCAGCCCCGGCTTGGGCGGCGGCGCGGCTTCCATGCGGATCACGCCATAGGGGCAGTTGCGCATGCAGTTGCCGCAGCCGATGCAGCCCGGCTCCATGAACACCTCGCCGTCGGGGCCGCGGTGAATGACGTTGGGCGGGCAGTCGGCCATGCAGTGCGGATGCTCGCAGTGGCGGCAGCTCGTCGGCACGTGCAGGTGGGCGAAGGTCTTGCCCGCCTCGCGGTCGAGCCGCGACAGGCCTTCATGGCTGTCAGCGCACGCCTTTTCGCAATTGTCGCAGCCGACGCACAGATTCTCGTCGATCAGCAGCGCGTCGGTCGCTTCGCCCAGCCCCTCCTTCATGATGAAGCTGGCGGTGTCCGAATAAAGATCGACCGCGCTCGAATAGCTCGCCTTGCGCGATTCGATGAAGTCATTCATCTGCGCGCGCTCGGCGACCGCGGCCTCGGTCGCGGCGCGCACCTGCGGCCGCGCGTCGAGCATCTTGCGGAATCCCTCGCCGGTCAGCTTGATCAGCTCGGCGCCGACCGCCGCCTTCACCGTCGCATTGCGCGGCTGGCCGCTCAGCACGCCCATCTCGCCGAAGAAGCTGCCGGCGGGCAGGTAGCGCAGGAAGATCGGCTTGCCGCCGATATCCTTCTCCACCACCATCGATCCCGAGCGGATGACATAGACGTCGTCGCCCTGCTCGCCCTCGGTCAGCACGATCTTGCCCGCGGGGACGCGGATCACCTCGGCCTCGTCGACGACGCCCTGAAGATCCTCGACGGTCAGCCCGCCCTTGAAGATCTGGAGCAATTGCCGTTCGAGCGAGATGCGCTCGATCACGCGCTTGGCGCCCGGCACCGACGCCATCAGCTTGAGCGCAGCGGTGCGCGACACCTCGACGAAGATGCCGTCCGCCCCGGCGCGGATCGTCGCGCCGCGCTTGCGCCCCGAAATCAGGCCGACCTCGCCGAAGATCGACCCCTGCTCGATCGGCACGGTGATGCCGGGTCCGACCTCCACCTCGGCATGACCGTCGGCGATGGCGAAGAGCGACGAGCCGGGATCGCCCTTTTCGAACACCACGTCGCCCTTCGCATAATAGGCGACCTTCGAATCGAGCATGAACTCGCGCATCTGCAGCGGCGAGACATCGGCGAAGATGCGGACGCGCTCGCGCAGATATTCCAGCCATTCGCTGACCGGTTTCTTCTGCGGCAGGGTGGCGAAGACCGCCGCCAGATCCTTTTCGTCGGCCGGAGTCAGGCCGGTGTTGCCGTTGATGAACTCGACGACGTCATAGCCCTGGTTCATGCAATGCTTGATCAGCGGATAGCCCGCGAGCGCGCCGATGACGAAAATGCCGGGGACGGTCGATTCGAAGGTCGGCGACAATTTGGGAAAAGCCTCGCGGTCGGGGCCGGTGAATTCGATTCCCATCGATTCGACGAAGGTGCGCGGCGCGACCGATCCCAGCCGCGCGACGATGACATCGCACTGGATCTTCTCGTCGCCCGTCGGGGTTTCCAGCGTCAGCCAGCCCGGTTCGACCTTCTTCGGCTGCGTCTCGGTGCGAATCGACATGAAGCCATTCTCGCCCGCCTCCATCATGTCGGAGACATTCTTCGCCTTGGCACGCGCGAAATCCTTGGAGCGATTGAGGATGGTGACGGTGTTCTCCAGCGCCTCCTCGGCGACACCGAGCGCATTTTCGATCCCCGCGTCGCCCGATCCGACGACGGTGATATGCTTGTCCTTGAAATCCTCCGGATCATCGACCTGATAGATGATGTGCGGCAGGTCGTTGCCTTCGCAGCGCAGCCGGTTCGGATTGCCCTGCGTGCCGATGGCGAGGACGATATTCTCGGCCTCGATGACATCACCCTTCGCGGTCTTGATCGCGAAGGCACCCTTCTCGCCCGTCACCTCGACGACATCGGCATGATAGGCGACGTTGACCTTGTTGTTCGCCGCGTCCTCGTCCCAGTTGCCGAGGATATATTCGCGCGCGCCCTCCGCGAAGCGGCAGTCGGAGCGCAGATCGAGCCGCTCGGGCGTCGCGAGCACGCGCTTGCCCTTCTGATATTTGAAGATGGTGTCGGAGAGATGGTCGGTCTTTTCCAGCAGCACATGGCTGAGCCCGAGCTGCCCCGCGCGCGCGGCGGCGCTCAGCCCCGCAGGGCCCGACCCGATGATCGCGACCTTGACCGGCTCGCTCACGCGCGCCGCCCCAGGATATCGCCATTTTCATCACCGGCCTTGATGATGACGAACCTGCGCAAGGGCATCCTTTCCCCCTATCGCCAGCCCCCCGGCGATCACCAAAACGGATGCGACCCGGACTAATGTCCTGAATGCAAGCTATGCCCTTGAAAGCGAGGAAAGGTCAACCGGTGGCGGCGGGAAAATGAACGGGCGTCAGGCGAGCTCGAAATGCGCCGCGATCCGGTCGGACGCGACCGGCTCGAAGCGCGTCCAGCCGTCGGGGCCGAGCCGTTCGAGCGGGCGGAAGCGCGCCTTGTAGGCCATGCGCGCCGATCCCTCGATCCAGTAGCCGAGATAGACATAGGGCAGCCCCGCCCTCGCGGCGCGCTGGACATGGTCGAGGATGATATAGGTGCCGAGCCCCTCGCGCATCGGATGCGCGGAATCGAAGAAGCTGTAGATCATCGACAGCCCGTCGCCCTGCCGGTCGGTCAGGCAGCAGCCGACGAGCCGCCCGCGTCCGCCGTCCGCCGCGGGCTCGCGATATTCGATCATCCAGGAATCGACCGGGGTCTGTTCGACCATGTCGGCGAAATCCTGTTCGTCCATGTCGGCCATGCCGCCGGTCGGATGGCGCGACTGGAGATAGCTCTGCAACAACGCATATTGCTCGCCCGTCGCCCAGGGCTTGCAGGCGGTGGCGACCAGATCGCTATTGCGGCGCAGGTTGCGCTTCTGCGAGCTGCTCGGCGCGAAGTCGGCGGTGCAGACGCGCACCGAGATGCAGGCGGCGCAATCGGTGCAGCTCGGGCGATAGGCGACCGACTGGCTGCGGCGAAAACCGATGCGCCCCAGCGCGTCGTTGAGTTCGCCGGCATTGTGGCCGCCGAGTTCGGTGAACACCTTGCGCTCGGTCTTGCCCGCCAGATAGGGGCAGGGCGCCGGGCTGGTGACGAAGAAACGCGGGAAACGGAACGGGGCGGACACGCTGGCTGCTTCTCCGAAACTGGCGCGCAAGGGTCCAACGCAAGGCCCCCCGACGCATGGCTCGGCGCCGACTATGCCGCGCCGCGCCGATGGTGCAAAGGGGATTTACCAGTTTTGCGCGTCCCGAAACGCGCGGACGCGAAAATTTTCTGAATCGTCCGGTAACTTTGTGCCGGTCTGAATCAATCCTCAGCTGTAGCCGCGCAATTCGTCGCCGGTCAGCGTTGCGACGTGCAGCACATTGGTCGATCCCGGCGTGCCGAAGGGAACCCCCGCCATCATCACCAGCTTCGCCCCGGCGCGGCCGATGCCGTGGCGCAGCGCCATGCGCTTGCCCTTGGCGATCATCTCCTCGAAGCTGCCGATGTCGCGCGTCGGCACCGCATGCGCGCCCCACAGCAGGCCCATGCGCCGCGCCGCCTCCTTCTTCGGCGTCAGCACCAGCAAAGGGGCGCCCGGCCGCTCGCGCGCGACGCGACGCGCGGTCGATCCCGAGGCGGTGAAACAGATGATCGCATCGGCGTCGATCGTCGCGATGATCCCGCCCGCCGCCTCGGCGAGCGCGTCGGCGGTCGTCGCGTCGGGCAGCGTCTCGGTGAAATGCAGGCGGCGATAATAGTCGGGGTCGCTTTCGACCGAGCGCGCGATCATATCCATCATGGTGACCGCCTCCACCGGCCACGCCCCCGCCGCAGTCTCGGCCGACAGCATGATCGCGTCGGCGCCGTCATAGACCGCGGTCGCGACGTCGGACACCTCGGCGCGCGTCGGCGAGGGCGAGACGATCATCGATTCGAGCATCTGCGTCGCGACGACCACCGGCTTGCCCATCCGCCGCGCCGTGGCGACGATGCGCTTCTGGAGCGGCGGCACCGCCTCGGGCGGCAGCTCGACGCCCAAATCGCCGCGCGCGACCATCGCCGCGTCGGCCAGCTCCAGTATCTCCTCCAGCCGCTGCACCCCTGCCGGCTTCTCGAACTTGACGAGCAGCGCCGCCTTGCCGCCGATCAGCCGCCGCGCCTCGGCGACATCCTCGGGTCGCTGCACGAAGGAGAGCGCGACCCAGTCGACATGCTGCTCCAGCGCGAAGGACAGATCATTCCGGTCCTTCTCGGTCAGCGCGGCGAGCGGCACGACGACGTCGGGGACATTGACGCCCTTGCGGTCCGAAATCCGCCCGCCCACTTCGACGACCGTATCGATCCGCCCGGGCGCGACCTGCCGCACGCGCAGCACCAGCTTGCCGTCGTCGATCAGCAGCCGCGTGCCGGATTCGAGCGCCGCGAACAGCTCGGGATGCGGCAGGTGGACGCGGCGCACATCGCCCGGCGCCGGGTCGGCGTCGAGCACGAAGCCCTCACCCTTCACCAACTCGGCGGGACCGTCCGCGAACGTGCCGACGCGCAGCTTCGGCCCCTGCAGATCGACGAGGATCGTCGTCGGGCGGCCGGTTTCCTTCTCCAGCGCGCGGATCGCGGCGATCACCCTGGCGTGGCCCGCATGGTCGCCGTGGCTCATATTGACGCGAAAGGCGTCGGCGCCGGCGCGGTGCAGCGCGGCGATCATGTCGCGATTGGCGCTCGCGGGACCAAGCGTCGCCAGGATGCGCACCTTGCGCTGGCGGGGGGTGAAACTCTGGACCACGGATGCTCCGGCATGGGAAATATCGAGGCCGCTTGCCTAGTCCGTCTGTCCCAGCCAAGGCAAGCCGCGTATAGCTATTCATCGCGCCAACCGAAGGAAATCCGCCATGTCCTGCAGCGACGACACGCCCGCCCCCGCCGATGCGCTCGACAGCCTCGACGATGCCGCCGCCGCCGCGGCCTTCCGCCGCCTCGTCCGGCTGCTGCGCCACCGCAGCGACGCCGCCAACATCGACCTGATGGGTCTCGCCGGCTTCTGCCGCAACTGCCTGGGCGACTGGATCGCCGAGGCGGGCGGCATGGACAGGGAGACGGGCCGCGCGATCGTCCACGGCATGTCGACCGCCGAGTGGAAAGCGCGCCACCACACCCCCGCCACGCCCGAACAGCTCAGGCGGATGGAAGAAAGCATGGCGAAGAATCCCTGACCCCGCTAGGGACGCGCCAGGGCGATTCTCGCGCCCCCACCACCCACATGAGCGGAGTAGAAAATGAGCGAAGCCACCGTGTCCGACGATCAACTGCGCCTCTTCATCGAGCGCGTCGAGCGTCTGGAGGAAGAGAAAAAGGGCATCGCCGACGACATCCGCGACACCTATAACGAAGCGAAATCGCAGGGTTACGACGCAAAGATCATGCGCCAGATCGTCCGCCTGCGGAAAATGCCGGTCCACGACCGCCGCGAGATGGAAGCGATCCTCGACGTCTATAAATCGGCGCTGGGCATCGTCTGACGCCTCGCGCCCCTTCAAGAGGAGAGTGACGATGTTCAGCACCACCACCAACGCTATCGAGGGCCGTCCGGTCCGCGACTATCTGGGCATCGTCACCGGCGAGGTGATCGTCGGCGCCAACATCTTTCGCGACCTGTTCGCCAGCATCACCGACATCGTCGGCGGCCGCTCGGGCAAATATGAGGACGTCCTCGCCCGCGCCCGCAAGGAGGCCATCGCCGAGATGGAGGCCGAAGCGGCGAAGCTCGGCGGCAATGCGGTGATCGGCGTCGACCTCGACTATGAGGTGCTGGGCCAGAACGGGTCGATGCTGATGGTGTCGGCGAGCGGAACGGCCGTGGTTGTCTGAATGCGGCCGTCGCGCTAGGGCGGCGCCACATTCCGCAGATACCGATGGAGGTAGGCCGTGGCCGGCCATAGCAAGTTCAAGAACATCATGCACCGCAAGGGCGCGCAGGACAAAAAGCGCAGCGCCCTCTTTTCCAAGCTCGCGCGCGAGATCACCGTCGCGGCGAAGATGGGGCTGCCCGACCCCGACGCCAACGCCCGCCTGCGCGCCGCGGTCAACGCGGCTAAGGCGCAGTCGATGCCCAAGGACAATATCCAGCGCGCGATCGACAAGGCGAGCGGCGGCGAAGGCGAGAATTACGAGGAAATCCGCTACGAAGGCTATGGCCCCGGCGGCGTGTCGCTGATCGTCGAGGCGCTGACCGACAACCGCAACCGCACCGCGACCAACGTCCGCACCGCCTTCAGCAAGAATGGCGGCAATCTGGGCACCAGCGGCAGCGTCAGCCACGGCTTCGACCGGCTCGGCCTGATCAGCTACGGCGCGGGCGCGGGCGATGCCGACACGGTGTTCGAGGCGGCGCTCGACGCGGGCGCCGACGATGTCGAATCGTCGGAGGACGGCCACGAAATCTGGACCAGCGTCGACAGCCTGCACGAAGTCGCCAAGGCGCTCGAAGCGAAGCTCGGCGAGGCCGAAGGCGTCAAGCTCGCGTGGAAACCCACGCTCAAGAGCGAAATCGCCGACGAGGCGACGGCGCAGACCCTGTTCAAGCTGATCGACACGCTGGATGACGACGACGACGTGCAGACCGTGTGGGGCAATTACGAGATCCCCGACGCGGTGATGGAGAAACTGGGGTGATCAAACCCTCTCCCCTTGGGGGAGAGGGATGCGAAGACTTGCGGGCTTTGCCCGCTAGTCGTAGCTGGGTGAGGGTGTGTCTCCGCCGCAATCCCTCACCAAGTCCGGCTAGCCAGACGAGCTGGCAAGCCTCCCTATCCTCTCCCCCAAGGGGAGAGGAACGGCGATGATCATCCTCGGCCTCGACCCTTCGCTGAGCTGCACCGGCTGGGGCATCGTCCGCGCCGAAGGCAGCCGCCTGACCCACATCGCCAACGGCCAGATCAGGACCGACGCCAAGGCCGCCCTCCCCGACCGGCTCGCGCATCTCGACACGGTGCTGGCGGCGGTGATCGCCGACCACGCCCCGATACAGGCAGCGGTCGAGGAAGTGTTCGTCAACGACAATCCGCAATCGACGCTGAAGCTCGCGCACGCCCGCGGGGTCGCCCTCCTCGCCTGCGCGCGCGGCGGGCTGACCGTCGCCGAATATGCCCCGCGCCTCGTCAAGAAGGCGATCGTCGGCACCGGCGGCGCGGCGAAGGAACAGGTGCAGGCGATGCTCCGCATACTGCTCCCCGGCGCGAAGGTCGCGGGGCCGGACGCGGCTGACGCGCTGGCAGTCGCGATCGCGCACGCCCATCACCGACCGCGTGTTTGATCGGTTCACCCGAAGACGCGAAGATTGCGCGCTCCCCGGCGAAAGCCGGGGTCCAGTTACAGCGTGTCCATGGACCCTGGCTTTCGCCGGGGAACGGCCTGATCAGGGAAACACAAACCCCTTCGCGTCTTCGCGTCTTCGCGCGAACCAATCTGTTCCCTTTTCATTCCCACCACGCTACGCACATCGCATGATCGCAAAACTCACCGGACGGCTCGACAGCAGCGGCGCAGGCCATGCGGTGATCGACGTCGGCGGCGTCGGCTATCTGGTCGAGGCTTCGGCGCGCACGCTGGACGCGCTCGGCGCGGTCGGAGGCGACGTCACCATCCACACCGAAATGCTGGTGGGCGAGGATTTTCTGCGCCTGCTAGGCTTCGCCCGCGCGGAGGAACGCGACTGGTTCCGCCTGCTCACCAGCGTTCAGGGCGTCGGCGCGAAGGTCGCCCTCGCGATCCTCTCCGCCCTCGAAGTCGCCGACCTGCAACGCGCGCTCGCCAGCGGCGACAGCGCGATGATCGCGCGAGCCAACGGCGTCGGGCCGAAACTGGCGCAGCGGATTACGCATGAGCTCAAGGACAAGGCCGGAGTGCTGGGCGGGATAGCGGGTTCGAGTCCGGCCAGAGGGACCACCTCCGGTCCCCTCGGGGACGCCATCGCCGCCCTCACCAGCCTCGGCTTCAAACCCAGCGAAGCAAGCGCGGCGGTTGCGGCGGCAAGCGAGGAGCTGGGCGCGTGGGCAAGCCTCGATGCGCTGGTCCGAACGGCACTCAAGAAGGCGGCAAAATGAAACGAGAACTTATCGACCAAGCGTTAGCGCGCGTTGCGACCAGCCGGAAACCGGACGATCTGCGGGCGATAATCCGAAACGCGAAAGAGAAGGGAATCGACGAAGTGGCGCGAGCCGCGCAGCTACAACTCTATTCGATCCTCCCGTCCGCAGAACCCGGAACGCTTGAGCACGATGTTTGGCAAAGCATTCACGCGCTGGAAGACGCGCTTTCGAGTGAACGGCATAAGACTGTCCGGTTGTCGCGAACCCGGCAGATGATCCAGCGCGTGGGCGAACTGGACACCGTCTCATCGCTGATTGGCAAGCCAACGGCGTCAGAAGGATTCAGAATGTTGCTGGAGCGCGATATGCTCGATCTAACTTTTGAAGCCGTCGCCTTGCGGCATCCCAAACGCTTTGATCCCGCAACATTGGATCTGAGCCGCGCGCGCTTGGCTGCTGCTGACTCGCAGGATTAACCTGAATCCGTGACCGACCTCACCACCCCGATCCGCACCCCCGAGGACGCCGACGCGGCGCTGCGGCCCAAGTCGCTCGCCGAATTCGTCGGACAGGCGGCGGCGCGCGAAAATCTGCGCATCTTCGTCGAGGCGGCGAAGGCGCGCGGCGATGCGCTCGACCATGTGCTCTTCTTCGGGCCGCCGGGGCTCGGCAAGACGACGCTGGCGCAGATCGTCGCGCGCGAGCTCGGCGTCGGCTTCCGCTCGACCAGCGGCCCGGTGATCGCCAAGGCGGGCGACCTTGCCGCGCTGCTCACCAACCTCGAGGACGGCGACGTCCTGTTCATCGACGAGATCCACCGGCTGGCGCCCGCGGTCGAGGAAATCCTCTATCCGGCGATGGAGGACCGCGCGCTCGACATCATGATCGGCGAAGGCCCGTCGGCGCGCTCGGTCCGCATCGACCTGCCCAAATTCACCCTCGTCGGCGCGACGACCAGACAAGGCCTGCTGACGACGCCGCTGCGCGACCGCTTCGGCATTCCGGTGCGGCTCAATTTCTATACGCACGGCGAGCTGGAGCAGGTCATCGCCCGCGCCGCACGTCTGCTCGGCCTCGCCATCGCGGCCGACGGCGCGCTCGAGATCGCGAAACGGTCGCGCGGGACGCCGCGCATCGCCGGCCGGCTGCTGCGCCGTGTGCGCGATTTCGCGACCGTGGCGGGGGCCGCGACGGTCGATGCGAAAGTGGCCGATGCCGCGCTCAACCGGCTTGAAGTCGATGCGCTCGGCCTCGACGCGATGGACCGGCGCTATCTGACGATGATCGCCGACATTTACCGCGGCGGGCCGGTCGGGGTGGAGACGCTCGCGGCGGGCCTGTCCGAACCGCGCGACACGATCGAGGATGTGATCGAGCCCTATCTGCTCCAGATCGGCCTGATCGCCCGCACCGCGCGCGGGCGCTGCCTCAATGCGAGCGCGTGGAAGCATCTGGGGCTGAATCCCCCCGCAGGGGCGCAGGACGGGCTGTTCGACAACGGAAAGTGACCGTGCCCCTGCGAAGGCAGGGGGCCATCTCCTTGCCGATGCCTCCATTCGCTGACGGTGGGTGGGCCACGCGAAGGCCGGTGATGGGCCCCTGCCTTCGCAGGGGCACGGAGAGGTATGAGATCGTGCAGCAGCTCCACCAAATGCCGCTTCGCCGCGACGAACCGCGTTAATCCTCTTTGCGACGAGTCGAAGCATCGCTATCGGTCGGCGCGATGAGCGACGTTCCGCCTCCCTTCGTTCCCGGCGCCTTTGCGGGCGCGGAGCATCATTACCGGCTGCGCGTCTATTTCGAGGACACCGACCTGTCGGGCATCGTCTATCAC
>CALMYE010000113.1 GCA_937873425.1 uncultured Sphingopyxis sp. | reverse complement strand
GACGATGGCCCACGGCCACAGCCGAAATTACACCACCTTGACGGACGCGACCCTTGTCCCTCATCGCGGGCATTCCATGAGAGGGTTGAGACCAACTCGAGATTCCCAGCCCAACCCGCTGAAGTCACATTCGCAGACCCGACAATTAGTCGGGCTTTGGCCTTCCCATACCGAAGTGCCAATTTCGGATGAAAGCACGAGGTGCTGTGAACTGGATGAATCAGATATTTCCGACCTGCATTTGAAAAAGCGTCCGGAATCGCTTCCAGCGACTGCTCAAGCATCGTCGCATCTGCAATTAGCAAATTGTTCCGGCAGCCGAGCCCACGTAGCCTGAACTGCAGGCTTGCATCGTAAAATGCTGGATCGACGCTGAAAGTGGACAGGACCGAGCTATGATAACCGCCTTCCTTGAAGTCATCGAAAACGCTATGCGGCATTAAGGAACTCCATGCCGGCAGCGCTTAAAATCCCGGTATCCACGTCAATTAAGTCGGCATCACGAGCGAACGTCAGCAAATTTCCTATTCTTGGCTGGGTGTAGGTGTATTCGCCAAACTCACCGTCCACCAGACATCCATCATCGAGGGTGAAGCGATAGGTGAAGCGCCCTCCAGTCGCCAGCTTCTGGCCGGCAATCATCAAGTGGTTTGAAACTACAAATTTCTTGATTAGCTTGGCTATGGTGAGATGGGCGGTTTCGGCTGAGTGTAGGTCGAGAAACCCGAATACTCCTTCAACCGAACGACCATCTACGGTTTCCCGGCGAAGCTCATCGCGTATTTGCATTGCTTCCTTCCACCGAAACCACAGAGACATGATTAGCTTGGTGCTGCCAATAATGGCAGAGGGGTCAGGCATCCTTTTGACCGATACTGCGGCAAGCAACTCTGCCCCCAGATCATGTTCTTCCCCGAGGCTCGCCAAGGTAAGGCTTTCCGCGAGTTTTTCCGTTGAGGCATTTTTGTCGCTGACCGCGATTGATGCTAAGTCCGCCGCCAGCTCATCGACCAAAGCTGGCTCAGTGACTTGGTTAGAAAGCCCGACGATCGCATTCAGCCACACTTCAAGCGCGATGTGACAAAATTCGTTCAGAAAATATGCCCGCCAGCGTATCAGGTTTTCGGTGCCGCGTGGCGGATTGCAAAGTGTCCCTGCCTGGACGTAAAGTTCGCGACGCAGGTCAAAGTCGCCCTTCGTATCCAACACCACTGTTAACACATTGCGCAGCGATGTCCGTCTCGCATCGGCGGTTGGATCATTGGCCCGGCCGCCTTCAAGAAACTGTTTCAACAGCCGCGCCTCGTGACTGGTCGGGTCAAGGTAGGACGGGTGCAGGGCCTCGGAAATTGTCTCGCAATCCGATCGCGAAATCCGACCTGTCTTTACGGCCGTCATAAGTAGCGCGCAGGCTTTCGGATGCTCTTCCTGAACCGCCACGGCGAGTTCCCTTCCAGCGGAGCCAGTTACCGCATACACGCGCGCAGAGGCGCTTTCGATCAAGCCCATTTCCAACATACTTGCCGTGTAGAACTGACCAAAATTGCCGTATTTGGCCTTCAAGTATTGATTATCTTCGCCGGGCCTGTTGGTTGGTTCGACGAGATCGAACACCTTTTGGGCGACGTCGGCAGCATCATGCCGCCACCAATCGGACCCAGCCATACCAACGGCGCCAGCCGGGTCTCCGACCTGGCATGCTAGTGCAAGCGCTGCTTCACATCGACGAATGAACTCGATCCATTTGTCCTCTTTGGTGGTGTGATGGGTTTTCTCAAACTGCCACACGACCCAGCAATAGAAGGAGTAATAACGCAGCCGATTGGTCACATTCGTGAGCCCGGGCACAAGTGATGTGTATAGCCGAACGGACGCGGCCTGAAAGCCAAGCGGGTCGCGACCTGCTGAGAACGATCCAGGCTTTGTCCAGTCAGTCCCAAACGTCATTGTGCCCCCGATTCTACCGTCACCCACCATCGACCTAACAATTGAATGCTTAGTGTCGCTTCACACGGACCTTATCTCGATCTGGCTCCCATTGGCCCCCTTGTGCACTGTAAATCCATTGGGAACAGCCTGCTGCACCAGCGGCACATGGGAAATAAGGCCGACAGCGCGCCGTTCGCCAACGATATTCTGAAGCACCTGCAGGACCTGGTCGAGTGTGCCGGCGTCGTTATCCGTGTCGAGGCTGCCGAAGCCTTCATCGATGAAAATGGTGTCGAGCCTGATCGCCCCGTTTGTCATCTCGACGATGTCGGACAGACCGAGTGCCAAGGACAAGGCTGCGATGAAAGTTTCGCCGCCGGACAGCGTGATGATCTCGCGAGCCCGCCCGGTCTCGATATCATGGACGCGAACATCCAGTCCTCGCTTCGATCGGCCTCCAATGCTGACAGTGTCGCGCTCGAACCGATATCGGCCGCTGGTCATCGGATCGAGCCGGAGGTTCGCCGCTTCGAGAACCTGATCGAACATCGCACCGATGGCGAACGTCTCGAGACTGGTCCGCATCTCGTTCTGACCGTCGAAGGCTTCTGCGATACCGCGCAGCGCCCCCGAGGACTGCTCAAGGGTGCGAAGGTTCTCAAGCTGGTCGGCCAAGCTGGTCTGCAGATCGATCAGCGATTGGTGCTTCTGCTGAGCAGCAGCGCTCTGCTGCACCGCCTCGTCTGCCGCAGCCTGTGCTTGAGCGCAGCTCAGGCGATAGGGCTCCAGGCTTTGCCGCTGCGCGTTGCCGACCGCGTTTCTTGCCATCGTGTCGCGTGCGCGGGCTTCGACAAGGGCGGTGTCAAAGCCCGCGACTGCCTTCTCCAGTGCGGGGATCTCGGTAATATCGGGGATCGCCGCGCGATAGTCTGCCTCTGCCACCCCAAGCTCGGTAAGGCGGGCTTCAAATGCGGTTTGCTTTGCGGCGAGATCGATCTCGGTGTCGCTGACCGCGCTCGCGGCGCTCTGCAGTTCGGCTGCTGCTTTGATAGCAATGGCATCGAGCTCGCGCTGCCTCGCGTCGGCATCGGCAAGGGCCTGTTTGCGGCCGCTTAAGTCTGCGGTGGCGGCATCGATTGCGGTCTGCAGACCGTCTTGCTGGCGCAGGTTTTCGGGGACCGATGCAATCTTCTCATCGTAGGCTTGGCGGGCCAGTGCCTCTACAGTCGTTGCCTTGCCGAGCGCGTCACGAGCCTGCTGGAGGGCGTTTGACGCTGTCAGCTTATGCTTGCGTGCGTCATCCAGTTCCTGGGCGAGCAAGCCGACATCGACTGCGGCGCCCAAAGCATCAATCTCAGCTAAGACGCGCTGCAAGTTGCCTTCGATTTCGCTCACGCCGCGCTTCGGCTCAGAGAGGCCGTCCAGGACACCTCGCTTTGCGTCGAGAGTGGCATGGGCCGAACTGGCGGCCGCTTGGGCCTCGCGATCGGCTTTGGATGCGGCAAGTGCTGCGCCCTGAGCGGCGCGCCAAGTCTTTTCGAGTGCGCCCGCATCTCCTGAGCCATGCGCTGGTTCGGGGTGGTCGCTAGCGCCGCATACCGGGCAAGGATGCCCATCCTGCAATCGCTGGGCGAGGACACTCGCCTGCGCGGAAATGAAGGCACCTTCGTGCGCCTCAGCCGCAGCTATTGCCTCGGCATGGCGTGCCTGTGCCTCGCGTGCGGTTACGGATGCCTTCTCGTAGGCATCCAGCGCCAGCGCAACAGCCTGTGTGGCATTTGCAAATGTACCCGCCCCGTCGAACTCTACCTTCAATCCATCGCGCGTTCCGGTCAATTTCTGAAGTTCGAGTGTATTGGCTTGGGCGGCCGCAAGAGCGGCCTCCTTTTCTTCGCAAAGCTCGGTAGCTTCAGTCTCACTGGCGGTCGCTTTCAAATGAGCCTGTTTTGCCCGGTCCAGCACTACGACGGCGGCTTCATGGTCATCCTGACGCTCTGCGGCATCGATCAAAACCTGCTTGTGCCGGTTCAGCTGGTCGATCTTGCGCGCAATGTCCTCGATCTCATGTTCGCTTGAACGAAGATCGCGCAGCGTTGCGCTTGCTGCCGATACAGCCTCCCTCGCTCTGCTGGCTGCAATCTCGGCTTTAGCGTGTGCTTCAATCGCTGCGCTGTGGCGCTTTTGAGCATCGGCAACGCCGGTGTCGAGGTCTGACATTCGCTGCGCCAGTTGCGCCCGCGATTTGCGGGTGCGCATAGCATCGAAAGTTGGGACCTGTGCTTCTAGCTGTTTGAGGGCACCTGCTGCAGCCTCTACCTCGGCAAACCGCTTTTCCTGCTCTTCGGCGGCCGCGTATGCCTTGTTTGCCACTGCAAGCACAGTCGCCGTCTCGGAAACCGCCAGTTGGGCAAACCCATATCGCTCGAGTGCCGAGGCAATGCCGTCGGTGAGTTCGTCCGAGCTGGCGAAGCCCTCGGTTTGAAGGCGGTGCCCGTGCAGGCGATAGCCATCCTCGATCTCACGCCTGATGTTCGCAGCGTCGGCTTTGAGCTTTTCGGTGAGCCGGCGGTAGAGCGAGACGTCAAACAGCTCCCGCAGAATTTCGAGCCGGTCCTTGCTGTTCGACACCAGGAAACGCTCGAACCTGCCTTGCGGCAACAGGACAATCTGGCGGAACTGCTGTGCGCCATAGCCTAAAAGACCTTCGACATGGCTGAGGACGGCGCTGACCTTCCGTTCTGCCAACGGTACCCCGCAGCAGTCCGGACCGACGTCATCGATCGCCACTTCCGATACATCGAACAGCCAGGCAGCATGTGGCTGCATCGTATGGCCTTCGCCTCGCGCTTTGGGCCGTGCCTGATCAGGTTGACGCCTGACATAGTAGCGCTTTGCGCCAAGCTCGAATTGCAGGCTGACCTCAGTTAGGAGGTCCTCAGGTGCGAAATCAGACCGCATGGTCCCGATGCCCTGTTCCTCCTTGGCCCCTTCGCCAAACAGGGCAAATGAGATTGCGCTGAAGATCGATGACTTGCCCGAACCTGTAGGGCCGTAAATCCCGAATAGGCCTGCATTTGTCGCTTCGCGAAAATCGATCGTCTCGGCGCCGCCATAGGGACCGAAAGCGCTGAGGGTGAGCTTGATAGGCCTCATGCGCCTTCCTCCATCGTAGCGAAGGATCGCAGCGCGGACGCCACAATCTGCCCTTCGGGCTCGGAAAGCGGTTCACCGCGGATAAAGTCGAGGAATGCCGACGAGAGCGTCTGCGGGTCATCGATGGCAGCGCGCTGCTCCTCAAGGCGCTGCGCTGCGGGACGCTCGTTGCGCTCGTAGGAGAGCTGAACGGCATTGGGATAGAAGGCTCTGATCCTTTTCATCGGATCGATTTGCGGGGTGGCGTCCGTGAGCACCACCCGAAGGATGTCGTTGGACACTTCGGTGGCAGCGAGCAGCTCGAGCAGCTTGCCGCGAATAGTTCTGACCTGACGCAGCGGTCGCAGCGGCACTTCGGTCACTGTGGCAGTGCCGTCGGCCGCAAGATCGATCAGACTGACGGACTTCTGCTGACCTTCCTCATCGAAGCCGAATGCCAAAGGCGCGCCGGAATAACGGATGTGATCCTGTCCGACCGGTTGCGGGCGGTGGAGGTGCCCAAGAGCCACATAGTGCGCCCCGTCGAAGGCGGTTGCCGATACCGTCTCGATCCCGCCCACCATGCGCGTGAGCGGACGCTCGCTTTCGCTGGTCGCGGCTCCGTCGACAAAGGCATGGGCGACCACAACCCATCGCATTCCCTCGGCCACGTGCCTGCGAGCGCTCGCAAGCTGGGCCCGGATCACATCCGCAGGGCAAGCGATGGCGTCGTCTTCGAAGCACAGACGCGCGGCATACTCGAAGGCAAAGGGTAGGGCGGAGATGGCCACCGGCCCATCGGCATCGGAGATCACGAGCGGCCGTTCATCTTCATCCAATGGTCCGCGCACGATCGCCGCGCCGCCATCCGCAAGAACGCCCATCGCACCGATCTGAGCGGCGGAATCGTGGTTGCCCGCGATGATAACGATCGCTGCATCGGATGCTGCCCGCACCGTTGTGAGGAACTGCGAGAGCCGGGTGATCGCGCTTTGGGGCGGGTTTGCCCGGTCAAAAATGTCGCCGGCGATGATCACGGCGTCGGGACGCTCATCATCGATCATTGCGAGGATCTGGACGAGGATGTGCTCGTGGTCATCATCCAGGGACAAGCCATGGAACTGTCGGCCCAGATGCCAGTCGCTGGTGTGCAAAATGCGCATTAATCTGTCCTCGAATCCAATTGCATATAATTTTTATATAGACGTGTGATGGTGCGTCAAGTAGGGTTCGGACATGGACGATCCTGCACTCAAGCCGGCAATGCTTGCCCGCCTGGTCTATCTCGACCGGTGCCTGACATGGCGCGGACAGGTGAATCGCAAGGATCTGATTGAGCGTTTTGGGATCTCTTCTCCGCAAGCGGCAATCGATCTGAGGGAGTATCTCGAGCGGGTTGCAACGCCGAAGCCTCGCTATGACACGGTCCGAAAGTGTTATGTTGCCAACTCCCACCATCGCGGCCTGCCTTTTGTGGAGGATGCAGGCTCACCGGAAGAGTTTGTCGGCCATCCCACATTGAGCGGCCTGTCTGTGCTTCCTTCGCCGGCCCGGCAGTGCCCGCCAATTGTGATGCGTCGCCTTTGGCAGGCGATCGAGCAGCGGCAGAAGATCGAGATCGGCTATGTGTCGATGTCGAGTGGGCTGCGCCAGAACCAATGGATTGCGCCTGCGCATTTTGCTTCCGACGGCGAGCGCCTGCACGTTCGGGCGTGGAGTTTCCACCACCGGGCATGGCGTGACTACGTTCCTGTCCGGGTTCTGCCTGAGAGCACCTTTTCAGTGGCTCCGATCGCTGAAGACCTGCCGCGCGATGCTGACTGGGAAGAGCTGGTCGAAATCAGGCTTCGGCCGCTGAGCAGCCTGACCGCTGAGCAGCAGGCCGCAGTTAGGCTCGAATATGGGTTCACGGAGGAAGTGCTTAGGTTCGAAGTCCGTAGGTCCCTCGAATTCTATGTCGAGCGGCGCTGGGGGCTAAACCGAGCCGGTGCGCGACTGGAACGCTGTTAGCCTCGGGATCCGTTTGAAATCCTCTGCCTCTAGAAAGGAGATGACAATGGTTGGGAACACGACAGTCGATCCACTGGCATGGGCCGAGGTTGTGACGAAACCGGAAATCGACGCGGTCAGAAACCCGAGAACGGGTCATGTGCTCGATGTTCGTCGTCTGATTCGGGCATTCCGATACGAGCACGCGATCCTCTTGCGCCAGAAGCTCAAGGCGCTCGTCAAAGGCGGCGAAGCGCGCTTGGTCTGCGCGACGTGCGGTGTTCCGGTCTACTTGGCGTGCAGTACGAACAAGCGCTTCTTCTTCCGGCATCGCCATGAAGATGGCTCATGCCCCGCTGTTACGCGGATGGATCTGAGCGAAGCAGATATGAGGGCCATGAAGTACCGCGGCGCCCAGGAGAGCGCCGCGCACAAGCGGATCAAGGAACTGCTTCTCCGAAGCCTCTCGGCCGACCCGCTATTCAAGGAGGTGGCCTCAGAGCGGACATGGAAAGCGAGCGAGGGCCTGAGCGGGCTGCGCCGACCGGACGTTTCGGCGAGGACGGATACTACGAGGTTAGCCTTCGAAGTGCAGCTGAGCACCACCTTCATGGACGTCGTGCTGAGCCGGAAGGAGTTCTATCGGGCCGAGCGGGCTGCGCTCGTCTGGATCTTGCCGTTCTTCCACCCGAGCTATCGGCGCATGACCGATGATGACATCCTGTTCGGGAACAACTCCAACGTTTTCGTTGTCGATGAAAGCACGGCCGCAGCGTCCGAGGCGGCAGGAACCTTCATCATGACATGCTGGTACCGCAAGCCGATCATTGAGGGCGATGAGATCGTCGATGAGTGGGTCGAGCGCATGGTTCGGTGGGATGAGATCACGGTCGATGTAGATCGCCAGGCCATTATCGTATTCGACTATGCCCAGGAGGCCGCAAGGCTCCGCGAAGAACTCAGGGCAGCCCGCTTGGAAGGGATCGCAGCTGCCGAGGCCGCCGCAAGGCAGGCCCTGGAAGAACGGGAGAATGAGCTGCGCGAGCATGTGCTTCGGTTCGTTCTCGATGCCTCGCGCGATGACGACGACCTGCCTCGATATCAGACATGGGCGCTCCTCAATGATCGCCTTCGTTCCAAGGGATACGGTCTCGACGGGGAATACCCGGACCTGCTTACCGTTACGCGCATCGTCCATCTGATCGAGAGCGCAAGGGCGGGAAAGCCGGTTGGCTTCGGCTACAAGAGCTTCGCTGAACTTGGGCATCATCTCATCCACCAGCACCCGGAATTGCTGCTCGCCTTTGGCCATATGCTTCGCCGGTTTGGGACGAGGGACGCCTTGTATAGCGACGATCGAACGGGGAAGCTGAGGGCTAAGCTCGACGCCATACGGTCTGAACTCACCCAAGACCCGAAATACAGGATGGCAGAGGATGAGGAGCGTTTGTGCGCGTTTCTTTCTATGGGAGCATCTCGAAAGGCACGACCCGACAACGACAATCGCGATCTGAATGGGCGCGAGGCCGCATAGCGGAGCCACAGGCTGACAAAGGATGGTTTGAATGGGATTTCTGGCGCTCGCTTCGGCTGCAACCTTTGTCTGCACGCCCATTGCCGTCTGGGATGGTGATGGCCCGATCTGGTGCAAAGAGGGGCCGAAGATTCGGATCGCCGGCATCGCAGCCCGTGAAATGGATGGGACCTGTTCGCGACGGCACCCATGCCCCGCGTCCTCTGCGGCGGCGGCCAGGGATGCCTTGGTAGGGGGCATCGCAGAATCTGGTCGTAAACGTACGCTCTCATGACTGCCATCCGAGATACTGCCCGAGTTTACCCCTTCGCTGGCCGCAAGACCAGCGTTCGCATTGACCTTGGCGGGTGTGCCGCGGACGCCTGATCGACGACGATTGATCACGCTCTCATCCGCGGGTTGGTTACCGCACTACCCGTATCCGTCGCTGGGCCTATCCTTCGTCTAAGTTCGGGCGTCGGACGAACCTGCCCCACCGTACACCGCGGATTGCCCATCACAGTCGGGTGCCCGCGGCACGCCGGCCAAGGCTATGCAGGTGATGCGCTGGCGCCTCCTCTCGTGATCGTTGTGCGTGGATCGGCTCTGTTGCAAAAATCGTGAAGCTTGAGCATGCTTGGCGGAGATTGGACGGA
>CALMYE010000112.1 GCA_937873425.1 uncultured Sphingopyxis sp. | reverse complement strand
TGCTGGACAGCGTCGCGCGCACCGCGGGCATGCTCGCGGCGCGCGGTGTCGGCAAGGGCGACCGCGTCGTCATCTACATGCCGATGATCCCCGAAACCCTGTTCGCGATGCTCGCCTGCGCGCGGCTCGGCGCGGTGCATTCGGTGGTCTTCGGCGGGTTCGCCGCGCCCGAGCTCGCCAAGCGCATTGACGATGCGGCGCCGAAGCTGCTGCTCACCGCCTCCTGCGGCATCGAGGGCGGCCGGGTCGTCGCCTACAAGCCGCTCGTCGATCAGGCGCTCGACCTCGCGACGCACAGGGTCGATCATGTCGTCCTGCTCCAGCGCGAAGCGCTCGCGGCATCGATGGACGGGGACCGCGATCTCGACTGGGCGGCCTGCTATGGCGAGGCCGCGCCGGCGGATTGCGTTTCGGTCGATGCGGCCGATCCGCTCTACATCCTCTACACCTCGGGCACGACCGGCACGCCGAAGGGCGTCGTCCGGCAGAACGGCGGCCATGCGGTGGCGCTCGCCTGGTCGATGGCGCATATCTATGGCGCGCGGCCCGGCGAGACCTTCTGGGCGGCGTCCGACGTCGGCTGGGTCGTCGGGCACAGCTATATCGTCTATGGCCCGCTGATCGCCGGATGCGCGACGCTGCTGTTCGAGGGCAAGCCGGTCGGCACGCCCGACGCGGGCAGCTTCTGGCGCACCATCGCCGACCATGGTGTCGACATCTTCTTCACCGCGCCGACCGCGATCCGCGCGATCCGCAAGGAAGACCCGGGCGGCGCCTTCATCCGCGACATCGGCACCGGGCGCCTCCGCGCAATGTTCCTCGCGGGCGAGCGCGCCGATCCCGACACGCTCCACTGGGCGGAGGCGCAGCTCGGCCTGCCGGTGATCGACCATTGGTGGCAGACCGAGCTCGGCTGGCCGGCGGCGGCGACCTGCCTCGGCCTCGGCGACGACCGGCGGCGCACCGGCAGCGCGGGCTTTCCGGTTCCCGGCTTCCGCTTTGCCGTGCTCGACGATCATGGCGCGGCGGTGCCGGCGGGCACGGGCGGCCATGTCGTCCTCGCCGCGCCGCTGCCCCCCGGCTGCTATTCGACGCTGTGGAACAATGGCCCGGGTTTCGCGCGCTCCTTCGCGACCTTCCCCGGCTATTACGAGACCGGCGACGCCGGCCATATCGATGCCGACGGTTTCCTGCACATCATGGGGCGCACCGACGACATCATCAACGTCGCCGGCCACCGCCTCTCCACCGGCCAGATGGAGGAGATCGTCGCGCGCCATCCCGCGGTCGCCGAATGCGCGGTGATCGGCGCCGACGATGCGATCAAGGGCATGGTTCCGGTCGCCTTCGCGGTCGTCAAGGCGGGCGTTTCGCTCGAGGCGGATCTCGCGGGTGAGGTCGTCGCGCTGGTGCGGGGCGAGCTCGGCCCGGTCGCCGCGCTCAGGTATGTCCATATCGTCGAGGCGCTGCCCAAGACCCGTTCGGGCAAGATATTGCGCGCGGCGATCCGCCGGCTCGCCAACGGCGAAAGCGTGGCAACGCCGCCGACCATCGAAAATCCCGGCGCGCTGGCGGCGATCGCCGCCATGCTCGCCGAACGGAAGGGCTGACCCGCGCTATCGCGCGACGTCGTGCGCCGATGCCGAGGCGCCGTCGAGCGCCTTGCGCGAGAAGGGCGCGAGGTCGCCTTGGAGGCCGTGCTTGAGCCCGGCGAGCGCCAGCCCGCGCTCGGCCATCGCCAGCGGTTCCAGTCCGCCGAACAGGCCGTCGAGCACGCCCGCGGCGAAGGCGTCGCCGGTGCCGATGCGGTCGGTAATCGGCGCGATAGTGACGGGCGGCGTCTGCGCCGCCGTGTCGCGGCGGTCGACGCGCGCGGCGAGGCGGTGCGTCGCCGGATCGACGATCTCGCGCGCGGTCGAGGCGATGAGGTCGAGGTTCGGAAAGGCGTCGAGCAGCGCGAGCGCCGCCTCGCGCCGCCGCGCTTCGCCGTCGCCCGAGAAATCGCGGCCGAGCAGCAACGCGGCGTCGCGGTGGTTGCCGAACAGCACCCGCGCCTCGGCGACGATCGGGCGGAGGACCGCGGCAGGGTCGTCGTGCCAGCGCTCCCAGAGCCGCCCGCGCCAATTGCCGTCGAAGGAGACGCCGATGCCGCGCGCCCGCGCCGCGCGCGCCGCCGCCAACGCTGCCTCGGCGCTCGCCGGGCCGAGCGCGGGGGTGACTCCCGACAGGTGGAGCCAACCCGCGCCGTCGAGCAGCGCGTCCCAGTCCCAGTCGCCCGCCGCCATCGCGGCGAAGGCCGAACCGGCACGGTCGTAGATCACCTCGGCGGGACGCATCGGGCCGCCGGGAAGATGATAATAGAGCCCCATGCG
>CALMYE010000111.1 GCA_937873425.1 uncultured Sphingopyxis sp. | reverse complement strand
AACCGCCGCATCGAGGGCGCGATGGGGCTGCGCAACGCGGTGCGGCACAAGCCGCACGGGCTGCTCGCGGTGCTGGGACCCTATAATTTCCCCGCGCACCTGCCCAACGGCCATATCGTCCCCGCGCTCATCGCGGGCAATTCGGTGGCGTTCAAGCCATCCGAAAAGACGCCCGCGACGGGCGCGATGCTCGTCGATCTCTATCACAGCGCGGGGGTGCCGGAGGAGGTGCTGCGCCTCGTCGTCGGCGGCCCCGACGAGGGCAAGGCGCTCGCCGGCCACCCCGGCATCGACGGGCTGCTGTTCACCGGATCGGCGCGCACCGGCCTCGCGCTCAACCGCCAGTTCGCGAACCGGCCCGACAAGATATTGGCGCTCGAAATGGGCGGCAACAATCCGGTCGTCGTGTGGGACACCCCCGACCTTGCGACCGCCGCGGTGCTGGTCGTCCAGTCGGCCTTCCTCAGCGCCGGGCAGCGCTGCACCAATGCGCGCCGCCTGATCGTGCGCGAGAGCATGGCCGACCGGCTGGTCGAGGAGGTGCGCAAGCTGGCAGGCCGGCTGATCGTCGACGAGCCCTTCGCGACGCCCCCGCCCTATATGGGGCCGGTGATCGACAATGAGGCGGCCGACGGGCTGACCGAAAGCTTCCTGATCCTGATGTCCAACGGCGGGCAGGTCATCCGCCACATGACGCGCCCGGTGAAGGACCGGCCGTTCCTGACGCCCGGCATCATCGACGTCACCGACATGAAGGAGCGCCCCGACATCGAATTGTTCGGCCCGCTGCTCCAGGTGATCCGCGTCGACAGCTTCGAGGCGGCGATCGCCGAGGCGAACAACACCGCCTTCGGCCTGTCCGCCGCGCTGATCGGCGGCAGCCCGCAGCTTTACGACCAGTTCTGGGCCAATGCGCGGGCGGGGGTGATCAACTGGAACCGCCCGACCAACGGCGCGTCATCGGCGGCGCCCTTCGGCGGCGTCGGCCTGTCGGGCAACCACCGGCCGAGCGCCTTCTATGCCGCCGACTATTGCGCCTATCCGGTCGCGAGCAGCGAAAGCGACGCGATGCGCGCGTCGATCGGCGTGGGGTTGCGCGAGGACGAGGCACCGAAGCTGGTGCGTGAGCGGTATTGAGGTCACCAAAGCAGAAGCGGGGGCCTCAGTTCGCGCCCTGACAATATTGACCGTTGGCTTCCCATCGCCCTCCGGCATCGAGACAGGCATCGACGGCAAGAAAGCCTCGGACGGACCATCCCGCCCATCCCGAGATTAGCGCGGTCAGAAAGAGAAGGAGCATGGGACGAAGTTTCATTCGGTCATCATGCTGCCAGTGTCCCGCGTTCGCAACCCATCGGGGGCTTATGGGGATTCAGCCCGCCTTCCCCCTCGATGGGGGAAGGATACGCAGCCTTATCGCCGCAGGCGATTAGGCGGAGTTGGATGGGGGTGACGGTGCGTCATGGCACTGTTGCTTCAGGCCGAGACAACACCCCCACCGCTGCGACTAGCCAGCAAGCTGGCAAGTCTCGCTGCCTCCCCCATCAAGGGGGAGGGAAAGCTCGAATAACCGCAGACCCGAAGCGGAGCCAAACGCTCCCCGCAATTTTACCTACACCCCCGTCAACAAAGCCTGCTTTGCGATTTCGCACTCCGCAAATCATGTTGCACCCATGGAAAATGCCCCCACCCTTTCGCCGCGTGCCGGCAAGCTGTGGCTCGTCGGCGCCGGTCCCGGCGACCCCGACCTGCTGACGCTGCGCGCGGCGCGGTTGCTGGCGAGCGCCGATCTGGTCGTCCATGACGGGCTGATCGGCGAGGGCGTGCTCGCGCTGATCCCGGCGCATGTGGAGCGCATCTCGGTCGCCAAGCAGCGCAGCCGCCACACGATGAAGCAGGAACTGATCAACGAACTGCTGGTGCGCGAAACGCGCGCGGGCAGGCAGGTCGTGCGGCTGAAGGGCGGCGACCCCTTCATCTTCGGGCGCGGCGGCGAGGAGCTCGACGCGGCGCGCGACGCGGGCATCGCGGTCGAGGTCGTCCCCGGCATCACCGCCGCGGCGGGCTGCGCCGCGCAGGCGGGCCTCCCCCTCACCCACCGCGCGGATGCGAGCGCGGTCAGCTTCGTCGCGGGCCAGTGCAAGGATTTGTCCGATCAGGACTGGTCGGGCCTCGCGGGGCATGGCCGCACGCTGGTCATCTACATGGGCCTCGCGACCGCCAGCGCCATCGCCGACAAGCTGATCGCCGACGGCGTCTCACCCGGCCTGCCCGTCGCGGTGGTCGAGCGCGGCACCACCGCCGACGCGCGGGTGCTGCGCACGCTTTTGACCGATCTCGGCGACCTCGTCGCGCGCGAGGCCGTGCAGAGCCCGGCGCTGATCATCGTCGGCAAGGTCGCGGCGCGCGCCGATGCGCTCGACTGCCTCGGTGCGCCGGGTGTCGCGGCGCAAATAAGGGACTTCACATGAAACTGCTCACGGGCAACGACCTGAAAACAGGATTTGTCACCTGGTGGACCGGCGCCGACTGGTCGCTCCATATCGAGGACGCCGCCGACGTCGGCGATGCGGGCGAGGCGATCGCCGCCGCCGAGGAAGGCGCGCGCCGCGTCAACGCGCCTTACATCATCGCCGGCGAACAGACCGCCGACGGCCCGCGCCCCGCGCATATCAAGGACCGCATCCGTGCGCTCGGCCCGACCGTGCGCCCCGACCTGACGCTGAAACCCGCCGATCCCGCCGCCGGCGACTGGGTGATCTGATGGCTATCCCTTCCCCCGTTCGTGCTGAGGAGCCATTGAGTGCTGAGCTTGTCGAAGCATCGAAATGGCGTCTCGAAGCACCATGCGCGCACCCCGCCCTTCGAGACGGGCCTTCGCCGAGGCTCAGTCCCTCCTCAGGGCAAACGGCAGTTTTTGGCGAGATCAACAATGTATAAATATGACCAATATGACCAGGCGATGGTCGACGCCCGCGTCGCCGAATTCGCCGATCAGGTGAAGCGCCGCCTCGCCGGCGAGATCACCGAGGACCAGTTCAAGCCGCTGCGGCTGATGAACGGCCTCTATCTTCAGCTTCACGCATACATGCTGCGCGTCGCGGTTCCTTACGGGACGCTCGACAGCCGGCAGATGCGGATGCTCGCCCATATCGCGCGCAAATACGACCGCGACTACGGCCATTTCACCACGCGCCAGAACATCCAGTATAACTGGATCAAGCTGGAGGACGCGCCCGCGATCCTCGCCGACCTCGCGTCGGTCGAGATGCACGCGATCCAGACGAGCGGCAACTGCATCCGCAACATCAGTTCGGACCAGTGGGCCGGGGCCGCCGCCGACGAGATCACCGATCCGCGTCCCTGGGCCGAACTGCTGCGCCAATGGTCGAGCTTTCACCCCGAATTCAGCTATCTGCCTCGCAAGTTCAAGATCGCCGTCATCGCGGCGGAGGAAGATCGCGCCGCGATGCGCCTCCACGACATCGGCATCCAGATCGTCGAAAGGGACGGCGTCCACGGCGGCGCCGTCTATGTCGGCGGCGGCATGGGCCGCACGCCGATGATCGCGCCGCTGATCAAGGATTTTGTGCCGCTCGACGACCTGCTGAGCTATCTGGAGGCGTGCCTGCGCGTCTACAACCGCTACGGCCGCCGCGACAATATCTACAAGGCGCGGATCAAGAT
>CALMYE010000110.1 GCA_937873425.1 uncultured Sphingopyxis sp. | reverse complement strand
AGCCACAAATATATCATGCACGGTTTCGGCTGGGCGTGGCACCGCGACCATCATGAGCCGCACACGCGCCGGCTGGAGAAGAACGACCTGTTCGCGCTCGTCGGCGCGGCGATGAGCATTTCGGCCTTTGCGGCCGGCAGCCCGATGATCATGGGCGCGAGCGCTTGGGAGCCGGGGACGTGGATCGGGCTCGGCATCCTTTTCTACGGGATCATCTATACGCTGGTGCATGACGGGCTGGTCCACCAGCGCTGGTTCCGCTGGGTGCCGCGGCGCGGCTATGCCAAGCGGCTGGTGCAGGCGCACAAGCTGCACCATGCGACAATCGGCAAGGAAGGCGGCGTCAGCTTCGGCTTCGTCTTCGCGCGCGATCCCGCGAAGCTGAAAGCCGAACTGAAGGCGCAGCGCGAAGCGGGGATTGCGGTGATAAGGGAAGCACTCGCTGAATAACCATCGCCCCCGCCTTCGCGAGGGCGACGGCTATATTCAGGCCGTCCGGTAATCCGCCGTGATCACGCCCGCTGCCGCCAGCTCTTCCTCATGGCTCGCCTCGCGCCAGCTTTCGGCGAGCGCCTGTTCCTCCCACTCCAGCATCGCCGGGTGCGACAGCATATGGCCGACCCACGCCTGTCCCGTGCCGACGTCGAGACCATAGGTGCGGATGCGGAAGGCGACCGGGGCGAAAAAGGCGTCGGCGGCGGTGAACTCCGCGCCTGCAAGCCATGGCCCGCCGAACCGCGCCAGCCCTTCCTCGAACAATTCGCGAAGCCTCGCGACATTGGCCTTCAGCGCCCCGGACATCGGCTTGGGCGTCACGCGCACCCCGACATTCATCGTGCAGTCGCTGCGCAGCGCCGAAAAGCCGCTGTGCATTTCGGCGGCCGCGCACCCGGCCCAGGCACGCGCGTCGGGGTCGGCGGGCCAGACGCCCGGATGCCGGTCGGCGAGATAGAGGGCGATGCCGAGCGAATCATGGATCGTCCGCCCCTCGTGCAGCAGCGCCGGAACCTGCCCGGTCGGCGAAAAGCTGCGGAAGGCGTCATAATTGACCGGCCGGGTAAAGGGCTCGATCCGGTCCTCGAACGCGATGCCCAGCCCTTTCATCAGCATCCACGGGCGCAGCGACCAGCTCGAATAATTGCGGTTGGCGGTGATCAGTTCGTACATGCGTCACGCTCCGGGCGGTGAGGCGGGCGGCAAACGTGCCTCGAGCGATTTCTGCGATATCGGCACGGGCAATTCGCCGAGGTCCAGCCAGTTGATGTCGGCCCGCTTGTGATAGCTGTCGATCACCGCGAACGGGATGCGGAAGGGGAAGCCGAAATCGCTGTTCCACAGGGCGACGACGCCCGTCCGCGTCGCCGGTTCGAAGATCATCGTCGCGCGATAGCCCGAAACCGCGCCCGAATGGCCTTCCAGCCTGTGGCCGGCATAGGTGAAGCTCCGCCAGCCCAGGCCATAGGAGGCTTCGCTGGTCGCCTGGCGCATCGCGCCGCCATAGGGCCGCGCCGTGCCGACCCGGGGACGGTGGGCAAGCTGCAATACCGCCTCCGGCAGCACCTCCGGCCGGGCGCCCATCATCGCCCGCATCCATGTGGCGAAATCGACGATGTCGCTTTCCACGCCCGCGGCGGCGGGAACGCGCCAATAGGCCGGCTTGACCGGGAGGACCTGCCCGTTCCGGTGCGGCCTTGCCCAGTCCCTGGCGCCGGTCAGCCGCTCCATCCCGAAACCGGCGCTGACCATGCCCAGCGGCCGGAAAAACCGTTCCTCGACCATATCGGGAAAGGCCTTGCTTGCGGCCTCGGCCAATATCTCGGTCGCGGCGTCGAAGGCGATGTTCTGATAAGTGTGGCAGGTGCCGGGATCGCATTGCAGCGGTGCCGCGGCGAGGCTCGCGCGCAGCACGGCCGGGTCCTGCCCTTCCTCCAGCTTCTCGTCATAGGCATTCTTGGTCAGGCCGGTGCGCTGCGCCAGCAGCTCGGCCAGCGTGATCTGCGCCTCGGCCCCGCCCGGCAGGCGCAGCGACGTGCGCCAGCCCGCGACCGGGCGGTCGAGATCGACGCTGCCGTCGCTGGCCATCGCGGCCGCGAGCACGCCCGTCGCGGTCTTGGAAACCGAGGCCCAGCGAAACAATGTTTGCGGGGTCACCGGCGCCCCGGTCGCCTTGTCGGCTACGCCGTAGGTGCGCACGAAGCGCAATTCGCCCTCTTCCACCACCGCCACCGCCAGCCCGGCCATTTCGGGCCGCTGCGCCAGTTCGGTCAATTGCCGGTCGAG
>CALMYE010000109.1 GCA_937873425.1 uncultured Sphingopyxis sp. | reverse complement strand
TCGCCGATCTCGTCGAGGAACAGGCTGCCGCCCGCCGCCTGTTCGAAGCGGCCCGCGCTGCGGTTGGTGGCCCCGGTGAAAGCGCCCTTTTCGTGGCCGAACAGCTCGGCCTCGATCAGTTCGCGCGGGATGGCGGCCATGTTGATCGCGACGAAGGGGCCGCGGCGGCGCAGCCCGGTCGCATGGACGGCGCGCGCGACCACCTCCTTGCCCGTGCCCGATTCGCCGAGGATCAGGACCGCAAGGTCGTTCGAGGCGAGCCGCGCGATGGTGCGATAGACCGCCTGCATCGCCGGAGCGCGGCCGACGAGGCCGTGGCTGTCGGCGCTGCCGGGTTCGGGCGCGGCGGGCGGTTCCGAGCGGCGGCGCTTGAGCGCGGCGCGCACGCTGGCGGTCAGATCCTCAAGGTCGAAGGGCTTGGGCAGATAGTCGTAGCTGCCGACCCCGGTCGCGCGGACCGCGGTGTCGAGCGTGTTCTGCGCCGACAGGATGATCACCGGCACGTCGGGATCGACGCCGGCGCCGGGCAGCGAATCGATGCCGTCGCCGTCGGGCAGCACGACGTCGGTGATGACGAGGTCGGGCGTGTTGGCGGCGAGCCAGGCGTTGCGCTCGGCGACCGTGGTCACCGATGCGAAGACGCTGCATTCTCCGGCCAGCGTCTCGCGGATGATCAGCGCGATGGCGGGGTCGTCCTCGACGAGCAGGATGGTCTTGCCGCTCATGGCCGGCGCCCCTTTTTCGCGGCGGGCAGGTGGACGCGGAAGCGCGTCCAGCCGTCATCGCGCAGATGCTGGACGGTGCCACCCATGTCGCGCGCGAGCTTGGCGACGAGCGCGAGGCCCAGGCCGCGCCCTTCGCGCTTGGTGGTCACGAAGGGATCGAACACATCGCCGCGGATTTCGGCGGGCACGCCGGGGCCGTTGTCGCTGACGCTGACCTCGATCGGCAGCGCGATGCGCCCGCGCCCGTCGCCATTGTCGATCGACAGGCCGTGGCGATAGGCCGTCGCGAGGCGGACGGTGCCGTCGTCGCGGCCCGCGAGCGCGTCCGACGCGTTGGTCAGCAGATTCTGCAATATCTGCACCACCGCGTCGTGATTGCCGAGCACCAGCGGGAGCGAGGGGTCGAAATCCTCGGCGAAACGGATGCCGGGCAATTGCCGCGCGCGCACCGCCTCCATCGCCTGATGGATCGGCTGATAGAGGTTGAGCGGCTCACAGGCGATCGGCTGACCGCGCGAGAAATGCTCCATCTGGTCGATCAGCGTCGCGATGCGGTCGACCTCGGCGACGATCAGCTTGGTGAAGCGCGCCTTGCTTTCGTCGGCACCGCGGGCGAGCAGCTGCGCCGCGCCGCGGATACCGGCGAGCGGATTCTTGATCTCGTGCGCGAGCATCGAGGCGGCGGCGCCCGCGGCGCGGCCCGAGCGGCCGATCGCGCCGCCCATCAGCTCGGCCTCGCGCTGCGAGGCGATGAGGGCGAGGATGCGGTGGCCGCTGTGGCCATAGGGGACCATCTGCATGTCGACATGGACCGGCTTGCCGGCGACGACGATCTCTGCGCCATGCGCGAACAGCGCCGAACAGGCGGGATCGCTCATCCGCTGGCGATAATTGCGGTCCATGCGGACGACGTCATAGACGACGCGCCCGACCATCGCCGAACGGCCGACGTTGCAAAGCTGCTCGACGGCGGCGTTGACGAACAGGATCACGCCATTGCCATCGATCAGCAGCGTCGCGACCGGGTGCGACTGGATCAGTTCGTCATGGTCGAAGCTCGGGATGCTCGACGTCAGCGCGTTCACGCGGCGGCCTTGCTCAGGAACGGTCCGTAAAATTGCTCGAGCGCGTCTAGCACGCCGCGGCTGTCGGGGATCTGGTTCACCTTGTTGCGAAATTCGGCCGAACCGGGCAGGCCCTTGACATACCAGCCGAGATGCTTGCGCGCCATATTGACCCCGACCGTTTCGCCATAATGGTCGATCATCGCGCGGTAATGCAATGTAATGACGTCATATTGTTCGTCGATGCCGGGGTCGGGCCGATCGCCCTCGCCGCGCAGCGCCGCCATCACCTGCCCCAGCAGCCAGGGGCGGCCATAGGCGCCGCGGCCAATCATCACCCCGTCGGCGCCGCTCTGTGCCAGCGCCGCACGCGCGTCGGCGACCGAACAGATGTCGCCATTGGCGATCACCGGGATCGACACCGCATCCTTGACCGTGCGGATGAAACGCCAGTCGGCGGCGCCGCGATACATCTGGTTGCGTGTGCGGCCGTGGACGGTCACCAGCTTCGCGCCGAGATCCTCGGCGATATGGGCGAGCTCGGGGGCGTTCAGGCTGTCGTGGCACCAGCCCATGCGCATCTTGACGGTGACCGGGACGCTGACCGCCTTCACGCAGGATTCGATCAGCGCCGCAGCGAGCTTCAGGTCGCGCATCAGCGCCGACCCCGCATCGCCGTTGGTCACCTTGCGCACCGGGCAGCCCATGTTGATGTCGATGATCGCGGCGCCGCGGTCCTCGTTCAGCTTCGCCGCCTCGCCCATTTCATAAGGGGTGCAGCCGACGAGCTGCATCGATACCGGCTCCTCGACCGGGTGCCACGCCGCCTTCTGCACCGACTGGCGCGTCTCGCGGATCGCCGCCGCCGAGGCAATCATCTCGGTGACGTTGAGGCCCGAGCCATAGCGGCGCACGAGCGTGCGGAAGGGCATGTCGGTGACGCCCGTCATCGGCGCGAGGATCACCGGGTCCACGATACTGATGGGGCCGATCTGGATGGGGCGGAGCGCCGCCATGGGGAGACTTTCTCGAAATTGCCTAAAATTTAAGCAGCGGCCCTACACGCTTAGCGGCTTTCCCGCAAGCCGCCGCTGCGCTAACCGGCGCGCAGCATGACCGAGTCAACGCCCGCCCCCCAACCCCGTGTCGCCGCGATCCTGCTCGCGGGCGGGCGCGGCACGCGGGCGGGGTTTGACGCACCGAAACAACTGGCGATGCTGGGCGGCAAGCCGGTGCTGCGCTGGAGCCTCGACGCGTTCGCGGCGCATGACGCGGTTTCGGGCGGCGTGCTAGTGGGCGATCATGACGTCATGACGGCGGCTGGAGCACTTCCGGAAGGCTGGATTTCCGCCGATCCAGGCACCGAGCGCCAGCAATCGGTGGCGAATGCCCTTGCTGCGCTGGCGGAGTGGGACGACGCGGATGCGGTGCTCGTCCACGACGCCGCACGCCCCGGCGTGACCGCCGCGGTGATCGACCGGCTGCTCGCCGCGCTGGCGGACGGCGCCGAAGCGGCAATCCCCACCCTCCCCGTCGCCGACACGCTGGTCGAACAGGCGGGCGGCGAAACCGGCGACGTCGTCGACCGCGCCGCGCTGGCGCGAGTGCAGACGCCGCAGGCGTTCCGGCTCGGCACGCTGCGCCGGGCGCATGCGGCGGCGGACGGCGGCGCGGCGACCGACGACGCGCAGCTCGTCCGGCGGCTCGGTGTGCCGGTCGCGGCGGTCGCGGGCGAGGCGCGGCTCCACAAATTGACATACGCCGAGGATAGGGCGATCCTGTCGGGACTGCTCGGGGTCGAAACGATGATGCGAAGCGCGGTGGGCATGGGCTATGACGTGCATCGGCTCGTAGCCGGCAAACCGCTGTGGATCGGTGGGATAGAAATCGAGCATAGTCATGGGCTTGAAGGGCATAGTGATGCCGACGTCGCGCTTCACGCGCTGACCGACGCGCTGCTCGGGGCGCTCGGCGACGGCGACATCGGCGATCATTTTCCGCCGAGTGATCCGCAGTGGCGCGGCGCGGCCTCGCACCGCTTCCTCGCCTTTGCCGGCGAGCGCGTCGCGGCGCGCGGCGGGCGCATCGCGCATCTCGACCTGACGATCATCGCCGAGGCGCCGCGGATCGGCCCGCACCGCGCGGCGATCCGCGCGCGCATCGCCGAAATCCTTGCGATCCCGGCCACCCGGGTTAGTGTGAAGGCGACCACGACCGAGCGGCTGGGCTTCACCGGCCGCCGCGAGGGGATCGCCGCGCAGGCCGTCGCGACCGTCATGATAGCGGAGAGTTGAATCCGTGGCCAAATCCACGCCCCGATCGCGCGAAACGGCGCGCACCGCCCTCGCCGGAGCCGTGCTCGCCGCGAACCGCGCAGCCGGGCGCCGCATCGCCGTCGCCGAAAGCTGCACCGGCGGGCTGGCGTGCGCGGCGCTGACCGAAGTGCCGGGCAGTTCGGACGTCTTCTCGGCGGGCTTCATCACCTATTCGGGCGACGCCAAGCAGCGGCAATTGGGCGTCAGCAGCGAAATCCTCGAGACGTTCGGGGAAGTCTCGCTCGCCACCGCCTGGGCGATGGTGACCGGCGCGCTCGCGGGTAGCGACGCCGACATCGCCGTGTCGATCACCGGCATTGCGGGACCGGGCGGCGGATCGGAGAAGAAGCCGGTGGGGCTCGTCGTCTTCGCGCGCGGGCTGCGCGGGCAGGACCCCGACGAATATTTCACCCAGAGCGTGCGGTTCCAGGGCGGCGACCGCGCGGCGATCCGCCACCATGCAGCAATGTTCGCACTCGACCTTTTGCTGCCCGAACGCGATGCGTTACGACCGTCAGAGGATATTGCGCTGCCCGCGGATTGAGTGGCCGAAGAACGGCGGGCCGGGCATCAATCGACGCTCTTCCCGGCCCTCTGACACGCTTCCCAAAATCGGTCGAACTCGGCGAGCATCGTCTTGAGTTCATCTTCGCTGTGGCCCGATTTCAACAGCAGGTCGCGGTGTCTTTCATGGTCGGACCGGCGCATTACCGAACCGGCGGCATATCTGAATTTGTCGTACGCCGGCGGCGCGTCTGAACCCTTTTGCGCAAACTCGCCGCAAACCGAAATGCCGCTGATCCTGAGGTTTCGGAATTGGACCTCATCGGGCGTGCCGATTTCTGCACGGAGTGTCGCCTTGGCCTCGGATACGAGTTGCCCGTCGGCGCCCGTCTGGCCGCCACCTTCGCGCTCCGCTTCAAGCCCCCCCGCGGCTGGCCCACAGGACGCAACGAGGGACATCAATGCAAATGAAGAAAGGATTCTCATCTAGTGCAGCTCTCCCGGCCCGACCCACGCCGGGGTAATCTGGCTGCCTTCGCCCGCCATGTCCAGCAACGAGCAAGGCATCGACGAATATCCGCTTCCCGTCATGCGACCTGACAGGCAGGTCCCGGGTCAGGCCGGAGGCGGCGATGCGGAAATGGGGTAAAGCTCGCCCGCCCGCGTTTCGAACGCCGCGATCATCTTTCTGAGCGCCTTGTCGAACATCTGGCCCGCGAGCATTTCGAACATGCGGCTGCGAAAGGCGAAGTCGACCATGAAGTCGACACGGCAGCCGCCGTCCGCCAGCGGCGTAAAATGCCATTCGTTGGTCAGGTGGCGCATCGGCCCGTCGATATAGCTGACCGCGACATGGTCCGGGCGCTGTTTGTGGACGCGGCAGGAAAAGCTCTCGCGCAGCCCCTTGAAGCCGACGATCATGTCGGCGACCGCCTCATGCTCGCTGTCGCTGCGGACGCGCAGCGCGACGACCCACGGCAGAAAGTCGGGATAATGCGCAATGTCGGTGACCAGCGCGAACATCTGTTCGGCGCTGTAGGGCAGAACGCGGCTTTCCTGGTGCCTCGGCAAGGGGTCAGCCGGCGGCGCGCGCGAGCTGCGCCTCGCGCGCCGCGCGCATCCGCTCGAAATCCTCGCCTGCATGATAGCTTGACCGCGTCAGCGGTGACGAGGCGACCTGGAGGAAACCCTTGGCCCGCGCGATCTGCGCATAGGCGTCGAACGCCTGCGGCGTCACGAAGTCGATCACCTTCGCATGTTTCGGCGTCGGCTGAAGATATTGGCCCATCGTCATGAAGTCGATGTCGGCGCTGCGCATGTCGTCCATCACCTGATGCACCTCCATCCGTTCCTCGCCCAGGCCGAGCATGATGCCCGACTTGGTGAAGATCGACGGATCGCGGCGCTTGACGCTTTCGAGCAGGCGCAGCGAGGCATAATAGCGCGCGCCGGGCCGGATCGTCGGATAGAGGCGCGGCACGGTTTCGAGATTGTGGTTATAGACGTCGGGCCGCGCATCGACGATCGCCGCGACCGCGCTTTCGGGCTTGTTGCGGAAATCGGGGGTCAATATCTCGATCGTCGTCTGCGGCGTTTCGCGGCGCAGCGCCTGGATGACCTTCACGAACTGGCTCGCGCCGCCGTCGGGCAGATCGTCGCGATCGACCGAGGTGATGACGATATGCGTCAGCCCCATCTTCGCCGCCGCCGCCGCCGTATGTTCGGGTTCGAGCAGGTCGACGGGGCGCGGCATCCCCGTCTTGACGTTGCAGAAGGCGCAGGCGCGGGTGCAGGTGTCGCCCAGGATCATCACCGTCGCATGCTTCTTGGTCCAGCATTCGCCGATGTTCGGGCAGGCCGCTTCCTCGCAAACCGTGTGCAGGTTGAGCTCGCGCATCAGCTTGCGCGTTTCGGCATAGCCGGGGCTGGTCGGCGCCTTGACGCGAATCCAGTCGGGCTTGCGCGAGCGGTAGCGGGGTTCGGCGGGTTGCGGCACGGATACGGTCATGCCGCGCACATAGCGATCACCCGTCATCTTCTCAACCGCGCATCTTGTGCTAAGGCCCCTCCATGACTCGCTTTGCAGAATTGATCAACGGCTACCGGCGGTTCCGTAGCGGCGGATGGCAGGAACAACGCGACCGCTGGAGCGAACTGGCCGAAGGCCAGTCGCCCAAGGTGATGGTCATCGCCTGCTCCGACAGCCGCGTCGAACCGTCGCAGATCTTCGACACCAATCCGGGCGAAATCTTCGTCGTGCGCAACGTCGCCGCGCTCGTCCCGCCGTTCGAGACGACGCCGGGACGTCACGGCGTCTCTGCCGCGCTCGAATTCGCGGTGCAGTTCCTGCGCGTCGAGGAGATCGTCGTGATGGGCCACGGCCTGTGCGGCGGCTGCCACGCCGCCCTGCACCAATCGATGGCGGGGACGGAGCCGGGCCACGGGGGTTTCATCGCCGACTGGATCGCGATGCTCGACGAGGCGGGCGACGCGGTCCGCGCCGCGCATCCCGATATCGACAATCGCGAGGCGGGCCGCGCGATGGAAATGGCGGCTGTGCGCGTGAGCATAGCGAATCTGCGCAGCTTCCCCTGTATCGAGGAGAAGGAACGGCGCGGAACCTTGAAACTGCGCGGCGCCTTCTTCGCGATCGGCGACGGGGTGCTGCACGTCATGGACGACGCGACGGGAGAATTTGCACCGGCCTGAAACGGGAGGGACATATGAGCAAGAATGCGATGTGGCTGACGATCATCGTGATCGCGGCCGTTTTCGGGGCCCTGCTGGGGCCGTCGCTGAGCAGCCTGATCGGCGACACCGCGGTGATGATCCTCGCTCCCCTCTTCCTGATCGGCGTCATCGGCTTCTGCATCTGGGCGCTGTCGAGCAACAAGAGCGGCGCGAAGGCCGATCCCGCCGCGCTCGCCGAAGCGCGCGCGATGAAGGCGCCCGAAGGCAAGGCGCGCATCTATGTCACCCGCCGCGGTTTCGTCGGCGCGCTGCAGGGCGTGAACATATCGCTCGACGGCGATGCCGCCGGCCAGATCAAGTCGGGCCAGATGCTGATGGCCGACGTCGAACCCGGCACCCACCATATCCGCGC
>CALMYE010000108.1 GCA_937873425.1 uncultured Sphingopyxis sp. | reverse complement strand
GAGGCGACGAGCGTCATATATCCGCAGTTGCGCCCGGCCTCGCACTTCTGGAGGCGCAGGGTGGTGGCGAAGCCGTCGATCTCGATGTCGAATTCGGGCGTGGTGTCGGCTTTCTGCAGCGGGGTCGGCGCATAGCCCATCCTGTCCAGCGTGGCGCGGAAGGCGGCCGGGTCCTTGATGCTCACCGACTGCGCCGCCGCAGGCGCCGCCCAAACAACACATGCCGCGAGCACGGCCCCCGAAAGCCAGCGTGTCATAGTGCCTCCCCGATAGAAATCCGCGCGACCCGCATCATTTACTGCGCGCAGGCGCCGGCTTCGTCCAGCCGTAAATTTCCGGCATCTCAGCGCGTCGGCACGGGCTCCGGCCCCGTCCAGTCGTAGAAGCCCCGGCCGGCCTTCTTGCCGACCCAGCCCGCCTCGACATATTGGACGAGCAAAGGCGCCGGGCGGAACTTGGGATCGCCCGTGCCCGATTGCAGCACGCGGATGATCTCGAGGCAGGTGTCGAGGCCGATGAAGTCGGCGAGGGTGATCGGCCCCATCGGATGGTTGAGGCCGAGCCGGCAGCCGGCGTCGATGTCCTGCATCGTCGCGACGCCCTCGCCCAGCGCGAAGACCGCCTCGTTGATCAGCGGCATCAACACGCGGTTGACGATGAAGCCCGGCGCGTCGTTGGCGTGGACGATCTGTTTGCCGAGCCCGCGGCCATAGGCCTCGACCGCCATCAGCGTGGCGTCGCTGGTCGCGAGGCCGCGGATCAGCTCGATCAGCCCCATCACCGGCACCGGGTTGAAGAAATGGACGCCGATGAAGCGCGCCGGATCGGGCGCCGCCTGCGCGAGGCGGGTGATCGGGATCGAGCTGGTGTTGGTCGCGAGGATCGCGCTGTCCGACAGGTGCGGGCCGATGCTGGCGAAGATCGCGCGCTTGATCTCCTCGCGCTCGGTCGCCGCCTCGATGACGAGGTCGGCGGGCGCGAAGGCGGCATGATCGGCGACCGGCGCGATGCGGCCGAGCAGCGCGTCGGCGTCGGCCTGCGTCATCTTCTCTTTCGAGACCAGGCGGCCGAGCGCCCTGGCGATGCCCGCCTTGCCCGCTTCGGCGCGGGCGATGTCGATGTCCGACAGCAGCACGTCATGCCCCGCCCCCGCCGAAACCTGCGCAATGCCCGCGCCCATTTGCCCCGCACCGATGATGCCGACGATCATATGCTGTCCTTTCGCTGAAACCGTGCCTGTGCCCCTACGGCATCGGCCTTTCGCGTCAAGGGGCGGAGCGGAACGCCATCGCCTCGGCGAGGATCAGCGCGAAGGCGGGGTCGGCATCGTCCCACGCCGCGACCGGCGTCCAGCCGCCCGCGCAGAGCAGCAGGTTCGCGTCGCGCGGACCGTATTTATGGCTGTTCTCGCTGTGGATCGTCTCGCCCTTCGCCATGCGGTAGCGGCGGCGGTCGATGGTGAAGTCCATGTCGCAGGCGGCGACGAGATGCATCTCGATCCGCGCATGGACGTCGTTCCAGAGGGCGCGGTGGCTGAAATTCTCGACCGGAATGTTCCCAACCAGTTCGCGGTTGATGCGTTCGAGCAGGTTGAGATTGAACGCGGCGGTGACCCCCGCCGGATCGTCATAGGCGCGTTCGAGCACGCCCGTGTCCTTTATCCGGTCGATGCCGATCAGCAGCAGCGCGCCGTCGCCGAGCGTCTCGCGCCAGCCGCGCAGCAGATCGACCGCGGTGCGCGCGACCATGTTGCCGATCGTCGAGCCGGGGAAGAAGCCGAGCTTGGGCAGGTCCGCGACCTCGCGCGGCAGGTCGACGCGCCGGGTGAAATCGGCCTCGACCGGATAGACGGGCAGGCCGGGAAAGCGCGCCGCGAGCGCGAGCGCGCTGTCGCGCAGGAAATCGCCGGAGATATCGACCGGCACATAGGCGGCGGGCCGGATCGCATCGAGCAGCAGCGGGGTCTTCATCGAACTGCCCGACCCGAGCTCGACCACCGCACGGCCGGGGCCGATCGCCGCGGCCATATCCGCCGCATGCCGCTTCAGCAGGTCGGTTTCGCTGCGCGTCGGATAATATTCGGGGAGCGCGGTGATATCCTCGAACAGCGCCGAGCCGGTCGCGTCGTAGAACCAGCGCGCCGGAACCGCCTTTTGCGCCTGCGACAGGCCGGCGTGGACGTCGGCGCGGAAGGCGGGATCGACGCCCGCATCGTCGGCGGAAATCTGCCGAAGTTCACGCACGACGCCCATAGCTAGAGATCCTTGGCGAGCCGGACGCCGGTGAACTGCCAGCGCTGATGCGGATAGAAGAAATTGCGGTAGGAGGCACGGCAGTGGCCGCGCGGGGTCGCGCAGCTGCCGCCGCGCAGCACGAACTGGCCGCTCATGAACTTGCCATTATATTCGCCGACCGCGCCGGGCGCGGCGCGGAAGCCGGGATAGGGGCGATAGGCGCTGCCGGTCCATTCCCACACGCTGCCGAACATCTGTTGCAGCGGCGTGTCATCGGCAGAAGAGGCGGGCTGCACAGGCCCCGCCGCGTCGAGCTGCTGGCCCCCTTCGGGATCGAGCGCCGCCGCGGCGGCCTCCCATTCCTGCTCGGTCGGCAGCCGCGCGCCGGCCCAGGTCGCGAAGGCGTCGGCCTCGAAGAAGCCGATGTGCGTCACCGGCGCGGCGGGGTCGATCTCGCGCCAGCCCGACAGGGTGAAATGCTCGCCGTCCCGCCAATAGGCAGGCGCCTCGACATTCTCCGCCTGCACCCAGGCCCAGCCATCGCTCAGCCAGAGCGACGGCGTGTGATAGCCGCCGTCGTCGATGAATTGCCGCCATTCGCCATTGGTCACCGGGCGGCTGGCGAGCGCGTGCGGCGTCAGAAGCGCGGAAAAGCGGGGAACTTCACAGTCGAACGCAAATCCGTCGCCCGCATGGCCGAGCTCGACGACGCCCTCGGTGCCGCGGACCCAGCGCATCGCGCCAGCCCCGCCGGGCGGCGGCGAACCGGCGGAAAACCGTGCAACTTCACTCGCATTTGCAGCTTCGCCGTCCCACATGGCGGGGCCGAGCGGGTTCTGCGCGAAGAGATGCTTGATGTCGGTGAGCAGCAACTCCTGATGCTGCTGCTCGTGCTGGATGCCGAGCTCGACCAATGCCCGCGCAGCGGGCGGCAGATCGGGCAGCGCGGTCTGCACCGCGACATCGACATGCGCGCGCCAGACGCCGACCTCATCGAGCGAGGGCCGCGTGAGCAGGCCGCGGCGCGGGCGCGCATGGCGCGGCCCCTCCGCCTCGTAATAGCTGTTGAACAGATAGGGGTAACGCTCGTCGAACAGCACATAGCCCGGCACATGGTCGCGCAGCACGAAGGTTTCGAAGAACCATGTCGTATGCGCGAGATGCCATTTGGCGGGCGAGGCGTCGGGCATGGATTGCGCGCTGGCGTCGGCGTCGGACAGCGGCGCCGCGAGGTCGAGCGACAGGCGCCGGGTCGCGGCGAAACGGTGCGCCAGCCTGCCCAGCGGATCGGCGGCCGTCATAGGCGAAGCGTCGGTTCGGCTGGGCATGACAGGACAATCCCCCGAGGCGCGATTCGGTTTCGCGGCGGGGCGAATATGATGCGCGCGCCCCGCGATGTCCAGAACATTAGGAGAACATTGCCGCCTGGCGCATCAGTCCGGCCATGCCCCGCTCGCCCGCTAGGCCTCGATATCGCGCTTGTAGGTTTCGGGCAGGAAGAGGATGCCGACCACCGCGGTCACGGCTGCGATGACGACGGCATACCACAGCCCCTGATAGATATTGCCCGTCGCCGCGACCA
>CALMYE010000107.1 GCA_937873425.1 uncultured Sphingopyxis sp. | reverse complement strand
CGCTTCATCGCGGTGGACATTTCCTGGTGCATCTTGAGCACCTTGTTCACCTGCTGCACCGTGGTGCCCGAGCCGTTCGCGATCCGGATCTTGCGCTTGGCGTTGATGATCTCGGGCTTCGCGCGCTCCTTGGGCGTCATCGACCCCATGATCGCGTCGAAATGGACCAGCGTCCTGTCGTCGGTGCCGCTCTGCGCCATCGCCGCCTGCGCCTTCTTGAGCCCGGGAATCATGCCGGCGAGCGCGCCGAGCCCGCCCATGCGGCGCATCTGGTTCAATTGCGTGCGCAGATCGTCGAGGTCGAAGACGCCCTTGGCCATCTTCTTGGCCATCGCCTCGGCCTCTTCGGCCTGGATGGTTTCCGCCGCGCGCTCGACGAGGCTGACGACATCGCCCATGCCGAGAATTCGGCCCGCGATGCGCGAGGGCTGGAAGAGTTCGAGCCCGTCGAGCTTTTCGCCGGTGCCCGCGAACTTGATCGGCTTGCCGGTGACCGCGCGCATCGACAGCGCGGCACCGCCGCGCGCGTCGCCGTCGAGGCGGGTCAGCACGACGCCGGTCAGCGGCACCTGCTCGGTGAAGCGCTGCGCAACCTGCACCGCGTCCTGGCCGGTCAGACTGTCGACAACGAGCAGGGTTTCCGCCGGGTTCGCGGTGCGCGACACCGCCTGCATCTCGTCCATCAGCTGCTGGTCGACGTGGAGGCGGCCCGCGGTGTCGAGCATGAGAACGTCGAAGCCCTGCAGCTTCGCCGCCTGCAAGGCGCGCTGCGCGATCTCGACCGGCTGCTGTCCCGCGACGATCGGCAGCGTCGCAACGTCGATCTGTCCCCCAAGCACGGCGAGCTGTTCCTGCGCGGCGGGGCGGTTGACGTCGAGCGACGCCATCAGCACCTTCTTGCGCTCCTTGTCCTTGAGGCGCTTCGCGATCTTCGCGGTCGTCGTGGTTTTACCGGAGCCTTGCAGGCCGACCATCATGATGACCGCCGGGGGCGTGACATTGAGGTCGAGCTCGGCGGCCTCGGACCCCAGCATCTCGGTCAGCGCGTCGCTGACGATCTTGACCACCTGCTGCCCCGGCGTGACCGATCGCAGGACATTCTGGCCGATCGCGAGTTCGGTGACCTGATCGACGAAGCTGCGCACGACGGGCAGCGCGACATCGGCCTCGAGCAGCGCGATTCGCACTTCGCGCATCGCGGCGCGCACGTCGGCCTCGGTCAACGCGCCGCGGCCGCGCAGCTTTCCGAAAACATCGCCAAGCCGATTGCTCAGACTGTCGAACATCTGGCCCAAATCCCTTCTGACGAACCGCAACGCAAAAGACGCCGGTGAGCGAAACCTCGCCAACCAGCGGCTATCCGTGGACAGACTTTTCCGTCGCGGATGTCGATATGTCCCGCCCCACATGCGGCGGCACACGCGGCCCTTTACGCAAAAGCGGCGCGAAAGGCAAGCGGGCGCAGCCCAGCTGCACTTAACGCAAATTTCACCGCTTCGGGCGCAAGATGGCGCGTCTGTGGGGGATTATCGAAACATGGCGACCGCCGTTCCGCCGAAACGACCCAACCGCGCGATAGGCGCGAAACGCGATATCGTCGCGGGCGGCATCGTCGTCGCGGCGATCATCCTGTTCGTCGGCACCGGCAGCAGCGTCATGCAGTCGGTCGTGCGCGCGCTGTCGGGCATCGGCGGTGGCACCGACCAGGTGCTGTCGGCAGCGCTGATCCTGAACATCGCGCTGATCCTGTTCGGCTGGCGCCGCTACGAGGATCTCAACCGCGAGATTCGCGAGCGCACCGCCGCCGAACAGAAGGCGCGCTATCTCGCCGACCGCGATCCGCTCACCGATTTCCTCAACCGCCGCGCGCTGCTCGAACAGGGGCAGGGGCTGATCGAAACGGCGGCAGCCGACGGGCGCCACGTCGCGCTGTTCCTGCTCGACCTCGACCATTTCAAGACGGTCAACGACATCCACGGCCACGCCGCGGGCGACCGCATGCTGCAGGTCGCGGCGCAGCGCATCGCGGCGGTGCTGCCGCCGAGCGCGCTGATGGCGCGGCTGGGCGGCGACGAGTTCGTCGCGATGCTGGCCTTCGAGCCCGCCGGCCGGCAACAGATCGACACGCTCGCGGCGCAGCTGGTGACCGCGCTCGAGGTTCCGGTGACGCACGAGGCGCAGCATATCCGCATCGGCGCCTCGATCGGCCTCGCGCTCGCCGCCGAGCCGGGCGTGACCACCGACGCGCTGGTGCGCCAGGCCGACATCGCCATGTATCATTGCAAGGACGAGGGGCGGAACCGCTACTGCTGGTTCGAGCAGGGCATGGAAATGGCGGTGCAGGTCCGCAACCAGATCGAAACCGGCATCCGCAGCGGCATGACGAAGGGCGAGTTCGTCCCCTATTTCGAGCCGCAGGTCGACATCGCGACCGGCCGGCTCGTCGGCTTCGAGATGCTGATGCGCTGGGATTCGCCCGAGCATGGCATGATCCACCCCGATCGCTTCATCCCGGTAGCGGAGGAAAGCGGGCTGATCGGCGAATTGTCGCTGCGCGTGATCGCGCAGGCGATGGAGATCGCGCGCAGCTGGGACCCGTCGATCACGCTGGCGGTCAACATCTCGCCGCAGCAATTGAAGGACCCCTGGTTCAGCCAGAAGCTGACCAAGCTGCTCGTCGAGGCGGGCTTTCCCGCGAGCCAGCTGGAGGTCGAGATCACCGAAAGCTCGCTGTTCGAGAATCTGCCGCTGGTGCGCTCGATCGTCACCAGCCTCAAGAATCAGGGCGTGTCGCTGTCCCTCGACGATTTCGGCACCGGCTATTCGTCGCTGTCGCACCTGCGCGCGCTGCCCTTCGACCGGATCAAGATCGACAAGAGCTTCGTGGCCGCGATGGGCGGCAGCGCGGACGCGCAGGCGATCGTAGTCGCGATCGTCCGACTGGGCGAAAGCCTCGCCATGCCGATCACCGCCGAGGGCGTCGAGGACGAAACGACCGCGATCGAACTGACCCGCCTCGGCGTCGCCAAGGCGCAGGGCTGGCATTACGGCAAGCCGGGATCGGCGAGCGCGACGGCGAAGCTGCTCGCCGAACGCGGACTGCTGCGCGCGCCGCTGGTGCCGGAAAGCGGTGAGGCGGGCGAGGAAGAGCAGCGGAAGGCGGGGTGAGGCTAGCACTCGTCCATGTCGTCATTGCGAGGAGCCGAAGGCGACGCGGCAATCCAGAGTAGTGTATGCCCGCTCTGGATTGCTTCCCCCGGCTTTCGCCGGGGTCGCAATGACGGAGAGTCGGGACCACCCGCCTCGCTAGACTTCCCGCCCCTGCCCCCTTACATGCGCGGGATATGGCGGACCGCTTCACCAAGATGCACGGCCTCGGCAACGACTTCGTCGTCATCGACGCGCGCGCGGGCGCCGTCGAGATGACCCCGGCGCGCGCGCATGCCATCGCCGACCGGCGGCACGGCATCGGCTGCGACCAGCTGATCCTGCTCGAACCGTCGGAGAAGGCGGACGTGCGCATGCGCATCTTCAACGCCGACGGCGGCGAGGTCGAGGCGTGCGGCAATGCGACGCGCTGCGTCGCGACGCTGATCGGCAAGCCCGCGGTGATCGAGACGCTGGGCGGCATGCTGCGCGTCACGCCGGCCGATGGCGGCGCCGAGGTGGTGCTGGGCGAGCCCGAGTTCGACTGGGAGCATATCCCGCTCGCCATGCCGATGGACACGCGCGACATGCCCGTCGCGTGGGACGAGCTGGAACATGGCGCGGCGGTCAATGTCGGCAATCCGCATGTCGTCTTCTTCGTGCCGGAGGCCGATGCGGTCGCGCTCGACGAGCTCGGCCCGCGGATCGAGACCGACCCGCTGTTCCCCGAGCGCGTCAACGTCAATGTCGCGAGCCTCGACGGCCCCGACCGGCTGCAGCTGCGCGTGTGGGAACGCGGCGTCGGGCTGACGCAGGCGTGCGGCACCGGCGCCTGCGCGACCGCGGTCGCGGCGATCCGCGCGGGCAAGATCGCCTCGCCGGTCACCGTGTCGCTGCCCGGCGGCGACCTGATCATCCGCTGGGCGCCGGGCGAGCCGATCGTGATGAGCGGCGCGGCGACCCGCGTGTTCGAGGGCGAGACCGACTGGGCGCGGTTCGGATGACGGCTGCGGCAATGGACCCGGTCGAGGTCGTCAATTTCGGATGCCGGCTGAACATCGCCGAGGGCGAGGCGGTTCGCGCCGCGGCGCGCAGCGCAGGCCTGCGCGATACGATCGTCTTCAACAGCTGCGCGGTGACCGACGAGGCGGTGCGGCAGGCAAGGCAGGCGGTGCGCCGCGCGCTGCGCGAGCGGCCGGGGGACGTGGTAGTGACCGGGTGCGCGGCGGAACTGGAAGGCGAACGCTTCACGGCGATGGGCGCGCGGGTGGTGCGCAACGATGCCAAGGGGCTCGCGGAAAGCTATCATCCAAATTCCACCGTGTCCCCGCGTAGGCGGGGACCCATCTCCGATGGGCGCGACATGGAACCGACCGGTGATGAACCCCTGCCTTCGCAGGGGTACAATACTCCCTACCCCCCTGCCCTCTCCGGTGCCGACCATGCCCGCGCCTTCCTCGGCGTGCAGACGGGCTGCTCGCATAGCTGCACCTTTTGCGCGACGGTGATCGCGCGCGGGACCGCGCGGTCGGCGACCATCGCGGCGGTTCTGGACTCGGCGCGCACCGCGTTGGGTCGCGGGCAGCGCGAGATCGTGCTGACCGGGGTCGATCTCGCCAGCTATGGCGACGACAGCGGATCGAGCCTCGCAGCGCTGGTCGAGGCCTTGCTGACGCTGCCCGTCGAGCGGCTGCGCCTGTCCTCGCTCGACCCGAACCGCATCGACGATGCGCTGTTCGCGCTGCTCACCGAAGAGCCGCGCGTGATGCCGCATGTCCATCTGTCGGTGCAGGCCGGCGACGACATGGTGCTGACGCGCATGAAGCGCCGCCACCGCCGCGCCGGGGTCGTCGATCTGGTGGCGCGGCTGAAGGCGGCGCGGCCCGAAATCGCGATCGGCGCCGACCTGATCGCCGGATTTCCGACCGAGGACGAGGCGATGTTCGCGCGCACGCTGGCGCTAATCGACGAGGCCGACATCGTCTTCGGCCATATCTTTCCCTACAGCCCGCGCGCCGGAACCCCAGCCGCGCGCATGCCGCAGGTCGGCCGCGCGGTGGCGCGCGAACGCGCCGCCCGGCTGCGCGCGGCCAATGCGCGGCGGCGGACCGAATGGATGGACGCGCAGCGCGGCGCGGTGACGATGATGCTGGTCGAACGCGATGGCGTGACCGGCCATGCCGAGAATTTCGCGGCGCTGGCGCTCACCGCGCCGGCCGCGCCGGGCAGCATCGTGCCGGTGCGCCTCGGCCCGCGCGACGGCGACCGGATGACGGCGACGCACATGGAAAAGGAACTGGCGGCATGAGCGGGCCGAGCTGGAGCGAGCGGCTGTTCGGCGGCCTCAAGCGCACGTCGGAGCGGCTGGGCGAAAATCTGTCGGGCCTGACCGGCAAGTCGCGGCTGGACGAGGACGACCTCGACCGCATCGAGGAGGCGCTGATCACCGCCGACCTCGGCCCCGGCATGGCGGCGCGCATCCGCGACCGGCTGGCCGAGCGGCGCGACGTCGCCGCGAACGGCACCGACGAACTGCGCCAGGTGGTGGCGGAGGAAATCGCCGCGGTGTTGCGCCCGGTCGCCGAACCGCTGGACATCGATGCCTTCCCGCGCCCGCAGGTCATATTGGTGATCGGGGTCAACGGGTCGGGCAAGACCACGACGATCGCCAAGCTGGCGCACCTGTTCCAGGAACAGGATTATGGCGTGATGCTGGTCGCGGGCGACACCTTCCGCGCCGCCGCCATCGGCCAGCTCAAGGTGTGGGCCGAGCGGCTGGGTGTGCCGATCGTGTCGGGGCCCGAGGGCGGCGACGCGGCGGGAATCGTGTTCGACGCGGTGAAACAGGCGACCGCGACGGGCATCGACGTGCTGATCGTCGACACCGCCGGGCGGCTTCAGAACAAGCGCGAGCTGATGGACGAGCTGGCCAAGATCAAGCGCGTGCTCGGCCGCCTCAACCCCGCTGCGCCGCACGATGTGGTGCTGGTGCTCGACGCGACCACGGGGCAGAATGCGCTGTCGCAGCTCGACGCGTTCCGCGAGGTCGCGGGGGTCACCGGCCTCGTCATGACCAAGCTCGACGGCACCGCGCGCGGCGGCGTGCTGGTCGCGGCAGCCGAGCGCCACGGGCTTCCCATCCACGCGATCGGCATCGGCGAGACGCTCGACGACCTCCGCCCCTTCGACGCCGACGAGATCGCCGGCATCATTGCAGGAAATATCCGTTGACCTCCCCCTCCCCTGCCCCCGACATTCCGCCGACCGGACCCGAACCGATCCCCGCGCCGCCGCCCGCCAAACATGGCTGGCTGAATTTCGCGATCGATTTCGGGCCGCTGCTGGTCTTTTTCGTCACCTATAAATTCACCTCGGGGGGCGAGGGAGCCTTCGCCGCGACCACCGCGGCGATCAAGGGCACCATCGCCTTCATGGTCGCGATCATCATCGCGATGGGCGTGTCGAAATGGAAGCTGGGCAAGATTTCGCCGATGCTGTGGCTGTCGAGCATCCTCGTCATCGGCTTCGGCGCGCTGACCGTCTGGTTCCACGACGAGCGCTTCATCGTGATGAAGCCGACGATCATCTACGGCGCCTTCGCCGCGCTGCTGCTCGGCGGATGGGCGGTGGGCCGGCCGATGCTCAAATATCTGCTCCAGTCGGCGCTCGACGGCCTGACGCAGAGGGGCTGGATGCTGCTGTCGCGCAACTGGGGGCTGTTCTTCCTCGCGCTGGGGATCGCCAATCACATCATGTATGTGCTGATCCAGCGCGATCAGTTCAGTTTCGACACCTGGCTGACGATCAAGGTGTGGGGCATCACCGCCCTCTCCTTCGTCTTCACGCTGACGCAGCTGCCGGTGATGATGAAGAACGGCCTCGCGCTGCCCGAGGAGGCGGAGGCGGACAAGCAAGCTTGAGCCGCGCCGCCGAAGCGGGCATACCCCCTCGCGGGCATCGGGTCGCACCGTGCCATGGGACAAGAGGGGAACTGCTATGGACAAGTTTTTCGGTAATCTGCACGCCGTGCTCGGCGCGGGGCTGGTGCTCGCGATCGCGCTGATGTTCGGGCTGCACGGCGACTATGTAAGCGCGCCCGCGGTGCTGCGCTGGCTGCACCTCTTCTTCGGCATCGTGTGGATCGGGCTGCTCTATTATTTCAACTTCGTCCAGATTCCGACCATGCCGTCGGTCCCCGCCGAGCTGAAGCCCGGCGTGTCCAAATATATCGCGCCCAAGGCGCTGTTCTGGTTCCGCTGGGGTGCGGCGTTCACCGTGCTGACCGGCCTCGCGGTCGCCGCGCATCCGGTGAAGGGCGGCGCAAGCTATCTGGTCGAGGCGCTGACGCTCGACGCGAATTACCGCCTGATCGGGGTCGGCATGTGGCTCGCGCTGATCATGGCGTTCAACGTCTGGTTCGTGATCTGGCCGGCGCAGAAGAAGGCGCTGGGCCTCGTCGAAGCCGACGATGCGGCCAAGGCCAAGGCGGCGAAGACCGCGATGATCTTTTCGCGGACCAACACCTTGCTGTCGATCCCGATGCTCTATGCGATGGTGAGCGCCAACCACGGGTGAGCCATGTTCCCCTCCCGCTTGCGGGAGGGGTTAGGGGTGGGAATGTCGCGGGGCGGGTTGCCGAAACAAGCCCTCCCCCGGCCCCTCCCGCAAGCGGGAGGGGGACTATCCCTCCACCGCCGCCTTGTGCATGCGGCCGTTCATCACATAGTGCGCGACGCCCGCCTGCATCCCCGCGGCCTGCTCGTCGCCGATCTCGCGCACGCGGCGCGCGGGCGACCCCGCCCATAGTTCGCGCTCGGGGATTTCCTTGTGCTCGGTGAGCAGAGCGCCCGCGGCGAGCATCGCGTCGCTGCCGATGCGGCAGCCGTTCATCACCGTCGCCTTCAATCCCACGAACGCCCGGTCCGCGAGCGTGCAGCCGTGGACCATCGCGAGATGGCCGATCAGCACATCCTCGCCGATGATCGTCGGATAACCGTCTGGCCGGTGCGGCATCGGGCCGTCGCAGTGGACGACGCTGCCGTCCTGGATGTTCGAGCGCGCGCCGACGACGATGTGGCAGACGTCGGCGCGCAACACGCAATTATACCAGATGCTGACGTCGGGCCCGATGGTCACGTCGCCGATGATCCGGCACCCCGGCGCGATGAAGGCGCTGGGGTCGATCCGCGGCGTCTTGCCGTTCACGCTGATGATGCTGACGTCCTTCATTCGGCTCGGCCTCCGATGACATTCTTCCACAACAGGATCGGCAGCGTCGAGGCATAATCGTCGGTCCAGCGCGAAAAGCCGTCGCGCCCGGCGAGCGGGACCCAGGCGCCGTCGTCGAACGCCTCTTCGCGCGGGCGCGTGCCGCCGGTCAGTTGATCGAGCCGCCGCGGCGTCGCGGTGAGCGCGACCCAGTTGGAGCTGGTGAGCGAAGCGCGGCCCCCGCCCGTCGCCGGGTCCATGCGGATCGCCGCCGCCCAGCCGCGCGCGCTTGCCTCTGCCGCCAGCACCGGCTGAAGGTCGAAGAAACGGTTGGAGATGTGGACGAGCAGGATGCCGTCGGGCTTCAATGCGCGCGCATAGACGCCGATCGCTTCGCTGGTCACGAGGTGCAGCGGGATCGCATCGGAGGAAAAGGCGTCGATGACGAGGATGTCGAACCGCGCGGGCGGCAGCTCGGCGATCCGCAGCCGCGCGTCGCCGAGGACGACCGGCGCATCGGGCGCGCATTCGGCGAGGAAGGTGAATTTGGCGGAGTCGCGCGCGATGTCGACCATCACCGGGTCGATCTCGAAGAAGGTCCAGCGCTGCCCCGGCTTGCGGTAACAGGCGAGCGTGCCGGTGCCGAGGCCGACGATGCCGATCGCCGCATCGGGTCCGGCGAGCGAATCGGCCCGGTCGAGCGTCATGCCGACGCCCGACTGAAAGCCGTAGTAAGTGGTGGGGCGCCGCTGCTGCTCGGCGTCGGTGCGCTGCAGCCCGTGCAGCGTCGTGCCGTGCGCGAGGCGGCGTTCGTTGCGGTAGCGGTCGTCGGTGACGGTATAGACGCCGAAATAGCTGCGCACCCGGTTGCCGGTGAAGCTCTCCTCGATCGTGTCCCAGCCGCCGACGCCGATCATCAGCACCCCGAGCGTCGCGACATAGGCCCAGCGCCAGCCGGTCACCAGCAGGCCGATGATCAGGATGCCCAGCGCCCACAGCCCCGCCGCGCCTTCGAGCCGGCCGGTCCAGGCGTCGGTCATGCGCAGCGCGGCATAGACGGCGACGAGCACGAGCAGCGCCGCGATCAGCCGCCCGACGCGCGGCGACAGCTTGAGCCACTCGTTCCACGGAAACAGCGCGGGCAGCGGCAGCAGCAGCGCGGCGGCGAGCACCAGCAGCGGATGTTCATAGACCCAGTCGAAGACGATCGGCGCGATCAGCGCGGCGAACAGCCCGCCGAGCACCCCGCCCGCCGACATGACCAGATAGAAGAGCGTCAGGTGCCGCGGCGCCGGGCGCAGATGATAGAGATAGCCGTGCAGCGCGGTCGCGACGACGAACAGCATGCCGAGGCTGGCGATCGCGACGATCATCGAGCCGCCGCCGGTGCTGAGCAGCGCGAGCCCGCCCGTGGCGAGCAGCACCGCCGGCGCGACGAAGATGAAGATCTGCACCAGCCGCTCGGCGGTCGAGAAGGCGATGACGAAGCTTAAGAGATAGAGGCCGAGCGGCAGCACCCACAGCAAGGGCATGGCGACGATGTCGGTGGTGAGATGCGTCGTGGTCGAGAGCATCAGCCCCGACGGCACCGCCGCGATCAGCAGCCAGTGAAGCTGGCGGCGAAGCGGGGGACGCGGCTCGTCGGCGCCTGCTGTGCCGGCCGGGGCCGCCGCCGCGCCCCGCCAGCGCGCGGCGCCCGCCGCGGCGACGAGCGCGACGAGCAGCGCATAGCCGGCGGTCCAGCCCCAGCTCTGTGCCGCGAGCGGCAGATTGGGTTCGACCAGCGCGGGATAGGAGATCAGCCCGGCGAAGCTGCCGAGGTTCGAGGCGGCATAAAGATAATAGGGGTCGCCCGCGCGGGGATCGGCGGCGAACCAGCGCTGCATCAGCGGCGCCTGCGCCGCGACGGCGAAGAAGACCGGGCCGATCGACGCGACGAGCAGCAGCGGCACCCACAGCGCTTCCTGCCCCGGCGCGGCGGGGGCGATGCTGGCGATGCCGATCGGCAGCCACAGCGCCGCGGCGAGCAGCAGCGCGACATGGATCATCGCCTGCCGCCGCACCGCGAAACGGCCGAGCCAATGCGCATAGGCATAGCCGCCGAGCAGCAGCGCCTGATAGACGAGCATCGCGCTGTTCCACACCATCGGCGCGCCGCCGAGGCGCGGCAGCACCATGCGCGCGACCATCGGCTGGATCTGGAACAGCAGGAAGCTGCCGACGAGGATCGTCGCGACGAACAGCCAGCGGCGCGGGCTTGCGGCGGCAGCGGTCACGCGGGTCAGGCGCCGAGCAGCCGCGCCGCGTGGAGCGCGTGATAGGTGAGGACGCCCGACGCCCCGGCACGGCGGAAGGCGAGCAGGGTTTCGAGGACGAGCGCGTCGCGCTCGCCCGCGCCGGCCGCCGCCGCGGCCTCGATCATCGCATATTCGCCCGACACCTGATAGGCGAAGACCGGCACCTCGAAGCGCTGCTTCACCAGCCGCACGATGTCGAGATAGGGCAGGCCCGGCTTGACCATCACGCTGTCGGCGCCCTCGGCCAAATCCATCTCTACCTCGCGCAGCGCTTCCTCGGCGTTGGCGGGGTCCATCTGATAGCCCTTCTTGTCGCCCTTGAGCAGCCCGCGCGAGCCGACCGCGTCGCGGAACGGGCCATAGAAGGCCGAGGCATATTTGGCGGCATAGCTCATGATCTGGACATGGCCGAAGCCCTCGGCCTCGAGCGCGCGGCGGATCGCGCCGATGCGGCCGTCCATCATATCGCTCGGCGCGATGATGTCGGCCCCCGCGCGCGCCTGGTTGAGTGCCTGTCCGACCAGCACATCGACCGTCTCGTCGTTGAGGACATGGCCCGCGCCATCGACCAGCCCGTCCTGCCCGTGGCTGGTATAGGGGTCGAGCGCGACGTCGGTGAGGATGCCGATATCGTCGCCGAGCGCCTGCTTGATCGCGCGCGTCGCGCGGCACATCAGATTTTCGGGATTGAGTGCTTCGGCCCCGTCGTCGCTGCGCCGGTCGCCTTCGGTATAGGGAAAGAGCGCGATGCACGGGATGCCCGCATCGACCGCTTCGCGCGCCCGCTCGACGAGCAGATCGACCGACCAGCGCGACACGCCGGGCAGGCTGGCGATCGGCTCCTCCATCCCCTCGCCCGCGCAGACGAAGAGGGGCCAGATGAGGTTGGCGGGGGTCAGATGCGTCTCGCGCACCATCGCGCGGCTCCACGCGGTGCGGCGCGTGCGGCGCAGGCGCAGGTCGGGAAAGGCGGCACGGGTCATGCCGCGTGCATAGCGG
>CALMYE010000106.1 GCA_937873425.1 uncultured Sphingopyxis sp. | reverse complement strand
ATGTCGTGCATGGCAGCGGCGCTATGCCCCGCCGCCGCCGCTTTGGATAGCCCCGCCGCGCCAATCTTCGCGGAAGCACGCTCCTCCCCGGCACGGGGAGGGGGACCACCGAAGGTGGTGGAGGGGCACGGGCGGAGTCGCGCTTCGTATCAGGGGCAGGAAACAGCTCGCGTGCCCCTCCACCATGCTTCGCATGGTCCCCCTCCCCCAAAGGGGAGGATCAACCCGAAAAGCAAAAGGGCCGCCCCTCACGGAGCGGCCCTTCGCTTTTCGGAAACGAACCCCGGTCAGCCCTGGCGCGTTCCGGTCATCGCCATCGAGCCGAAGGCACCGGCCTTGATCGTGCCGGTCAGCGCGTCGCCGTCGATCACCGCCTCGCATTCCAGCGTCATCGGCATCGGCACCTTCATGTTCATCGTCCAGGTCAGCCTGTTGCCGTCGACCTTGCCATTCTCGACGTCGAGCGACCCCATCGCGCCGGCATTCTGGCCGGTGAAGCTGTCGCCGTCGCTGTTGACGGTGAAAACCGACTTCTGGTCGCCCATCGGCGACTTGGTGACGCAGTCATAGCTGCCATCGACCTGGGACATGCTCTCTCTCCTACTGAAACCGATGTTAGTTAAGGAGATACCGTTTCCACCGGAAGGCCCAATCCGTCAAGCTGCGGTTTGACGGTCGCGGCGTCGCCGACGACGACATAGACGAGGCCGTCGGTGCTCAGCACCCGCCGCGCCGCGGCGTCGATCTGTTCGGGCGTCATCGCCTCGTAAATGCCGGCCAGCGCCTCGTAATAATTGTCGGGCCGCCCGAACTTGGCGATGTTGCGCAGCCCGCCGAGCACGTCGCCGGAGGTTTCGAAGCTGCCGGGCAATTCGCGCACGCTGCCGTTGATGCTCCACTCGCGCTCTTCCGCGGTCACGCCCCTGTCGCCCAGGAACGCCCCGAGGTCGGCCTGCAGCTCCTTGATCGAATCGCCCGTGCGGTCGGCCTGCACCGGCGCCGAGGCGACCCAGGTCAGCCGGTCCTTGTCGCTCGAGATGCGCGTGCGCACGCCATAGGACCAGCCCTTGGTCTCGCGCAGGTTCATGTTGAAGCGCGACAGGAAATTGCCGCCGAAAATGTCGTTCGCGGTCCGCAGCGTCTCCAGATCGTCGCCCCCCTTCGCATCGATCACCTTGCCGGCGAGGATCACCGACTGCGGCGATTTCGGCCGGTCGACGAGCAGGATGCGCGGCTGCGGCGCCGGAATCGCGATCTCGAAATGCTTGACCGGCTTCGCGGCCTTCGGCGCCTTCCAGTTGCCGAAGGCGGCGTCGAGCTGCCGCGTCACCTCGCCCAGCGTCGTGTCGCCGACGACGAAGATGCGCGCCGTGTCGGGCCGGACCCAGGTCGCGTGGAAGGCCGCGAGCTGGTCGCGCGCCGCCGCGGCGACCGCCTTTTCGTCGCCCAGCCCCGACGGCGGAATCCCGTAAGGATGCTCGGCGCCGTAGAGCACCGGCGCCAGCACGCGCGCGGCGAGCGCGTTGGGGTTGTTGCGCTCGGCCTTGAGCCGGTTGAGCTGCTGCGCGCGCACCCGTTCCAGCTCCTTCGCGTCGAAGGCCGGATTGCGGATATAGTCGGCGAGCAGCGACAGCGACGGCGCGAGGTTCGGCTTGAGCGCGAACAGGCTGAACACCGTCTCGTCGGCGTTCGCCGAGCCGCTGATCTGCGCGCCGAGCCGTTCCTTCGCCTCGGCGAAGGCGATCGAATCGAGCGTTTTCGTTCCCTCGTTCATCAGGCTGAGCATCAGCGACTGGGTGCCGAGCGCGTCGCGCGGGTCGGCGGCATAGCCGGCATCGAAGCTGACCGCGACATTGACCGTCGGCACCGTCGAGCGATGCGCGAAGACGACCTCGATGCCGTTCTTGAGCTTGGCGCGCTCGATCGCCGGGAAGTCGAGCGCCTTGAGGTCGGTCACCGGCGGGAATTGCGAGCGGTCGGCGATCGCGGTGCCGAAGCCGCCGTCGGGGCCGAAATCGCCGAGCGCGGGGTTCCAGTAGCGATCGGGCTCGACCGCAGCCGTCGCCTTGCCCGCGGTCACCGCGCCGCCGCGATGCTCGCCGCCCTCGGTGCGCTCGCCGGGGGTATAGGTCAGCGAAAAGGCCGGGCGCGACAGCCATTTGGCGGCGATCGCCTTCACCTGTTCGGGAGTCGCCTTGGCCATGCGGTCGAGCTCGACCTTGTAATAGCCCGGATCGTTCGAATAGAGCGCGCCCTCCGCCAGCGCGACCGCCTTGCCGCCGAAGCCGCCGACCGATTCGAGCCCGGCGATCGCGCCGCCGAGGTAGCTCGCCGCCGCGCGCTGCAATTCGTCGGCCGTGGGGCCGGTTTCCAGAAAGTTCGCGATCTCCGCGTCGAGCCGCTGGCCGACGGTTTCGGGATCGACGCCCGGCTTCACATCGGCCTGGACGAGCAGGATGCCGGCATCCTCGAACGGCTGGGCAAAGGCGGACACGCTGACCGCGACCGGGTCCTTGCGCACCAGCGCATTGTCGAGCCGCGACGAGGACAGGCCGCCGAGCACGCTCATCGCCATCTGCAGCGGCACCGCCTCGGGATCGTTGAGGCCGGGGATCGCCCACATGCGATAGAGGCGCGTGGTCGGGATCAGGTCACGGACCTCCTTGGCGAGCGGCGCGGGCAGCGTCGGCACCACCGTCTCGGGCATCTTGACCGCCGGGCCGCGCGCGATGTCGCCGAACCACTGCTGCACCTTGGCCTTCGCCGTCGGCACGTCGATGTCGCCGGCGAGCACCAGCACCGCATTGTTCGGCCCGTAATTGTCGGTGAACCACGTCTTCACATCCTCGAGGCTCGCCGCGTCGAGGTCGGCCATCGAACCGATGGTGCTGTGATGATAGGGGTGGCCCTTGGGAAAGAGATTCTCGAAAATCTCGTAGCGCAGCAGGCCATAGGGATTGTTGTCGCCTTGCCGCTTCTCGTTCTGGACGACGCCGCGCTGGTTATCGAGCTTCTCCTGCGTCACCGCGCCGAGCAGATGCCCCATGCGGTCGCTTTCGAGGAAGAGCGCGAGGTCGAGCGCACCGGTCGGCACCGTCTCGAAATAATTGGTGCGATCGACGCTGGTCGTGCCGTTGAAGTCGGTCGCGCCGACCTGTTGCAGCGGCGCGAAGAAATCGTCGGGGGCGTTTTCCGACCCGTTGAACATCAGATGCTCGAACAGATGGGCGAAGCCCGTCTTGCCCGCTGGCTCGTGCTTCGACCCGACGCGATACCACACCGACACCGCGACGACCGGCGCCTTGCGGTCCTCGTGGACGATGACGCGCAGGCCATTGTCGAGCGTGAAGGCCTCGTAGGGAATGTCGACCGCCTTGACGAGGTCGGCGATCGGAGCGGGGTCGGCGGCCCTGGCCTGGGCGAGCGCGGGGCCGGCGGCGACCAGCGAGGTCGAAAGGGCAAGGGCGATGGCGAAACGGTGGAAACGGGGCATGGAAATCCTCTTGGACTGCGCGCGGGCGGGGGACCGCCTCCATGCGGCCCCGCCCCGATGCGACCGATGTGCCGGACGGCACTGTATCAGCGGTTTAGGACAGCATGGCGCCCAATTCAAGGCCGATAGACGCGCGGCTTCGTCGCCCACAATGCAGCCGGATCGAACAGCACGGGCTTCAGCCTGTGCGCCACGAACAGCGGCGCCTGATCATTGTAGTGCGGGCTTTCCGGCCGCGTCGTCGCGGCGCCGAAGGGCTGGACCGATTCCGACCGCAGCCCGCCCGCCCTGTCCCATGTCACGAACATGATGAAGCTGTCGCCGTGGCGCACCTTCAGCCGCCCGTCGGGCTCGGCATCCCACAGCGTCGAGGCGCGGATCGTGTCGTTGCCGCCGTCGAGCGGCAGGTCGATGCGGTGCTTGCCCTCGCCGTGACGCAGCCGCAGCAGCGTGCCGAGCCGCGGGTCGAGCGTGCCGAAATGCTTTTGCAGATGGTCGGCCGCCTCCTTCAGCGTCGCGCGCGGGTCGGGCGCCTCGGCCAGCCGTTGATAATGGACGCGGTTCGCCGGGCGCAGCACCATCAGCGCCAGCGCGTCGCCCTGCCCCTTGCCGTCGAGATTCCAGTCCCATGCGCGAAGCAGCGCCTGCGCCTTCGCGAGTTCGGGATCGTCGTCCAGCTTCAGCGCCAGGATGCGGTCGATCCAGACCCTGGCATAGCCGGTCTTCGCATAGGTCGTGTCATATTTGATCGTCTTCAGCCGCGCCTCGTCGATCTGGCCCGACGCCTCGAACAGGTCGATCAGCCGCGACGCGCGGTTGCTCATATCGTCCTCGATCCCGAGCAGCGGCGAAAAGGCGGCGGCGTCGAGTTCATGCCCCGGCCCCGCCGCGACCCACGGCGTGTTGTTGGCGTTGATCACATAGCCCGAGCGCGGGTTGACCAGCGCCGGCACCCGGTCGAACGGCAGCGTCTTCGTCCACAGCGCCGCCGACGTGTCGCCGGGCAATATGCCGCGCCAGTTGAAGCCCGCCGGCCGGTCGGGGAACATGGCGTTGTAGAAGAGGCCGATATTACCCTCGCGGTCGGCATAAAGGAAATTGGTCGCCGGCACGCCCTGCCCGCTCATCGCGGCGCGCCACTCGCCGAAATTCCGCGCCTTGTTCAGCCGGTAATATTGGGTGACCATATTCACCTGGTCCATCCCGGCATAGCGGATCGCGAAGGCGCCCTCGTCATTGACGATCACCGGCCCGTGCACCGAGCGATATGTCCAGCGCGGCACCGGCAGCACGAAGGGGCCATATCTGACCTTCAGCCATACGCGCTTCTTCTCGAGCGGGCGCCACTGGCCGTCGAAGCGGTAATTCTCGCCGCTCTCGTCGAGCGCGAGCCGATAGACGTCGATCAAATCGGGCCGGTTCACCGTGTTGGTCCAGCCGAGATATTTATTGTGGCCGAGGAAGGGGTAGGGCGAGCCCGGAAAATTCGCGCCCGCGAAATCCCAGCCCTCCTCGCTGTGGACGACCAGCTCGTACCAGGCGACCCCACCGGTCCACGGCTGGTGCGAGTTGGAGACGAGCCGCGTCGCGCCGTCGGTGGAGCGCGACGGCGCGACCGCCATCGCGTTCGACCCGTTGGCGGCGGGATCGCTCCCGAACGGCGTGTCGCTGCGCGGAACGATCCTGCCCGTCGCGTCCATCTCCGGCCCGCCCTCGCGCGCCAGCGGTTTGCCCTCGACCAGGCTGCCGAGCACCGAATCGAGCCCGAAGAAAAAGGGCGAACGCAGCACGAAGCCCGCGACGACATCCTCGCCGGTCACCGGGAACAGGCCGCGCAGCCGCACCTCGCCCGGATGCTTCTCGGCATAGCGGTTGAGCCCTGCGGCATAGGCGGTGAACAGCAGCTTCACATCGTCGGGTAGGTCCGGCCAGCCGCGCGCCATGGTCGCGCGCACGTCGAGCAGCGCGGCGGCATAGTCGATCGCCGCGCCGTCCCGGCCCAGCATCGCCCCGGCGCGCCCGCGCGTCATCGCCAGCACTTCCTGCAGCGTCGAAAAATCATCCTCGGCATGGGCATAGGCGACGCCATAGGCGACATCGGCGTCACTCTTGCCGAAGATATGCGGCACGCCATAGCCGTCGCGTGCGATGCGGACGTCGGCGGGCTGGTAGACCGGCGCGGCGGGCGCCTCGGCGGTCAGCGGCTCCCAGACGGCGAGCGACAACCCGACGAGCGCAAGCAAGATCAGCAATCCGATGGCCAGCCTGCGCAACATCTCCGGTCCCTTCGCTCGCGACAGGCGCCTGTCTGGCGGCAGCGCCCCGGCTTGGCAAGCGGCTGTCGTTCGTCGAGGGAGGATTGCAGGCGAGGCGAGGCATGCTAGGCAAGGCGCAGGACCGAATTTGATCGGATAACAGGGAGTTTTCTTTCGATGCGTACCAAATGCCTGCTGCTCGCCGCCTGCCTTTCAATTGCTCCGATGACGGCCTCACTCGCGATGGCGCAAGGGGTCACGGGGTCGGGCGTCGCGCCGGCAAGTGTCGCCAACAGCGCCGAACGGCCGATCGGCTTCGCCGCGAGCGCGCCCGCACGCGGCGTGCTCGTCGTGCTGACCGGCGCCGCCGAACTGCCCCCGCTCGACGCCGCCGGCGTCGGCGCCGCCGAGCGCGCGGCGATCGAAGCGGCGGTCGCGTCGGCGAAGTTCGAGGGCAAGGCGAACGCCACCCTGTCGCTGCGCGGCATCGGCGCACACAGCCGCATCCTGCTCGTCGGCACCGGCAGCGCGCCGACACCGCTCGCCATCGCCGAAGCGGCGGGCAAGGCGGCGCAGGATGTCCGCTCCGACGCGCAGCCGGTGACGCTGACCGGCGCCTTCCGCGGCGCCGAGGGCGCCGACGCCGCCTATGGCTTCGCGCTCGGCCAATATCGCTTCGACCGCTACAAGACCGTCGGCCACAAGGCCCCGCCCGCCGATGCGGTGACGATCGTCGGCGGCGACGCGGCGGCGGCGCGGGCGAGCTTCGCGGCGCGGCAGCAGCCGCTGGCCGACGGCGTCCGCCTGTCGCGCGACCTCGCCAACGAACCCGCCAACGTCATCTATCCCGAAAGCTTCGTCGCCGAGGTGCGCAAGGCGTTTGCGGGCGTCGCCGGCATCAGCATCGAGGTGCTCGACGAGGCGGCGATGCGCCGGCTCGGCATGGGCAGCATCGTCGGGGTCGGCCACGGCAGCCCGCGCGGATCGCGCATGATGCTCGTGCGCTATCGCGGCAGCGGCGCGCCCGCCGCGCCGCTCGCGCTGGTCGGCAAGGGCATCACCTTCGATTCGGGCGGCATTTCGATCAAGCCGTCGGCGAACATGGGCAATATGAAGGGCGACATGTCGGGCGCCGCGTCGGTGATGGGCGCCGCCCTGTCGCTCGCCAAATCGCGCGCGCCCGTGCATGTCGTCGCGGTCGCCGCGCTCGCCGAGAATATGCCCGACGGTAATGCCCAGCGCCCCGGCGACGTCGTCCGCACCATGTCGGGCAAGACGATCGAGATCGTCAGCACCGACGCCGAAGGCCGCATGGTGCTCGCCGACGCCAATGAATATGTGGCGCAGCAGTATAAGCCGCGCGCCATCGTCAATATCGCGACGCTGACCGGCGCGATCGTCGGCGCGCTGTCCGACCAATATGCCGGCCTGTTCGCGCGCGACGA
>CALMYE010000105.1 GCA_937873425.1 uncultured Sphingopyxis sp. | reverse complement strand
TCGGCCACAACCTCCGCGCCTATATCGCCGACCTCGAAAAGCGGATGCGCGACGCGGCGGCCGACCTGGAATTCGAGGAAGCGGGCCGCCTGCGCGACGAAATCCGCCGTCTGGAGGCCGACGAACTCGGCCTGCCCCCCGACGAACAGGTGGCGCCGCGCGTGGGGCGGAGCAACGAGGGCAAGCCGGGGACGCGCAAGGGACGGTTCGGGAAGTCGAGCAAGACGAAGTGGGGGCGGTAAATAACGACGGCATTGCACCGATTCAATTGAATCTCGGCAAGTTGGGGCGTTTCCCGAGTCAAGATTTTTGTTTCATTATTTTTACGTTGAACCTTGTGACAGAGGAAAAATAAGGCGCTATCTGGTTGGCCGATTTCCGCTCAAAGGATCGGTAGATGGTCAAACCCTCAAGATTATTCACTCTGCTGCTGGAAAACTCAAACCGCGATGTCGCCTTTCGAGATTTCCTCGCTTTGATCGCAGCGCTCGGCTTCGTCCATTCACGCACCAAGGGCAGCCATCAGAGCTTCGTGCACCCCAAATGCCCGAAACTGTTGGTGGTGCAGCCCAAGGGCAAGGACGCAAAGCGCTATCAGGTTCGCGAATTGCTTGATATGATCGAGGAATATGGCCTGACTTTGGAAGAATGATGCAGCACCGCTATCACATCAATGTGTTCTGGTATCCGGACGACGATTGCTGGATCGCCGATGTTCCCGATCTGAAGCCATGCTCGGCGCATGGCGATACGCCGTCCGAAGCGATCGCCGAAGCCGAGATAGCGATCGAACTTTGGCTGGAGACGGCCAAAGAAAAGGGCTTCGATATCCCTCCTCCGCGCTATCGCCCGGCGATCTACGCGGCAGCCTGAGTGCCGGCCATGTCACGCTCACGCAGGAAGACCCCGATTTGCGGAATGACGTCAGCGGAGTCGGACGCGCAGTGGAAGGCATCCGCCGCGCGCGCGTTGCGACACCGGGTCAAGCAACAGCTGTCCAAAGAATTGCACACGGATGCTTTTCCCGGAAAGCGCTGGGATTTGGTCAATCCGTGCAGTTCCGGCAAGGACGGCAAGGGTTGGTTCGGCGACCGCCATCCCAAACTGATGCGAAAATAGCCTGAAGGCGGCCTGACCGCTTCGACCAAAGCCCCGTCCCCGCCGACCGGCGCCCTTGCCGCTCTCCCCCGCCCCGCTTAGGGTCCGCGTCCTAACCGGGGAGAAAATCATGAAATCGGGTCTGTCGCTGATTGCCCTGGCGCTCGCCTTTGCCGCGCCTGCCGTCCTCCACGCGCAGGAGGCGCCCGCCGCCGACAAGGCGAAGGCCGAAAAGCCGGCCGACTACGAACCCCAGGTCCGCACGACGAAGCTCAGCGGCACTTTCGGCGGCCAGCGGATCAACTATGCCGCGACGGTCGGCGAGACGATCCTCAGGAACAAGGACGGCGTCGCCGAGGCCGCGGTCGTCACCACATCCTATGTCAAGGAACCGCGCGACCCGAACCGTCCGGTGACCTTCCTGTTCAACGGCGGGCCGGGGTCGGGCAGCGTGTGGCTGATGATGGGCGCCTTTGGCCCCAAGCGCGTCGTCATTCCCGGCGACGGGCGCGACGACGGCGCGCCGCCCTACCCCATCGTCGACAATCCCGACGCGCCGCTCGACGTCACCGACATCGTCTTCATCGACCCGCCCGGCACCGGCTTCTCGCACCTGATCGGCAAGGCGAAGCCCGAGGATTATTACGGCGTCACGCAGGACGCGAAGGCGGTGGCGGAGGTCATCCGCCGCTGGCTGAACGACAACGGCCGCTGGAACAGCCCCAAATATCTCGGCGGCGAAAGCTATGGCACGACGCGCACCGCGGCGGTCGCGCACCAGCTGATGAACGCGACCTACAACGACGTCGCGTTCAACGGGCTGCTGCTGATCTCGACCGTGCTCGATTTCGCGGCGGGCGCCGACACGCCGGGCAACGAGCTGGCGCCGATCACCAACCTGCCGTCGATGGCAGTTACGGCTCTCTATCACGGCAAGGCGAGCGCGCCGTCGGCCGAAGCCTTCGCCGAGGAAGCGCGGCAATGGGCGATCGGCCCCTATGCGAGCGCGCTGCTCAAAGGGCAGAAATTGCAGGGCGAGGAGCGCGCCGCGATCCGCCGCGAATTGTCGCGCTTCACCGGCCTGTCCGAAACCTTCCTCGAACAGGCCGACCTGCGCGTGCTGCCGTCGCGCTTCTACAAGGAACTGCTGCGCGACCGCGGACTGACCGTCGGGCGGCTCGACAGCCGCTATACCGGGCGCGATTACGACAGCGCCGGCGAGCGGCCCGACAACGACCCCAGCTTCTATGGCATCGACGCGAGCTATACCGCCGCGATCAACAGCTGGCTGCGCGACGGGCTGGGGTTCCGGACCGACCGCGAATATCAGTCGATCGCCGGGCTCGGCCGCCAGTGGGACTGGCGCATCGGCGGGCGCGACGACAATGCCTATCTGAACGTCACGCCCTGGATCGGGCAGGCGCTGCGCGAGAATTCGGGGCTACGAGTGCTCGTCGCGCAGGGCTATTATGATTTCGCGACCCCCTTCTTCGCCGCCGAATATGCGCTGTCGCGCACCGGCATCCCGCAGGACCGCATCACCTATACCTATTATGACGCGGGCCACATGATGTATGTCCGCGACGAGGACCGCCGCAAATTGTCGGACGACGTGCGGGCGTTCATCCGGGGGCGCTGATCGCCGCGACATCGCCGCAGCGGATGCGCGCCGCCTCCCACGTCGCGCATTCGCCGGGCAGGCGGCGGAATTCCGCGGCGAAGGGCGCCGACCATGCGCCGCCGGTCCAGCGGCGCGTGGCGATGCGATAGCGCTCCGTCCCCAGCGGGGTCAGCACCGTATGCAAGCGCAGCCCGCTGCCGTCGGCGGCGACATGCCACTGGTCGGGAAAGACCAGCCCGTCCGCCTCGGCCACCACCGTCCCGCGGCTGACCCCGCCGAGCGAGGTGAAATAGATGAAGAGCAGCCGCCCGGTCGCGCCGTCGGCATAATAGACGGTTTCGCCCGAATAGGCCGGATCGCTGCCCAGCACGATATGGCGCGCGCGCAGGAAGCGGCCATTCTCCATCGGCTCGAAACATTGCAGGTCGGCGAGCCTGCCGCCGGGATAGGCCGCGATCCAGCAGGCGCCGGACAGAAAGCGCAGCGGGGCGAGCGGCCCGGTTTCGTCGGCGGCAGAGACGGGAACCCCGGCGACCGCCAGGGCGACCGCCAGCATCGCCCCGCCCGCCCGCATCAGCGCAGCACGCCCTTCGCCTTCATCGCGCGGGCATAGAAGATCAGCGCGACCAGCACGGCCCAGATCGCGATATAGGTATAGAGCGGCCCGTCGCCGAACAGCGGCTTCACCCGGTCGCTCGCCTGCACCAGCTGATAATAGCTGACGCCCGCGAGGCCCACCGCCGAGGCGAGCCAGGCGAGCAGCGCATGCCGCGAGCGCAGCAGCAGGAGCAGCGACCCGAGGAAGGAGCCGAAGCCGCCGAGCGCCCAGCAGGCGGTCACCCAGCCCGGGCTGCCGAGGATGAAGGCGCGCTGCGGCTCGCTCAGCGCCGACAGCCAGAATTCGTTGCCCATGTTGGTGAGCGTGAAATCGACGACCGGAAAGGCGTTCCACAATAGCGAAAGCCCCCCGATCACCCACAGGTGCCAAGGCGTCTTGATCACAGCGTTCATGTCCATCCCCCTCCGGAAAGATCAGGCGAAGCTATCACGCTTCGCGCGCGTCAGCAATGTGGTGATATAGTCGCGCAATACAGCGATGTTGCGGTCGAAATAGCCGATGTCGCGATAGGTCCGCGCCTGCATCACCGCGCCCTCCATCACCGTCAGCACGAATTCGCCGAGCGCCTTGCGGTCGGTGCCCTGCGGCAGGCGGTCGCCCGCGGCGTCGAGGCAGCGGGTGATCGCTGCCGACCAGTTGGCGAAATTCACCGCCATCAGTTCGCGCACTTGCGGGTCGGGCTCGTGGATTTCGAGCGCGAGGCTGCCGATCGGGCAGCCATAGGTGCAGTCGGTGACGATCAGATGCGTGCGATAGCCGGCGAGCAGCGCGAAGATGCGCTCGACCGGATCGTCGACGCCCGCCCAGTTCGGCGCGAGCAGCATCTCCTCGATCCCGTCGCGATAGAGTTCGAGCACGCCGACCAGCACGTCCTGCTTGCCGGGGAAGAAATGATAGAGGCTGCCCGAATGGACCTGGCTGCGCGACAATATGTCGGCGACCGAAGTCGAGAGATAGCCCTTCTCCCAGAACAGCTCCATCGCGGTCATCAGGATGCGGTTGCGGGTGTCGGCGGCGTTCATCGGGCGGTTCCTCTCGAACTTGAACCGTAGCCCTGAGCCTGTCGAAGGGCGCTCATCGGCGATAGGCGCCCTTCGACAGGCTCAGGGCTACGGTGTCTCTTCGATCCGGCCATATCTATCCCGCCCGGTCATAGGCGGCGCGCAGCCAGCCTTCGACCTCGTCGCCCGGTTCCTCGCCCGCGGCGACGCGGATGCGGTGCGACACCATCGCGTTCCAGCTTCCGGCCGCTTCCAGTCTGCCCGCCGGTTCCTCGCCCTTCAGCGCGAGGCCGATGTCGAAGCGGTCCTTCGTCGAGGGCATCAGCAGCGCGAACTGCTTCTTGCGGCGCAGGCTGACATAGCCCTTCTTCGGCGCCAGCTCGACATCGCTCCCGAAGCCCTGCACCAGCGCGACGAGCCGGTCGTAGAGCGGGCGCCAATGCGCCTTCGCCCCGGCGAACGCCGCATCGACCAGCGCGTCGTCGTCCTGCGACAGCGACGAAGAGGCGTTGGCGGCATGGACGATCATGTTCGCATAGCCGTGGCCGAGCCCGTGCTGCGCTTTCAGATGGTTCACCAGCGCCATATGGCCGCCGATCCCCGCGCCGCGCGCGATCGCGACCCATTCGTCGAGCCCCTTGCCGGTCTTGGTCCGCAGGCTCTCGCCCATTTTCGCGAATTCGTCGGCCATGCCATCCTCCTGCGATCCGGTAACTTGATTGAACATTCAACAAAGCCAATGTCAAGAGGCTTGGCAAGCGGCGGGAGAGCAGCGATAGGCGCAGCCATGTGCGTCGTCGCCATAGCCTGGCAGGTCCATCCCGACTGGCCGCTGATCCTCGCGGGCAATCGCGACGAGTTCCACGCGCGCGCCGCCGCGCCGCTGGCGGCGTGGGACGACGGCAGCGGCATCGTCGCCGGGCGCGACCTGCAGGCGGGCGGCACCTGGCTCGGCGTCCACCGGCCGAGCGGGCGCGTCGTCGTCGTGACCAACGTCCGCGGCGCGCTGCCCGATCCGGCGAAGGAATCGCGCGGGGCGCTGGTCGTCGACATGCTGCGCGGGGACGGGCGCTTCACCGATCCGGCCGAGGCCGATCTCGACCGCTTCAACGCCTTCAACCTGTTCGCGGCCAATTTGTTCGCGGGCGGCGGCGGGGAAGCGCGGCGGCTGACCAACCGCCCGCATCCGCGCATCGCGGCACTGGCGCCCGGTGTGCATGCGCTTGCCAACGAGCCGGTCGATGCCCCCTGCCCGCGCGCCGACCGGCTGCGCGCGGCGATGGCGGCGGTGG
>CALMYE010000104.1 GCA_937873425.1 uncultured Sphingopyxis sp. | reverse complement strand
ACCCCTCCCCTGAAGGGGAGGGGCTTCATGGTGCCGATTAACCATCCCTTATCCCCCTTCCTGTTAGGCTGGCGGGGATGACGCGGGCAATCATCAGCTTCGACACCGAATTGTCGGCGGGCCTCTATCAGAAGGGGCTGGACGCGCGCGCCAATTTCGAAAGCTCGATCCTCGGCCGCTGCCGCGACGGCGATTTCGGCGTGCATTTCCAGATGGACATGCTCGAACGCCACGGGCTCAAGGGCGTCTATTTCGTCGATCCGATGCCCGCGCTCGTCTACGGCCCCGCGATCATCGACGCGATCGTCCAGCCGATCGTCGCGCGCGGGCACGAGGTGCAGTTGCACATCCACACCGAATGGCTGAAATTCGCGCGCTTCAACCCGGTCGCGCCGCGCACCGGACGCAACATCGGCGACTTTCCGCTGCACAAGCAGCGCAAGCTGATCGCGCTCGCCCGCGACATATTGGTCGGGGCGGGCGCTCCGCGGCCCACCGCCTTTCGCGCCGGCAATTTCGGCGCCAACGACGACACGCTGCGCGCGCTCGCCTCGCTCGGCTTCCGCTTCGACAGCAGCTTCAACGGCGCCTGGCGCGGGCATGGCTGCGACATTTCGCTCGACGCGGGCAACCTCGGCGTGCGCGAGCATGAGGGGGTGATCGAAGTCCCCGTCAGCGGGCTGATGGACCGCGCCAACAGCTTTCGCCCCGCGCAGCTCTGCGCGATGTCGGAAGAGGAGATGCGCGACGCGCTCGACCATAGCGCGGCGAGCGGCGCGATCCAGTTTTCCGCCTTCAGCCACAGCTTCGAGCTGCTCAGCCGCGACCGCCAGGTCCCCAACCGCCTCGCCGTCGCGCGCATGGAGGCGCTGTGCCGCGCCGTCGCCGCCGACCCGCGCGTGACCAGCGGCGGCTTCGCCACCCTGCCCGCGCCGCCCGCGCGCCCGCGCCCGATCCGCGTCGCCGCCCCGAACCGGCTGCGCACGCTGCGCCGCACGATCGAGCAGGCGGCCGGCCATGTCGCGCACGAGGTCCGCTATATCCGCGACCTGATCGCGGTGACGCTCAACTCGTCGCGCTGGGGCAAGATCGCCGGCGGCGTGCTGCTGGTGCTGGCCTAGAACACGCCCTCGGCCCGCCCGTGGCCGAGCGCGAGATAGGCGTCGGACTGCATCTCGGCGAGACGGCTCGCGGTGCGCTCGAACTCGAAGGCGCCGTCGCCCGCGACATAGAGCGCATCGGGTTCGGCCGCGGCGCTCGCGAGCAGCTTGACCTTATATTCGTAGAGCGCGTCGACCAGCGTCACGAAGCGCGCCGCCTCGTTGCGGTTCTCCGGCCCCATGCGCGGGATGCCGACGATGATGACGCTGTGGAAATGCTGCGCGACCGCGAGATAGTCGGACGCGCCGCGCGCCTCGCCGCACAAGCGCTTGAAGGAAAAGACTGCGACGCCCTTCAGCGCCTTGGGGACGTGCAGCACGCGCCCGCCGCCGACGTCGAGGCCCTGCGTCGGCACATGCGCGCGGTCCTCGGGCGGATAGTCGGTGAGGCGGAAGAAGGCGGCCGACAGCGCGGCGCTCGCCGCATCGTCCGCCGGCACGAACCAGCGCGCGCCGTCGCCGAGCCGGTCCCGGCGATAGTCGGTCGGGCCATTGAGGCCCATCACGTCGAGTTTCGCCCCGATCAGCGCGATGAAGGGCAGGAAATGCTCGCGGTTTAGCCCGTCCTTGTAGAGGTCGGCCGGCGGACGGTTCGAGGTCGCGACCACCGTCACGCCGCGGTCGATCAGCGCGGTGAACAGGCGCGAGAGGATCATCGCGTCGGCGCTGTTGTTCACCACCATCTCGTCGAAGGCGAGGCAGCGGACATTCTCGACGAGCGACGCCGCGACCTGCGGGATCGGGTCGCCGCTCTCGGTCTTGCGCACCTCGCGCATCCGCGCGTGGACGTCGAGCATGAAGGCGTGGAAATGGACGCGCTTCTTCCGCTGGATCGCGAGCTGGTCGTAGAAGAGGTCCATCAGCATCGACTTGCCGCGCCCGACCGCACCCCACAGATAGACGCCGCGCGGCGCCTCCGCCTTGCGCCCGGCGATGCGCCAGAGCAGGCTCCCGCGCGGCGGCGACGCCTCCAGTTCCTGCTGCAGCCGGTTCAGGCGCTCGGCGGCGGCGCGCTGTTCGGGGTCGGGCCTCAGCTCGCCGCCGGAAACGAGCGCGTCGTAGGCGGCAAGGACGCCCGTCACCTGCTCGCCTTGCGGATCGTCCCGGCGAAGGTCAGCACGATATGGCTGTCGCCCGCGCCCTGCACGACGAGCCCGCGCAGGAAGATCAGGCGTCCCGTCTCGCGCACCAGCTCGACGACGGCATCGAGCGGCTCGCCGAGCCGGCCCGCGCCGACGAACTGGGTCGACAGGTCGAGCGTCACCGAATGGCCCGCATCGAGCGCCCCGAACTGGTGCGACGCGGCGAACAGCGCGATATCGACCAGCGCCAGGCTGACCGCGCCATGGACATTGTCGCCGAGGTTGCTGTGCTTGCGTTCCGGCATCATCCGCACCCGGGCGCGCGGGCGGCCGTCTTCGGTCGGCGGTTCGACGCGCACCGTCAGCGGCTCGATGAAGGCGTTGAAGCGGCTCGCGTCCTTCAGGTTCCAGCTGACCCAGCCGTCCGCCAGCTCCTCGGCGCTGAAATTCTCGCGGCGCTTCGGCTCCTCTATCCCGTCGTTCACACCTGCCGCTCGGCTTCCATCTTCTTGATCTCGGCGATCGC
>CALMYE010000103.1 GCA_937873425.1 uncultured Sphingopyxis sp. | reverse complement strand
GCAAATATGGCGAGGAATCGACCTATCAGCGCGAATGGCGGGTGAAGAAATAGCGCGCCGCGCCGGACGGCGGAGCGGGACGCGGTCACCGGCTGAGGCCGCGGGCGGGCGCCAAAGGTCGGGGCGCCAAAGTTCAGGAAAGGTCAGCCCCATGGCGATGCGGTGGCGCGGCCGGAAGGTCACAAAGGTCACGCCACGTCCCCCTCTTGTGCCGCGCCTTCGGGGGCTTTCCGCCGCCCGGCCCCGTCATCCCGATCGCCATCCTTGTCACCATCGTCATCGCGGTCGATGACCATCGAAGTGCCGGCGGCGGCGCGGCGGGCTTCTTCCAGGCCGATCTGGCGATGATATTCGGCGTCGGTCAGTCCGTCGGTCGCGATATCCAGCGCCTTGAGCCGGCGCAGCACGGCGATGGCGGCGATCAGCCGCGCGTCGGTTTCCTCCTGCGTCGCAACGGCGACGGCGGACGCCGCGGCGTCGGCGCGCGCCGCCTCTTCGTCGGTCAGCCATTGGACGCCGTCATCCTCACGCTCGCGATCGACGATCGCGCCGGTATCGCGGTCATACGCATCTTCGGCGACATGGTCGGTCCAGCGGCCGAGCGCGAAGGCCTGTGCATCGGGGCGGCGGCGCGGTTCGCGGCGGTCGCGCCACGCGCCATAGGTGTCGGGGTCGCGATATCGCAGCAGGAACATCGTCAGCCGCTCGTCATAATAGCGCCGCTCGCCGACCTGTTCGCCCTGGAACCACACCGGGCGCGCGACGCCGTTGAGGGCGCGCGAGAAAGCGGCGTCGGACAGGCGGCGGATCGCATAGTCGAGCGCGGCATCCCATGCGGCGCGAAAGCTGTAGGCGTCGACGCGGCGGCGCAGGCGATAGGCGGTCGACGGCGACAGGCCGACGCGCTCGCACGCCTCGGTCACGCAGCCGCATTCGCCGAGCGCCTCGATGAAGGCGACCTGCTTTTCGGGCGTCCAGCCATCATGGCGCTCGCGCGGGGACGCGGGGACGAAGTCCTGCGCGCCGGCGAGCGTGCGGCTGTCGTCGGGCGGCGCCCGGCGCGCCTTGGTGATGCGGACGGCGCCGGGCGCCTTTTTCGCGCGCCTTGCGCGGGCGCGAACGGCGGCGAGGTCGGGGAGGGTCTTGTCGTGCTTCATCTGAAAGGATGAACCAGACTGGGATTTATTAGGAAAGGGGTTTTTTGAGGTGGATGTGCGAAATAGGATTTGCGGGGGCTATTCGGCGACGTCGGAGTCTATTGGCGGGCACGCATAGCGGCGGTGGCGAAGCGGAGCGGGAAGGGCGGTGCGACCAAGCCGTTCAGCGCGGCGGTCGCCGCCTGCACATCCGGCGGCGGCTTGGTCATGACGTAGAGGGGGTTGCGGGCGCGTATGAGCTGTGAGCGAGATGCGTCATTCGGAAGCGGAATTCGGAAGTGGAATGGGATAGGGATAATAATGGGATCACGCATCACCTCACCACCGATACCACGTCACCACTCATCACCTTACCACCCAACAGATATGTTCAAACTACTGATATAATTAGGTTTAATGGAAGAAAACGGCATATATATGCGGACTTGAGTCCTGAATCTCCCAAAAATAATCCATCTCATTCATAAAGGTAGCAGGGATGACCAAGAAAATTGGTGCCTTGATGGCGGTCGTTTGCAATTGAGTATGACGTATATTTGCCGTATATATTCTTCATCGTGAAGAGTCGGGCGTGGCCGTGGGGTCCAAACTCCGGCAACATCGAAAAGTCCCGTTTGACGTGGCGGGCCTGACCAAGCGAAGGCTCCGGGCACCAAACCCGGAGCCGCCATTTTCCGAGGAAACTATGACAGCTAAAGCCAGCGCTATATTGACACGGCAGCTTGAGGTCCGAAATAAGCTGTGGCCAGATGTTTCGGACAAGATGACTTGGAATCGTCGTGTCCGCGATGGCTTTGTGACCATGCCGCGATCGATGCCTCTTATTATGCGAATAATGGATCATATGGCGGGCAAAGGCAGTCCGGTGAGCCAGGTCTATTTGGATTTGTGGTGTCGGACTTTTGACGAAGCCTTTCTTCAAATTACGAAAACCGAAGAAATGGCGACTTACGCCGGATTTTCGGGGCAGCGTGCTGTGCGGACGTGGAAGGAGCGCTTGAGCAAGCTGGTCGAGCTTGGTTTCATCGACATAAAGTATGGTCTCTCTAAGGAAGTTCAATTCGCGCTGATATTGAATCCCTACCATGTGATCGCGAAAGCCTATGCTGAGGGCAGCGTTCCTGTGGAAATGTGGAATGCTCTCATGGTGCGCTCCGCTGAGATTGGGGCAAAGGATTTGGACGACGTTGATGACCAAGGTGATTACGTTGCCGGCGTAAAGCCGACGGCTAAGAAGAAGTTTGTGGTTAAGAAGCAGGCTCTATCTTCAAGCTGATCTCTGACTGGTTGTCAGCTTGCATCCATAGTTGGCTAGGCTATTCTAGATGGATGCATCTACTTTTTATTGATGAGAGCGGTACGCCCCCGAAGCCTCACGACGGGCGGCAAGCCTATTTCGTAATAGCGGGTTTGGTTATCCCGGAAGATCGCTGGCAGGGAATGAGTGATAAGCTCAGTGGCCTCAAGCTCAGAGAGCATTATCGCGGAGAGGTAAAATGGAGATTTTTTGCTCCTAATAATCAATGCGATGATAATCCAATGCGAGAATGGGAACAGGATCGCCGTAACCGATTTCGGAACGATATATTCTCTATCATTACCGAAACTAAATCGTGCCGGATTATCGCGTGTGCGAGTGAAGCGATGGCTGCATATGTGCTAGGCAACGTGAACACTCAAAGCGATCTGTATTTTAGAACCTACAAGCCAGTAACGGAGCGTTTCCAGTATCTTCTTCAAGACATTACTCGCGCTAGCGGGCGCGATACATTTGGAATGATTGTTGCGGACCATCGAGGAAAAGGCGACGACGACAGCATGCGACACCAACATGAGCGATTGATCAGAGAGTCTGGTCAATACACGTCGCAGTATAAGAATTTTATTGAAGGGCTCTTCTTTGCGCCCTCACACCTTAGCGTTGGTATACAATTAGTCGACATGATAGCTGGCGCAATCTGGCGTGCTCAAGCGCACAATGATCGAACTTGGTATGACAAAATACGTCCGTCTATCAGGTCGTCACCAACTGGGCGGATCGATGGCTTCGGAATTGCGAGATTTCCGAAGGCAGATTGGAACGGAGCCGTACTAGATTGACGCCGGGTGAGGCCTTAGCCTCAACGTGCTAAATGACGCACTCCCGGCAAACTGAATCTAGGCGGCAAAGTATGAAGATTCAATCCATCTGGCGACGAATTCTAACCGTTTGTCGCATACCTCCGTCGTTTCGACTCGATTGTATTCTCAATCATGCTCCCGGCCACCCGCGCCCATATACAGCTCGCGCCCGGTTTCCTCATAAACCTCGCTCATCTGCGCCATGCCCGCCTCAACCTCAGCTTCGCTGAGGGCGAATTCCCGAGTTCGTGCGGGCGAACCATCCCCCGGATGGTCCGCTAGCAATTCGCCTGCGGCGAATGCACGAACTTCCTGGCTGATCTTCATCGAGCAGAATTTGGGGCCGCACATGCTGCAGAAATGCGCCGACTTGGCGCCCTCGGCCGGGAGGGTCTGGTCGTGATATTGCTCCGCCGTGTCGGGGTCGAGCGACAGGTTGAACTGGTCGCGCCAGCGGAATTCGAAGCGCGCCTTTGACAGCGCGTCGTCGCGGACCTTGGCGGCGGGGTGGCCCTTGGCGAGGTCGGCGGCGTGGGCGGCGAGCTTGTAGGTGACGACGCCGACCTTCACATCGTCGCGGTCGGGCAGGCCGAGATGCTCCTTGGGCGTGACGTAGCAAAGCATCGCGGTGCCGTACCAGCCGATCATCGCGGCGCCGATGCCGCTGGTGATGTGGTCGTAGCCGGGCGCGATGTCGGTGGTGAGCGGCCCGAGCGTGTAGAAGGGCGCCTCGCCGCACGCTTCGAGTTGCTTGTCCATATTCTCCTTGATTTTGTGCATCGGGACGTGGCCCGGCCCCTCGATCATCACCTGCACATCCTGTTCCCACGCGCGCTTGGTGAGTTCGCCGAGCGTGTAGAGCTCGGCGAACTGCGCCTCGTCATTGGCGTCGGCGATGCTGCCGGGGCGGAGGCCGTCGCCTAGGGAATAGGCGATGTCATAGGCCTTCATGATCTCGGTGATCTCGTCGAAGCGGGTGTAGAGGAAGCTTTCCTGATGATGCGCGAGGCACCATTTCGCCATGATGCTGCCGCCGCGGCTGACGATGCCGGTGACGCGCTTGGCGGCGAGGGGCACGTAGGGGAGGCGGACGCCGGCGTGGATGGTGAAATAGTCGACGCCCTGCTCGGCCTGTTCGATCAGCGTGTCGCGGAAGATGTCCCACGTCAGCTCCTCGGCGATGCCGCCGACCTTTTCGAGCGCCTGATAGATGGGGACGGTGCCGATCGGGACGGGGCTGTTGCGGATGATCCATTCGCGCGTGTCGTGGATGTTGCGGCCGGTGCTGAGGTCCATGACGGTGTCGGCGCCCCAGCGGATCGACCAGACCATCTTGTCGACCTCGCTCGCGACGTCCGAGGCGACCGCGCTGTTGCCGATATTGGCGTTGATCTTGACGAGGAAGTTGCGGCCGATCGCCATCGGCTCGCTTTCGGGGTGGTTGATGTTCGACGGGATGATCGCGCGGCCGCGCGCGACCTCTTCGCGGACGAATTCGGGGGTGACATAGTCGGGGATGCTGGCGCCCCAGTCCTGCCCGTCGCGGACATACTGGCTCAGGCGTTCGCGGCCGAGATTTTCGCGGGTGGCGACATATTCCATCTCGGGCGTGACGATGCCGCGGCGGGCATAGTGCATCTGGCTGACGTTCGCGCCGGGTTTGGCGCGCAGCACTTTCTTGCGCACGTTGGGGAAGGCGGGGACGCCGGAGTCTTTGTTGCCGCTCGTCGCTGCCGCGGTCGCGGTGCGGTCGGGGCCGAGCCGGCTTGCGGGCCTGAAGCCGTTGTCCTCGGGGCGGACCTCGCGCTGGGTGACTTCCTCGACGTCTCCGCGCGACCTGATCCAGTTCGCGCGGAGTTCGGGGAGGCCCTGCGCGATGTCGATGCGGGCATCGGGATCGGTGTAGGGACCGCTGGTGTCGTAGACGCGCACGCTCGGCTCGCCCGACGAGGGTTCGAGCATGATCTCGCGCATCGCGACGCGGATGCCGCTGCCGGTGGGCGACGCGACATGGATCTTGCGGCTGCCGCGGATCGCGCCGGTGGTGACGCCGATCGGTTCGGCTTGCGTCTTGTCGAGGCGGGAATCGATGTCGGCCATGTGCAGTCGCTCCAAGGTTCCGGAGCGAGACCAGGGATTCCGTGTGCGGAACGCCGACCCTCCCTCCGCCGGTATTAGCCGGATCAGGTTCAACGGGTCGCGGTCTGTTCCGCTCTCAACCTGCTGCTTCACGCAAGGCTCCCCGGGGATGGGAGGAGACTAGCGGGGGGCAAGGGCGGGGTCAAAGGGAAAGGGGCGGGACAGGGGGTGCGGGGCGTGTTAGGTCGGCCCGATGGCGACCGACAACGAGCAAGACCTGCGGGATTGGCTTGAGGGCAAGCCGCGCGAGCGGGCGCAGATTGTCGCCGTTCGCGCGGCGCTGCGCGCGCTGCCCTTCGTCGGTCACGCCGCCACGTCATGGCTCGGCGATTTTGCTGATCGCGCGATCCGGGCCGTCGCCATATCATGGGCTGCACACAATATTCCGGCTCATGATATGACCGCCGCGGCCGACGATGCCGCCGCCTGCGCCGCCACCGCCGCCCGCGCCACCGCCACCGCCTACACCGACGCCGCTGCCGCCTACGCTACCGCCGCCGCCTACGCCGACGCCGCCTACGCCGACGCCGCCGCCGCCGCCGCCTACGCCCCCGACGCCACCGACGCCCGGTTAGCCCTTTGGGCCGCAGTATTCGACGATTGCGACTGGCTCGACCGGAACGCGGGCGGGGGCGATGCCGCGCGGGTGCTCAGCCGCCGCAGCCTGTGGCTCGGCCAGCGCCCCGACTGGTGGCGCGCCGAGCAATCGCACTTCGAACAGGCGCTGCGCGGCCTCGACCAGGGCTATGGGGTGTGGATCGACTGGTTCGAGCGGCGCGTCCGCGGCGAACGCGCGGCGTTCGACATTCCCGGCGACCGCTATCGCAAAGAGGACAAGGCGATCCTGATCCGTCTTGCCGAGGCAAGCAACGAGGATTTCTGGGACAAGGGCGCGGCGCATGTCAATGCGGCCTTGCAGGGCTGGATCGACGAGGCGCGCGAGCGGGTGGCGCCGCGCGCGGCGCCGGCCGAAGACGAGGCGGCGGCGTTGCCCGCGCAGGCGCGCCATGCGGTGCGCTTTCGCGCCGGTGCCGACGGCCGGATCGCGATCGACGCGGCGGCGCTGGCCGACACGCTGCGCACCGATGCCGAAGCGCGCGACCGTCACGCCGAGGCCGTGGCGCTGGCGCGGGCGGTGCTGGCGGGTCTGGGCAGCAATACGGGCGCGCGGATGATCCCGATGCTCAAGGCCTATCTGGAGGCCGCGAGCGACGGTGTCGAAACGATGCGGCCCAGCCTGTTCGTCCAGCGCGGCGAACGGCTGCGGCAGGAACTGGCGGGCTATGAGCGGCCCGACACCGAGCTGCCGCCGCTGGCCGATCCGGTCCTGCGCGACGGCAGGAGCTGGCGTTCGGCGCATAATATGACGGTGGGGCTCGATCCGGTGCTGAATGCGCTCGATACCGCGCAGCTCGGCCCCGACGCCCGGCCGGCGCCGCTGGCCCCCGAAGAAATTCGCGAACTGGCGCGGGCCGCCGACGCGGCGGGGGTGCTGGAGGACGGCGTTGCGGATGTCGTCATCGAGGCGGCCGATTTGGCGCCCGCAGTTCCGGACCCGGCCGACCGGCGCACGATCTGGAGCAGCGAAACCGCGAAGAATCTGGTGATCGAGGCGTTCGCCGTGGCGTTGAAGTATCCGCGGACGACGCTTGCCGGAATCGCGACGACCGCGGTGGTCGCTCCCCACATAAGTGCTGCTGCGGTCGTCGTCGGTGTGCCGACGGCCGCGAGTTTTCTCGTCGCGCATCGCGAATGGATCGAAAGCCGGCTCGGCGACACGCCGACGTGGCAGTCGCTCTTCGTTCGGCTCTGCGACCGGCTGGAGGCGCTTACGCCCTTTCGTCCGCGCCGCCGGGATGGAGACGATGGCGCCTGACGGCGGCGGCGGAACAGGGCGTGCTTTGCGGAGCGGCGCGGCTTGTGGCAAAGGGGCGCGATGACCGGTCCCGATCTTTCCGACGCGGCGGCGCGCGCCGCCTATCGCCACGAGCTGCGCGGCGTGGCGCGCGCGCCGCGCCTGCTGGGCTACCTCTCGATCTTCGCCGCGATCGGCCTGTGGGCATGGCCGCAAAGCGGCGGGCCCGCGCGGCTGGGGCCGCTCTCCACCGAAAGCTGGGGGTGGCTGCTGCTCGGTTTCGGCTGGGCGATGCTGCTGTGGGTGATCGTCGCGCGCACGCGCCATCACAAGGCGCGGGCCGGCGGCGACGAGGCCGCGCCATGAAGCGAATCGCGGCGATGCTGGCGCCGCTGCTGCTCGTCGCGGCGGGCGAGCCCGCGGCGACGGTCGACGATCTTAGCTGGATGGCGGGCGACTGGGTCAGCGAGGCGGACGGGCGCTGGACCGAGGAAAGCTGGACGGAGCCGCGCGGCGGGGTGATGCTGGGGCATAGCCGGTCGGGCAGCGGCGAGCGGCTGCGCGAGTTCGAGTTCCTGCGGCTGCAGGCGGGCGCCGACGGGGTACCGGCCTATATCGCCCAGCCGGGCGGCCGGGCGCCGGTCGTCTTTCGCCTGACCGCGCAGGGTGGCGGCAGCGCGACCTTCGACAATCCGGACCATGATTATCCGCAGCGCATCGCCTATGCCCGCGACGGCGAGACGATGACCGCGACCATCTCGCTGATCGACGGGTCGCGGGCGATGCGCTGGACGTTCCGGCGGCGGTAGATCGTGATCGACTTCGACTAAAATATCGGTGTGTCCCCGCGAAGGCGGGGACCCATCTCCGGCCGGTTCAATCTGGCGCGGGCGGGAGATGGGCTCCCGCCTTCGCGGGAGCACGGGCTTGGTCACTCAAAGCCGATCATGCGTTAACGCCAGCCCGCGCCCCTCAGCCGCCCCAGCCGAGCGCGATCCAGGCGATGCCGATCGCGGCGAAGAGCGAGCCGATGCCGGTGAACAGGCCGAGGAAGCAGCCCATGCGCAGCGGCGCCCAGACTATCGCCTCGTGCGGATTGTCGGGATTGTAGCGCACGCGCATCCTGCTGCCGACCGCGCGCCGGGAATTGGTCGCCATGCTGTCGTCGATCCGGCGCAGCCCCATGCCGGGCAGGCGATATTCGATCACGGCGGTGTGCATCTGCGTCCGGTGGCCGTCGCTGTCGCGGTCCCAGTGGCTGTTGTGATCGACGATGACGCCTTCGACCTCGTTCCAGCGGCGGCCGCGCAGCTCCTTCTTCGCCATCCACAGGCCGATCCCGGCGAACAGCAGGCCCATGCCGGCAAAGAACCAAGGCATCGCCCGAAACATCCAGTCGTCTTCCATCGCATAGTCCCCCCGATGCGTGGAGCCGACCCTGCTCCGTTTCGCTTCCTATCATCCCTCCGTCAGAACTGATAGGCGAGTCCTCCGCCGAACAGCCACTGGTCGGCGTCGCCCGCCCGCGCGACGATCGGCGAGTCGGCGTAGCTACCGGTGACGCGGCCATATTGCGCGCCGCCGATCAGCACGAACCCCTTGCGCAGGTCGCCCGACAGGCCATAGGCGCCCGCCACGCCGACGGTATATTTGCCGAGCGTCGCCCGGCGTCCCGCGCCCTCATAGACGGGCAGGCCGCTCGCCGCGCTGCCCGCCGCGTCGATGTCGAAATAATGGCGGCCGAAGCCCTTGCCATAGAGGTTCATCGACCCCGAGACGCCGATATAGGCGCGCTTCGACAGCGGGGTGCCATATTCGAGCGTCGGCGAGACGACCCAGCTGCCGTGGCGCCCCGATATGTCGCGGAGCGCGACGAGGCGGAAGCCGAACTGGTCGTAGCCGCTGGTGACGACGCCGGTATGGGTGATGCCCGCGGTGAGGCCGAGCTCTACCGCGAGCTTGCGCTTGCCGAGCGCGTCGACCTGCGGGTCCTTGACGCTGCCGCTGCGGTCGCTGCGCAGGTTGACGATCGGGCCGAGCTTGATGTCGGTCTTTTGCCCGCGCCGCTGGCGGATCAGGTCGACCTGGAAATTGGTGCCGCGCGTCGAAAAGGCAAAGCCCGACACCCGGCCGCGCAGATAGAAGGCGGGCAGGATTGTGCGCTCGTCGGAGCCGTTATAGTCCGGCACGCTGATGACCCCCGCGGCGACCGCGAAATAGTCGCGCGCCCATTTGCGGCCCTCGTCGCCGTCGGGGCCGGCGGCCGGCAGCAGGATATTCTCGTCGATCTGGCTGTCCTGCAGCAGCGCGGCGCCGGTCGTGACCGGGAGCGGAGCGGGCGGCGGAGCGGCGGGCGCGGCGTCGCCCGGCGCGAGCTCGGCGCCGTCGAGCGCGTCGAGGTCGTAGCCGAGGCCGGCGGCCCCGGCCTGCACGGGCGCGGCGGCGAACGCCAGCAGCGCCAGGCGGGAGAGAAGGGCGGGCATCGGCATGGACGTCGGTTCCCTATCGGTCGAGCCCCGGTGACGGGGGTGTAGGTCAAGCACGGGGCCTTGGAAAGACAGAGACTTGCAGGGGGCGCATTTAGTTCCCATGCTGCGGCGATGCGCGCCTTCC
>CALMYE010000102.1 GCA_937873425.1 uncultured Sphingopyxis sp. | reverse complement strand
ACTGACGGGCTACGTTCTTACGGTGCCGCAATGGACAAGCTCGGCAATCGCCACTGTGGATCGGCGTGCAAAAAGGACCCCGTTAGCGGGGTGATCGGCGTCTAAAAGGGACCCCTCATTTCGATGGTTTAAGCAGCCGGCTGGATAATCAGGCGGCGAGATCGGGATGTTGGTTTTGGAGACAGTGGTTCGGATTCGGCGCGAGTATGCCGGTGGTAAGGCGATCAAGGCGATCGCACGGGATTTGCATGTGTCGCGGAAGGTGATCCGCAAGGCGATCCGGGCGCCGGAAGGCGCATTCGACTATCAGCGCAAGGTTCAGCCGCTGCCGCGGATCGGGCCGTTTCAGGATCGCCTGAACACACTGCTGGAAGAGAACGAGGTGCGCGGCAGGCGCGAGCGACTGCGGATGACGCGGATACATGATCTGCTGGAGCGCGAAGGTTTTGAGGGTTCCTACGATGCCGTTCGGCGCTACGCGGCGCGCTGGAAGGCCGACCGGCGCAAGGATGCCGGCGATGGTGTCACCGCCTTCATCCCGCTGATGTTCAAGCCGGGCGAGGCCTACCAGTTCGACTGGAGCCATGAAGATGTGGAGATCGCCGGCAAGCCGATGCGAGTGAAGGTTGCGCATATGCGGCTGTGTGCATCGCGGGCGGTCTATGTCCGGGCCTATCCGCGCGAGAGCCAGGAGATGCTGTTCGACGCGCATGCGCGCGGCTTTGCCTTCTTTGGAGGTGTGCCGGGCCGCGGCATCTACGATAATATGAAGACGGCGGTGACGAGCGTGTTCACCGGCAAGGAACGGGTCTTCAACCGGCGGTTCCTGATCATGACCGACCATTATATGGTCGAGCCGACCGCCTGCTCGCCTGCGGCGGGATGGGAGAAGGGTCAGGTCGAGAACCAGGTGCAGACGATCCGGGGGCGCTTCTTCCAGCCCCGGTTGCGGTTCGCCAGCCTCGAAGAGCTTAATGGCTGGCTGGAGGCCGAGTGTCGGCGCTGGGCGGAACGTCAGGCCCATCCCGAACAGGGCGAGCTGACCGTGGCGCAGGTGCTGGAGATCGAACGATCGGCACTGCAACCGATGCTGGGGCCGTTCGACGGCTTCAATGAGAGCGAGCATGCCGTGACCGGCACCTGCCTGATCAGCTTTGACCGCAACCGCTACTCGGTCCTCTCGACGGTGGCGCGGCGCACGGTGCAGGTCCGGGCCTATGCCGACCGCATTGTCGTGCGCTGCGGCGAGGAGGTTGTCGCCGAGCACCCTCGCTACTTCGGGCGCAACCGCACGATCTATGACCCCTGGCATTATCTGCCGGTGCTGGCCCGCAAGCCCGGTGCGCTGCGGAACGGCGCGCCCTTCCAGGACTGGGATCTGCCGCCGGCGCTGGCACGCCTGCGCCGCAAGCTTGGCCATGGCGACGATGCCGACCGCCGGTTCGTCCGTGTGCTGTCGGCCGTGCTGATCGATGGCCTGGATCCGGTCGAAGCGGCCGTGCGCGAAGCGCTGGCGACCGGCACGGCGAGCGACGATCTGATCCTCAACATCCTGGCGCGGCACGGCGAGCCGCCGCGCCCACTTACGATCATCACCTCCGAGGATAGCGCGCAGCGCCATCCGCCGATCGCCGACTGCGCCCGTTACGACCAGCTGAGGACCTTCGATGCAGCGGCATGACATGATCGAGGCGATGCGCGGGCTTGGGCTCAAGGGCATGGCGGGCGCGTTCGATGATGCGGTCACCACCGGCCTTCAGCGCCAGCGCACCACGATGGAGATACTGACCGACCTTCTGCGCGCGGAAGCAACACATCGCCATGCCGCTTCGATCCGATACCGGATGGCGGCGGCCCGGCTGCCGGTTGTGAAGGACATCGACGCGTTCCGGTTCGAGGGCACGCCGATCAATGAAGGGCTGGTGCGTTCGCTGCACAGCGGCGCGTTCCTGCCCGCACGGCGCAATATCGTCCTGGTCGGCGGCACAGGCACCGGCAAGACCCACCTCGCCATCGCTATCGCGGCCAATGTCGTTCGCTCCGGTGCGCGAGGCCGCTACTTCAACACCGTCGATCTGGTGACCCGCCTCGAAGAGGAGGCCAGGATCGGCAAGAGCGGCGCCCCCGCCCCCCCTCTATCCCGCCTCGACCTGATCGTGCTCGACGAACTGGGATATCTGCCGTTCGCCCGCTCAGGCGGCCAACTGCTGTTCCATCTGGTCAGCAAGCTCTACGAGCAGACCAGCGTTATCATCACGACCAACCTTGCGTTCGGCGAATGGCCCACGGTCTTCGGCGATCCCAAGATGACCACCGCGCTCCTCGATCGCGTCACCCATCATTGCGACATCATCGAGACCGGCAATGACAGCTGGCGCTTCAAGAACCGAAACTGATCTCCGCTGCACACCGGGATTAAGATGCTTTGCGCTGCGCGCGCCTCCGGTCGGGCTCCGCCCTCCCTACGCCGCGCGCAGCGCAAGGGCGCCTGTCCGATCAACCTTGCGCCATCGTGAAAGGGGGTCCCTTTTGCGCGCCGATAGGGGGTCCCGTTTGCACGCCGATTGACAGCGTTGATACGTACGTCAACGTTCATCCCGACATCATGCCGGCGCTTTCAAAAATACTCATCTTTCATAGCGCCACGATGCAAACCGCACCGAGATTAATTCAATCGGGCAGCGGATGGGCCGACATGGAAGCCCGGCCCTCCGACCGTATTAAAATCACGGGGAAGGACGCCGCGATGCTGATAAAATCAGGGTTTCTTCAGAGAACTGATGAATTCGGCACAGAAACCTTGATCTGCACAATGAAGCTTCATGAAATCCTTCGTGCCATGGGCCTTTGTGGCTATCGAAGTTGGGCAGGGGTCAGCCGAATATCTTTCAAAGAGACCGTTCCTTCAGGCTATAAATCCAAGGATTGGAACGACTGGGGATGCACAGAAATCGAAGCTGGCATGGTCGAGATCGAAGAAGAAGGCTATCGCAGGGTCGCTCATTCAGGGCTTTGGGAACCTGGTCGTCGCTTCATGTACGAACAATTAGCTTTCATTGACACCATAAAATTCGACGCAACGATCTGGCCAGATTTTGGACAAATCACTTTCGAAGATGGCCAATTCAAAACCGACATTGATCCATCTCGCGACCATCGCACCCTACCCGGAGAGCTGGGTGCTCTGTATCGATTGCCCGTGGCTGAACGCGTCATGGTCATGCGATATCTTTTCGCGATTGCGGTTGAGCAGCAAATGCCACCGGATTGGTACGACTGGGTTTACGATCGCTGAAACCTTCATTCTGTCGGTACCAGATCCGAGCGTACAACGATCGCGATGGCAAATCTCGGCCGCCAACGCCGAATCGGGTTAAGCGATGGTTTATCTAGTGATTTCCTGACAGCACAAAAGGAAATCAGAATGCCAATCGACGATCAAATCAACACCTCTGGTTCACAAACTGACCGCGCCGGCGACGAGGCGTCAAAAGCCGCGTCGTCCTTCAGTATGCTCGAGCAACATCTGCAACAGCCGAGCCGGAAACTCGATCTTGGCTATGATCCCATTATCGGCGGGATCGAGCCTATGTTCGAGCAGGACTTGCCATTCATCGACGAACTGTCGACCGCGACCCATTTCGATAACGGTGAATTTCGGACAAGTGCCAGCTCATATTATATCTTCCGAGAGAACATCGACACCCGGATCACGTCCTATGACGGAGAAACTACCCTGCTCGAATTCCGGGAGCCGTCCGCATTTCGAACCTCCGAGCAGGCTCTTTCATTCCTCCGGTCAATGAAGGCAAACCTGATCGATAATGTAGATCCGAAAACTCTGACGTCCCACTTCAACATCCTGCGCATAATCGCTCAAGCGACCGTCGAACTGGCGCTCGCTCGTTACGTTAAATTGCACGGCGGAATGCAGGACAATGTCGATATATTTCTCTCTGCTAAATCCAAGTTAGACAAATCTATCGAGATCGAGCTCGGGGCATGCGGCGAGCAGCCCACCGGCGTTTGTCTTCCCAGCGACACGCTCATTATCAGCAATGGCTTCAATGATGTGATCACCGGGCCATATGTTCGGATTGAGGAACGTCTGAGCGTTCCCTCGCTTGCCAGGGCCAGTAGCTATGTTCAATCCGCCGAGCTGACGTTTGCCAGCCTGGGACTTCATGACCTTTCCAAGCTGGTTTCCGAAATCGACGAATCCTTCGAGATTTTTTGAGAGGGAAGAAATGCTGATACCGGACAGTAAACTCGTGTCGCCAGCCGACATCGAGGATCGTATCCAGTCGATCTACCGACAGCGAGCTGCGGAGATCGACAAGGGGCCGAGGCGCACCCGCTCAGGTGAAAGTCGGCCAGGGTGGCAAGACGCCCACACGGATCGACTCACAAAGCTTGATTTGCGGGTCGACACCCTCAAAGCCCGTCTCAGGAGCATGACATGAGCTTCAAGCTAGACGACGGCAGCGAGCCGCCCGACGTCGAGCGTCTCAATCATGGCGCGCACTTCTATAAAACGAGCCTAGGCCAGCAAGTCGATGTCGATGTGGTCGAGTACCGTGCCGGTCCGGTAGCTACCCTGACAATGACCTGCACGGCGGGATGGGAGGCCTACGGAGCCGAGTGCTTCATGCGCGTGATCGCTCAGCGCATCAGCGAGGGCTATTCCGTGTCGTCCGGCACCCAGAATTCCGCATTCCTCATCCTCAAATCGGATTCAGCACAATGACCAAATCAATCATCGTTTGTCACATCGACACAAGCGCCGGCGCCCGGTTCTCCATTCATCCCGACGGCGAAGAACTTCGAAAATCGCTCGTCGAATACAACAACGACACCCTCAACGACGGGGAGGATGACGACCAGCTGGATGAAGATAGCACGCTTTCGGAAGCGATCGAAAAAATCGAGGAACGCGAAAGCGTTTCCTGGGAAGAAATCTTTCTGCCTGACGGTTTCTTCAGCTGATGGCCGGTGAAGTGAAATATAACCCGCGATTCGTCGCCTACGCTGCCGAACACGGCCGATCCCCCGAGGAACAGCTCGAGCATGATCGAGAGGCTTGGCCTGGCGGTCTGATGTGCGGTTTCATTCTGTGGAGCAATGAACGCTTGGCGGAATATGCGAAAATCAATCCTGCCGCGTTCTTCACTGGCATTCTCACCCCTTGGGATCGCCACGGCGGCCGGCCGAAGCTGGATGACCATGAAGCATATGACAGCTGGCTAAATTCCCGAGAAATCCAGAATTCTGAAAAAAATTCCGGTTAACACTAGATTTACGAATTTAATTTGCCATAATCTCCCTAGCTGCTCGCAGTGAGCAGTCATAATCTCGGAGAACAATCATGGGTTGGTTTTGGCGATGGATGGGCGGCGGCGGCAGCGGCAACGGCGGCGCAGAAGCATAATCAGGGTTCCTGATGAAGGGCCTCGGAAATTTCCGGGGCCTTTTTTCTTTTCCGACACTCAAGCTCGAATCGATACGCTGGATCCAAAAACTTCCAGCGAGATATTGGCATTACCCATCTCTTCCTATATCTCGGGAATGGTAGAGGGGCCGGGCAATGAGTATTCCTAAAAGAGAATATGCATACGATTATCATTCCGCATATGAGCGGTATGAATCGCCAGATCATAAAAAGGGCTTAGCCTGGACGGCCGGGCTTCTGATCGTGTTCGTTGTTGCCGCCGTCATCGTTGCAGAAAACAACTCTAAAATCAGTTTCGATGAATATCAGCGATTGAGCAACGGGATGACCTACCAACAGGTCGTGAGCGTGATCGGCGGTCCTCCAAATTCATCAATCAGCATCGACAGCGATCTGTTTGATGGCACTGCATACATCTGGGCAGGAAACAGGTCAGAAAGTGCCGCAACGCTCGAGTTTTCGAGAAGTGGACATTTGATTTCGAAAGCCGAGATGGGTCTCTCTATGGGCGGCCCAGCACCTCGTGATCCTTATTCCAATGCCGAAATACAGTTGGAAACTAGGCCGGTCACATACAAGCGATCCTATCGACCCACAGCCGTTGAAGCTCCGCTTCCACCTGATATTCCATTCCCGTCGAACGGCGCGATTCAAAGAAGTCTTCCGCTATCCGGGAACATCGCGAGGCTCCAATTCCAAAATCGCAGCGACCAAAATGTTGTCGCTATCTGGTATTACAATTTGGGACATGGAGACCAGGAAGCTGCGCGTCTCTATGTTGCGGCCTGGCAATCCGCGATGATCGATCTCCCTACATACGACTATCGGTTGGGAGTAATCTCAGCGCCCAAACATCATGGGCTCAACCGAGGTTTTGGGCAAAATGCGCAGATCATTGATCAGGGTTTTGTCGATTTGAAAACCCCGGCATCTAGGTTGAGCAGGTTGCCGTCAGTCACATTCTATCAACGATAGCTGCGAACAATTAACTCCAGAATGGTTTTTGAAAGGAATTCTTGTGAACGATCGCGAAGCCAAACTCGCGGTACGAGACATACCGCAATTTGGATCTCTGAATGATCCAGTGTCGAACCTTCGGCTTTCAACGATTTGCGCCAACGTCCTCTTGCACAATTTTCTTGAAACTATCGCAGACGTCGACGCCTTCTCTGACGCAGAAATTCTGAGGCAACGACACGTTGCTCATGAGCGTCTCGCTCAAATTCGAAACGAAGTTGATCGCTATCTTCAGCGAGATTCAAAATAAATTTCGAACAGATGATCGTTGAACTGAATTCAAAAAATTCCCCATTGATCTTGCCGAATGGATATTTTCAATTTAGCGATTCTGTTCAGCGGCTCGTTCCGCAAAGAACGATAGAAAAGCCAATGATCCTGAAAGACGCAGACGACCGCACAGACGACATTGCGCAACTGCAACACCTCAAAGCTCTCGCTCCCTCTTCGTTCCACAAGACGATCCAAAAACAGATCGACAACATCTATCGGGGCATCGAAGGCGAAAGGAGCGCTGCACACTTCATCAATCGCGAATTTGGCGCGAGCGAGCGGGTCATAGTTCTTCACGACGTTCGGATCGGCGTAGATGGCGACTTCGCACAGATTGACCACCTTCTCATCCACCGCATCCAGGGTGCTGCCTGGGTGCTTGAAACCAAGAATTTTTCAGGTCGCCTGACCTGTGACGAACATGGCGACTGGACCGTTTGGAATGGACGAACGCCTACATCAATACCTTCCCCAGTGAACCAAGCTCGCCGCCACTGCGAAACTCTCAGGCTTTGGCTGGAAATGCATCACATCGATGCCATTCATGACATTCATCCGGTGGTCCTGATCTCCCCCACATCCAGCATCAAACGAAACAAATCTGCCGACGACAAATGCGTCGTCAAATCTGACAATTTCGGCAAATGGTGGAGCGATCAAGCCGACAACCTAGGCGTGGGCAAGATCTTGGGCATGATGGGAAGAGCAGTCTTCAGCGGTCTTTCGCGCGATGAGATGATCGTTCTCGGGAAGCGCCTTGCTCTTTCCCATGTTCCGGCAGTTTACGATTACCGAGCCATGCTCCGGCTTCCCGTCTCGCTTGATGCTTCGAAGGATGTTATTCCAGCGCCGGCTCCCTCAATGATTTCCGAGCCCCTTGAACCGAGGTACTCACCGCCTGCGAAGCAATATGACGCCGTGCTGATACCGCTGCCGCCAATTCCCGAAACGACCGGCAACTATATCGCCGACCTCCCTGAAAAGATCGAAACCGCTCACGGCTTCATCCATCTTCGTAAACTGCCGGACGGCCGGATAGCACTTCGCAATGATCCCGACGAAAATCTTATCGGACTCGTCAAGAAGGCCTGCAAGGGACGGGGTACGTGGAATCCACGTTTCCGGAACTGGATAATCAACGAAACGGATCTTCCGCGCGTTCTAGAAACACTCTAGGCGTATCGCCAATTGGACGATCAGCGACTATATCCGTCAACGATGTCCGATATCGCACTCTACGACCCGATAAGCGCCGACGCCGGCTTCGAGCTTCGATCGTCGCTGCTACGCGCCGCATACGGTCCAGACACTCCTCCGTCCGACATTCACCTGCGCATCATCACCTGGTCGCGTGCTTCGGCGCCCAATACGCTCAAAGCCGTCGCCTCCGATCTGAAGATCGTCGAGGCCTACCAGTCCAGTCGCTATCGCCCGACGCTCCCGCTTCGTCCAATCGACCTATACATGCTGATCGAGGACCGAGCTCAGCAGGGTATCTCAAAAAACTCCATCGACCGCCTGGTCGCATCCATGGTCCGTCTCCATAAGCTGCTCGAGCTGCCGTCGCCTGTCGACGAGAACCTGCGCTGGAAGCAGAAAGAGATCCGCAAACTCGACAGCCGGCAAAAGGGCCAGGCGCTCGGACTTCGTCTCAAAGGTGATGTTGCGAACATTCACGACGATTCTGCTGCCGATGTCTCACTGCTTGGGCTTATGGCGTCGCTGCCGAACACCGCTGCAGGCATTCGCGATCGCGCGATGATCTCCACAGGCTACGATGCCGGTCTGAGGCGCTCAGAGCTCGTCAGGATAGACGTCAAGCACATCGAGCGACTTCCCACTGGAGAAGCTTCCTTGTTCGTCCCCAGATCCAAAACAGACCAAGAAGGGAAGGGAGCTCGCGCCTGGCTGTCGGCCCGCTCGGTGGAATATCTCAACCAGTGGATTGAACACGCCGATATTTCCGAAGGTTTCGTCTTTCGCGCCCTTTCGTATCGCGTCGGCGCCGCCGGGCACCTCGCTGAAGGTGCCGTGTCAAAAATCATCAAAGATCGGCTTCGCACCTATCTCATAACGCTCGCTGACGCCGGGAAACTACCGCACGTCAAAATCAATGAGATCGTCAACGCGACTTCGGCGCATTCTTTGCGTGTCGGCTGCGACCAAGATCTCTTTGCGGCCGGCGTTGATCTTGGCGCAATTATGCAAGGGCTGCGATGGACAAGTCCAAAGCAGCCCTTGGCTTATGCCAGGCACCTCGCCCCGGCGACGTCGAAACTTGCAGCGACCATGCGTCAAATCTCAAGATAGCGATCAACTTTCAGAAGCATCCTGCTCCATAATATGCAGTTCCGCCCACACCCGATCACGATATTTCGGCGGAAAATTTGAAGACCTGTAACTTGGAACCCATAGGCTTCCTTTACAGGAGCGGCGAAGCTTCCACAGGGCACTGATCAAAACGGAATTCGCGCCGTGCGATTGTATATATATCCACCCACTCTTAAATTGGCGGACAGCCACACGACAACCGTACAATATCATCTCCTTCCACGACCACTTTGACTCATTATCCTCACGGTCATCCGCATTTTCGAACTCGGGAAGCGGAAGCTGCTCGTTAACCTCTACGAGGGAGAGCCATGTTTTCTTTGCAAGACCGGAGATCAGAAAATTTGTCAGTTCTTCCACATCAAAATTCTCCGGATCAAAATGATCGAGACCAATCTCAAGCGTGCGAATCCCAGAGTTTGAAACCGTGATCCGCTTTTCGATGTCCGGGAACGAAGAATATCCAATTTCAATTGCAACCTGTCCGACGTCCGTAATTCCCAGAAGATCCGGCTTGAAACCCTCTAGCCTTACCTCCGCTTCCAATTCTATAAACTGCAGAAAGCGAGACGGTTTGCCATCGTCAATCGGTGGCACCATCAACCCCTTATGCTCCAAAAGTATCGACTTGCCACAGAGATGCAGAAGCGTCTCCCTGCGCGTGACGCAATTGCTCGTATCTGCCGCATGAGAAAAATGGTGCTCTCTCTCAGCGCCCTTCTTTGCAATTACGGCTTCACCACAAACTGCGCAGAGCAGCGAACAGCTAAGCCCCCGTTCAGCGCTTGAAATATGTTTCCACTGCCCATTCTTAGTTAAAGCAAACTTCATCGTGAAATTCCTTTTGATGCCGGTTCGCTTGTCCGAACCCAACAACAAAATATTTCGTCGACGTATCCAGAAATACCCAGTAAACCCTACGAAAGGGGTGTTTCCATGGAGTTTCACAGCGATCTTGCCGTAATGAGATCTTGGCTGGAATCTGGCCACAACGGATCAAAAGGTGCAGAGTGGCAATTTCTCAAAAATCTTTGCAACGAAACCATTCAGCGTGTTGACTGTGAGCCTTGGCAAAGAGCTCTCACGCGTGAGGAGATTTTCGGGGAAGAAGATACGGGCAGCGAAAATCCGAAATCCAAAGAAAACCGGCTGAGAGAAATCTCTAAGCGGTCGTTACTTTTCTACGAAAAGGGGCTGCCGCTTTATCGCCAGAAGGTCTCAGAAGCTGGTTTAGAACGGATCTTGGTCGTAAGAGAAAATATAGGGGGCGGAAGCGGCAATCCCACCACCTACTATCTCGAATCCGTTCCGTTTGATGGCGAAATAGGGAGTATTCTCCCCGCGCCAACGGATGTTCGATCCGACAAGATCGTTTATAGAAAATCAGATTCTGAAAATATAAAGCTGAATTGGAAAGGTTCACTTTCATTTGGTCGTGGCGGCATCAAGCGACCTCAATGGCGTTGGTGGCTGTTTCTTAGTTCACTTTTGTTCCAAATATTGTTTATCGCGCTTTCGGTGATCGTCGTCTTCCTTGAGCTCTCACTAACACCAGATTCTCCAGTCACCTCTTCCAATCTTCGAAGTCTTTTAATGGCAGCTCTGATTGGATGGTTTTTCTATTTCTTTCATATTCGATCGTGGTTGACGCTTACCGATCGAAAAATGATGATACTTCATCCCGGCGAGCACCTTAAAAATTCGGAGCGTCCTGCGCAGGTTGAAAAAGTGCACGATCCAGACAACGGAGATTTTGCGCAATACAAGGTCGTCCGATACGAATCCTCTTGTCAAATTTGCGGCGGTCCAGTGGAAATCCAGGATGGCGGAAAGGCTTGGCCGGATCGGTTTGTCGGCAAATGTACGAACAGTCCGCTAGAGCATGTTTATTCCTTTGATCGCTTCACGATGCGAGGGAAGCTGCTGCGCCACGACTTTTAGGCTTTCGCATCGAGCGAAGGAATCATATACGGCGGTAAGGTCATCCGCCCGACCTTCCTCCCGCGCGGGAAAGCCCCATGGGCAAGGCGGCTAAATCGATGCAATAAACTTTGGCTTTTGGTTTTCGCCCAATCGCCGGCTCGAGCGGGACGATCTGGCAGTCGGGAGTTGAACCATGACGCCTACCACCCTTGCCCGCGCAAAAATGCTCGCGAAATCTCTTCGTTCTGAAACTGTGAAGCATGGCTTTCCATGCACACTCACCGCTTGCCAGGCTGCGATCGCGGCCGGATCCGGCGCAAGCGACTGGAACAGCCTCACAAGCCAAATCAACGGCAAGCAGACCGCCTTGATTTGGCAAAAGGATAAAGCCGCCGCCACGCTCGCTGAGCTCGCGAAAATCGACATCAAGGCCGCCGAAAAATGCGTCTGCGATTTCGCCGACCGCGTCGCTGGCCGACCCGGCCATTCGAAAAAAGCCAAGCTCTTTGACGATGCGAGCTGCACCATCCTAGGCCTTCTGAAATTCGAAGCGGCCGGCAAGAAGATCCGTGCATTTGAAAAATCGGATGATGGAGACTGGGTCGAAATCGATCCGCAATTCGTCAGCATATTCCCCGCCGATGAATCGCTTTCGCCTGGCGACTATCCGTTTTATCTGCGCTTCCTGCACCGCGCTTCTCGAGTGCCCAAAGACTGCTCCGATCCAGATTTGATTTTAGCCGGGCTCAGGTCGCACACCGATTTAATAAAATCAAAAAACCAAAAAATCCATTTCATGGCCGCCATTTCGAAGGTCGCTCTGTTCATATTCGTAGCGGTCAACCAACTGCTTGAAGCCACCGTCGGAACCCTGCCTGGCGAAGAGGATGCGATATCAGGGGTCCTTCTTCTGCCGCCGCCCCTCACGCTCGCAAGCGCGAACATGTTCATCGAAAAGTTCGACCAAATCGAGGCGCTGCCGGCATCCTATCGGCCGTTCATAAAATATCTCGATCGAGTAATGATCGACGGCCCATCTTCACCTGTCAGCCTCGAGCAAGCGATCGACAGTGGATTCCGTGAGAATGCATCCGCCGATGAGCTGGCAGCGCTCAAATGGCTACGACGCGCCAAGCCTGATGTCATTGCTCGGGTGCTGGATCGCATCGACTTCGATCGCTACATATTCATGGCTCCTGATGAGATGCTGCTCACCGATCCTTCCGAATTTCATCCGTCAATGATCGAGGCCGGACCAGCTTTTTCCTATCGGGAAAGCGATGCAGACGTCTTCGGCATGATCATGCATCACGTTGCCAATATTGAAGACAAGGATCTCGCATACGCAACTTCGGGATGGCTCGCGCGCATTTTCACCGAATACGACGAGTGTGAGTTACTCGAGGAATCGCCCTCACACCTCACCGATTGGATGAGAGTTCATCTATACGGCACAGGCGAGGGAGTTGATTACGGCGACTATGGTCTCGTAAAAATCGATCCCGACGAACCTGAATGGGCATCATTGCTAGATGTCCTTTTCGGAGATCTTACATCCATTCAAAGCCCCGTATCGGGGGCCATCGACGGACCCTGCTTCATATTGGATAGGCAAGGGGCGACGATCGCCGATTTTGCCGTAGCCTGTATTGCTCCAAATGGAACTGTAAGGCTCGCGGCCGCTGAAGGTTTGAAAGTTCCAAAGCATTTCAATCAGGTTGCTAAAGAAATTGCGGAACAAGCCGTCGCGGAACGTCGCCGCTTCCGCAAAAGATGACCTGAAACCCGTCAAAATTCCATAACGCTCTTTCGTACATGACGAACATGCGATAAAAAGGAGGAAGGTCGAGCCATCTGACCTTCCTCCCGCGTGGAGAAGCCCGATGGGCGTGGTGGCGCGAAGCGTGACACATAACGAAGCATGGCTCTTGGTTTCTTCCAATCGCCGGCTCGAGCGGGACGAACTGGCTTGGGAAGATGAACGATGACACCAACCACAGTTGCGCGCGCAAAATCGCTCGCGAAGTCTCTTAGATCCGAATGCAAGCGCTGCGATCTGGAGGTCTCGCTAAGCTCGTGCCAAGCGGTAATCGCGGTGGGGTCCGGATCGCTAAATTGGCATGACATGACATCGACGTTGCTCGACGGCCGCAGGCTTGCGCCGTGGAATCAAAATAACGCCGCAGTTACACTATCGGAAAAGGCAAAAATTCCTGATCTCATGGCTGAGGGCATCTTAGGAACTTTCCAAGAGCGCATCGACGGTCGTCCCGATTTTTATTCCGATAGGAGGCCTTCGTTCGAGATTTTCGACGAACTAAGGGTGGAAGTGACTGACTGGGAGATCGTCGCAAGTGTAAGAGACGCAGATCGGAATTGGGTGCCTCTCGACCCGGAGGTCGTATCATTCGATGTGCCGTCATTCAATGCTCACCCCGACGAAACCCAGTTTCTTCTCGATATCCTCGGAAGAGCGTCGAAAGTCGATCCGCGCGACAAATCTGATCACAAAAAAATTCTCGCCGGTTTACGTAAAAATATCAAAATGCCGGTGCCACCGATTGAAGAATTGGCCCTTCCACTTCTCACCGAAATAGTAGCCATCACGATTCGCGAACTGCTGAATGATCTCCTCGACAATTGCGTCGGCGGTCTCGATGACAAGGAATCTGCCATCGATTCTGTACAGATCATTCCCGGTAAAAACGACCTGACAAAAATACAGCGATATATCGATCATGTAGACGCGATCGTTTCGCTTAAGCCTTCCTATAGGCCGTTTTTACGATTTATCCCTCTCATAACGTTCGACGAAAATCGCTCAGCGACTAACGATTGGATCAAAGTCTTTGTAGACCAGGGGTTTGGAATCGTTGACGATGCCGATCACCTGAGAGCGCTCAAATGGCTGCGAACCGCGCACGAGGCCGTCGTAGACAAGGTTCTCGATGACCTTTTCGTGGAATACGACGCTTTCTCAGTTCCCTCCGACATGCTCCGACACTCAGCCTATCAATATCATCCGTCCATGATCCAAGCCGCCCCATACCTCTCTTTTCACGAAAAGGCCGGCTACGACGCTTTCGGGGCTCTTCAGGAAATCGTCACGGAAATTGATGATCCTATTGAAGGTTTCGAGGTGCAAGGTTGGCTCGCGCGACAAGTCGTCCTTCACGAGGAGTTTCCCGTACTCAAGAAAGGATTCGAGGAAATCTTCGAAGCGGTTCGGGATGATATCAGCTGCGAAAATGTCGAAATTCCTTTCGATGATTTCAAAATTATTATGCTCGACTTTGAAGATCTGGATGAAGAAATCGATAGCTTGCGTATCCACTTTGGAAACAACAGATTGTTATACGCATTAGCGCACAATCCGGATCGGTATGTCGCCTTCGTCATCGACACCCTGGGGCATTCGCTTCAAGATCTCGCTCTGGTTATCGTCGATAAAGACGACGACATGTCCTATGACATCGCGTTAGCCGGAGATTTGGAGCCAAACGAAAAGCTTCAAGACATTGCCGATTTTTTTGTCACAGAAATCGATGAGTCCGTCTGAACCTTTAGACCCTAAAAGTGTCGAGATGCAATAAATGCAGCGGGTAGCGACCTCCCCTGATTAGGAAATTTGACGTGCCTCGCTTCATCGCCCGCCTTCGCGAGACCCGCGTCTTCCGACGCTATCTGCATCTTCCAATGTCGACGCACAGCTATGACCAGTTCATCGCCGCCTGCGCAGGCTATCCCAAGCCGAACCCGTTTCCGTCCGACTGGTGCATCACCAACGTCGGAGAAGAACATCAATACCGGCTTCCGCCTTCGATCATCAGGGCGCGATCGCTCGCCGATGAAGACGAATGGGCAATGCCGCTCCAATGCCCTATCACGGCCGAGGTTTCGGTCCTCGTATATGCAAAGACCGAAAAAGCCGCGCGCGAGATCGTCCTAAAAGAGGCGAACTCATACGACGCGTACCGCATTCACAATGGCGATTCCAATGGCTGGAATGCCTATCATTACGGCAATAACGTCGAACTCCTGTCGATCCGGCAGGACAAAACCGGAAAGGCGCTCCGGCATTCGTTCGAAATCGACGTCGATCACCTCGTCGCACCCGATCGCTCCTGGCACCCGTACGAGATCGATCAGATCATCGAGACATTTCGCTGGCTCGCAAACAGCGGCAAAGATTACCATCAAAAATGCAGCTGGCATGACCAGAAGCACAGCCACCTGCTCAGCGGGGGCAACGGGACCAATCCATTCAGTTTCTCCGAATTGAAGCCGATCCTCTCGATGAAGGATCTGAAGAAGCGTTTCCAATATGCGCTCCTTGCGAACAGCTACGATTTTTATCGGCAGTGGCGAGAAGACGCCGGCTACCAGACGGGCAAAACCCTCAAAATAGATGTCCCTCACAGAGGCAGGGGATATTGCGACATCGCTACCGGTCCGGTGCACTCGATGAGCAATGCCCTTGACGAGATGCTCGTCCAAAGCCGGCGCATGAAACTCTCCACCAGCCTTAACAACATTCATATCGGTGCGATCGAAATTCAGACCATCGGCCTCGCGGTCAGACCATCCGGTTTCTCGTTCATTCTCCGCTACGGATATCCGAACGATGGTTCGCATTGGGACTATGTCATTGCCTCAACGCGCGGGAACGAGCCCTTCGCTGAGACCCTTAATCGGGCCTATGTTCTGTTCCATCGCCTTGTCCCGGATTTCAAGACGCAGCTCCAAGAGCAGCGTGATGAGAAGTGGCGTCGTGAGAGGGAAGAAAGGGGCAGCCGCCCAGTCGAACCCGAGCACGCCTGAATTAAGAAGAAATGGCTGCGTTCGATCGTGCAGCCATCACAAAAGGAATCTGCTTTGACCCGTTTCGCTCTCTGCCTCGCAGCAGTTTCTGCCGCGCATCCGCTTGCAGCCCAAATCATTCCGGCCGACGTCGAAGCAGACTTTGATCGCCATGTGAAGGCAATGGAATTCAAGGTCGACGATTTCGACGATGCAACCTTCGACAGCCAGGTCGCCCAGTCGGTCGATCGCTCTCTCATCCTGGCCGACGTCACCACCGATCGTCACGCTCCCGTCAACTTTGCGGCCAAGGCTACCATCCAGACCAAAGCCGTCGCCAAGACTCTCGGCATCAAGGCCGGTCTCCGCGCGGCTGGCCTCAACGACGGCCTTCAAATGGCCCGTCTTGCAGCAGCCATGACCGAAACGCTCGCACTCGCCACCCCGCGCATGCCAGGCCTTGCTGACAACAAGCGCAATCAGAAGGCATCGAGCATCCTGTTCCAGGAACTGATGACCACGATCGACAGCAGTCGCCCGCACATCCCCAGCATGTCCGACGCCGACCTGCTCGCCCTCTCTCAGCGCAGCTTCGAAGCGAAGAGCGCGAAAATCAGCCGAGAGGTCAAAGCCTAATCGTCTCCGCCATATGCTCGTCGCCGCTATTTCGCCGGCGAGCATATGGTCAGAATTCATCAGAATATCGGAAAGTTCGCAAATGCCCGTTCAAAAACTCGTTCTGCAAATCACAGTGATGTGCGACACCGATACGCTCGAAGAGGCGGTCGATGCATATTCGAGCATGACGCTCGAACAGATCCAGCACTCGACCGCCTTTGGCGAAGACATCGGCAGCGGTGTGTCGATTGTCGCCTCAGAAACCATCGTAGGTCGTGAAAAAGTTGAAGCCGAGCTTCATGCCATCGGGAACGACGGCACCTTCTTCAATTACAACCTCGATGATGAAGGGGCAGCCGCCACCAGCGGTGTCGCTGCAGACCAGGCAAGCGGCTAGTCTCACATGGATCAATGGAAACGCCTCGCGCGGCGCGCAGCTCGCCGCGAAGCAGCTTCACGTCGATATTTTCGCCGAATCTGGCGGATGAAGATCGAGATCTACGACGCATACCTTCGAAGGCGAAAGCGTGGGGAACATTTGGCCCGCGATTATATGCAGGCCCGAAAGTTGTCGATCGTGACTGCCTACGCGGCCGGCATCAATGCCGAGGCATGGCAAGACATCTATTATCGTGAGCTCGAGCGGCATGGCGAAAAATCGCCTCCCGATGTCTCAGTTCGTTTCCGAGCAGAAGATCAATTGAAGCGAGGAAAGACGAACCAATGCTGACCATCACCCATGAGCACATTCGCAATCTCAATCCTGAAAACTATGGCTGGCTGATCATCAGCACCGTAATGCCTGACTGGCGCAACCCAGTCCAAGACTTCGAGCCCGTGGGCGGATGGGCAAAGACCGATGTCCCCGACGAGGTCAGGACTTCGATGCGCTCTCTTCCGATGACCAGCTACCGCGATGCCACGGGAACCATGCTGTTCACCATGGCTGAAAGCGACGGCAAATTTCTGGGGCGTCTCGACGGTGAGGGCTGGTCCATCTCATGCGACGACCTCGAATACGGCGGATGGGAAGACACCAACTACTGAGGATGATTTTTCCTCAACTCGAGCACTCCTCCCGTTGCACAATTGGATAAACGTCATGAACGCCGACATTTCCGCCGACCCCGCATTCAAACCCGCCGCCCTGGACGCCATCGATGTTGTCTATGAAGTGACCGCGAAATTTATTGTCACGGCCGGCGCTTATAACGGCATCCCCAACAAAGAGACGCTCGTCGCACTGATCAACAGCGGGACAGGCTTCACCACCGACAACGTCGACAGTATCGCGATCCTCGAGGTAAAACTCGACGACGAGCTGATCGCCGCAGCGGGAAGCGCCGTAGCATGATTCTCGCTGAGATGACCCTCGACGAAGCCCAAGACCGCTTCGAAGCCTCTCCGGGACCGCAGACGGCCGCTGATTTGATCACGGTCTCGATGCAATATTGGAACGACGACATAATTGGCGATGAAACCTTCGCCCATAAAATGACGATCGTGCGCGATTGGCTGCTCGCCGACGGCGATCGCGCATAACCAAAAACTGGAACTTCTGCGATGCCCGAGAGAATCCGCAAATTCGGCCCAGCATCAAACTGGGTCGACCTGTCAAAGACATTGACCCAAGAGCATCGTCTCTGGGCGATGTCTTTCGATGACGTCCTTATCTATTATGATGGCCCGCTCGTATCGGTTGGGCAGTTTAAGAACGATCCGGATAAAAGTCTCTATTTGCGCATCGATGCAGGCATCTCGTCGAGCCCAGATGATCAAAGTTATCCCCGAACGATGCAGCGCATCACTCATTACCTTGAGTTCGCATCGCGGGAGCGCATTGATGCAACGCTGCATGAAGAAACGCTTCCCACGCTCGAGACCTATCGCCAGGCGGCATCGGTCCTGCGCGAGCTGTGCTCCTGGACAGTCACGGCGCCCGGTAAGCCCGACAACTGTGCCGTGCACATAGCAAATGTGACTCTCGCCGAAATCAACAACGACGAGCTGCCATATTCACATTTGCAGCCGGGCAATGTGATGACCTTCGCCGCCCCTGGTTTCGAGGAGCTCAGGGACGCCTGTGCGCCCCATTATCTCTATCCACTGCCAAACGATCATCTTCTCGTGTTTCACGACGTAGCGCGGTGCTGGATCGGAAAATCGCAACGCCTCGGACGCACCAGCTTTCATCTAAACTGGATGGTCGACCAACGCGGCGAGCGCGAGATCAATTATCGACTTTCCTTCGATAGCGAGGAAGCCCTGCGTGCCACCTTGTACCAGGGATATGTCGCGACCCGCGAAACATATGATCAAGCGACCCAGATCATCAGGGAGGAGTTGGACGTCTCAGACAGTCTTCCCGGCGAATGGAACCTGAAGATCGAAACGCTGAAGCGCACTGACGTTCCCGACGACGAGCTTCCTAATCCCCAGCTCAGGCCTTGTTCGAAACCGGCCGGGACGGACCAATCATCATTTCCCCGGGAAGCATAGGTTTACTCATGACATCCAATTTTCAATTCTACGCGCCCAACGGCGGAGAAATCCGGGGAACCTATGAAGTGGTTCCTGGCTTTGCCCCAGTGACCTTTGGTGACGGCGAAAGATCGTTCCAACACGCCGGCGGAACCGAAATGCACTGGGATGCTACCGTAACCCAGTCGATCAATAAGGTGCCGATGTTTGCCGATTATGACGGCCATGATTGGCTTCAGCACCATCTGATTCCGAGCGAACAATCTCTCTCTAAGCCGACGCTTGAGATAATCCAGCATGAACTCAAGGTCGGCCAGGCATTGGAAGCAGCCCGCGCTTTGCGCTCTGCGCTCAGCGAACTTCCCAAAAATCATGTCATGCACGATCTGATCACGCTGCCCACCGCGATCCACGAGCTTGGAAAAGCATATGACGTTGCCAAATCGCTTACGATCACTGCGATCGAGCGCGAGCTCGCTATGCGCCAAACCCATCCCGAGGATGATGCAGCAGCGGCTTGATGGCCGGAGCAGGGCAGGGGATCGGCAATGGGAATATCGACGATCGAGCTTTATCAGATTGCAGGCTTCAATACCGACCAGGTGTCCGGTTTCCAGGCTCAGGTCTCGTCACGGCGCTGGCGGCGCGAAGTTCTTTGGCCTGAGCATCTGAAGGGCAAGCGATATAAGGACTTTTGCTTCGGCTCATCGGTCGCTCGAGATTGGATGGCGATGCGCACGGCATACGCGAAAGCTCGCAGATCGGCCCGCGCCAAAGATTTTCGCACAGTGGGCGCCACGACCACATTCCTTCCGGGAGCAGCCGAACGGAAGGAAGAGCAGTTGCACTGCCTTCGAGAAGTGCTGAGGCATCGCACTCCAACAAAGGAATGAAAATGACATACGGCCAGACTGTCGCTGCACGCGGTCCTGATGTGGCGGCAGCCGAGATCGATCGGCTCCAGCGCAAGATCGTCGCTGCACAGCAGGTCGTCGATCAGCATTCAAAGGCTTCGGCGATCTTGTTTCTCGACGAGAATCAATGGGATCAGCCGAGCTACGCGGTGCACCAGAAAAGCTGGGACGATTATGTCCAGAAGGTCAGGCGCGAAACAGCCTGAGCCATAATTTCCTCCGTCATGTTGGATATCCATAAACTTCCTGTCGACACCGCAGGAAAAGAAGATAGGTTTCCCTCTTTCAACTGAGGGAAATCAAAAGTGCTTCTCCCGTCTGGAAGATATTCTTCCTAAATGATTCTTAGGCAGCGGCTGCTGTCTCCTCTCCAAACCAGATAAAAACATCGAGACCAAAATGAGCATGCAGGCAATATCAATTCATCAAGCAGTACCGGTCCTCCCGACGGTCGATCCATCGACGATCGACCCCAATAAGTGGCCGCTCCGCGAAGCCGATGATTTCTTCTACGAGCCCTGGTGGACTGATCTTGGAGAGGATGGCCGCTCAGAGTATGCGGCGGCGATGGACGATATCCAGTCTGCCGAAGTCAAAGAAGATGGCACCCTTGTCACCTCTGAGCGCACCTTTCGTTTTTGGTCGCGAGAAAAGAATTATCGACCTTATCTGACCCGTCTCGACTGGACAGCGCCCGACGGTCAAACTTACGCGTTCACCTACGAGCCCGACAAAAAACTTCGGGATCTGGCTGATATCGACCCAATGGCCGCAGGGAAGGAGCTTTCACGTCGCTTCGCCGTGGGCGCAACGGACCCAGCTGCCGACCTTTCCGACATTGAAAATCTTCTTCACGCAGCCGCAATCCGTGGGCATTTCGTTCCCGAAGCCACAACAATTTCACGCTCTGCCACCATCGAAGTTGACCCTTGGACAGAAACCTTCGTAATCGAAGGTGAGGGTCACGAGCCCATTGACACTCACATCCCCGCCAAAAGGCGGTACGAAATGATGCGAACATTGCTGGAAGGTCCACGAACCGACAAGCAGTTGCTGATGAGCCCCGCCGTCGCGGAAGGAAGTCTCGGTTACGGGACGCCGTTCGAAGGTATGGCGCGCGAGCAATTCCTCCAACTGGCAGCCGAAGTAAATGCGATCCTTGATTCAGTGGAAGTTCCCCCAATCGATCCGCAATGGATCATCGATAGAATGCCAATGTTGAAGCCTTATGTGACTGCATTCGAGCAGTTGACTGACCATCTTGCTGGTTCGCTCAAACATTTTTGTGACCCATACGGCATGGATGTCTTCGCCGAATCTGACGACGGTGAATTTGCGATCCCAATGCTTCGCGAACTCGCAACGGCCACCAAATTTGAGAATGGTGCAATCACGACAAGCGGTGCGGATTATATCCTCAAATCAGATCCCGACGAGCCCGGGATGCTTCTCATCGAGAAGGTCGATGGCACCGATGAAGACTTCAGCCTCTATTTTGCAAAATTTGAGATCGCAGATATTGAGCCTGACTCAAACGCGATGCTCGCCTTCATAAAAGGCCTGCATGCCCGGTCGATTCATAGCCTGTCGGAAACTCAGTTCCATGACGCGATGACCATTTTCAAAATATTGACCCTGGCTACCAACGAGCTTGTTTTGGCGCGACATTCCGAAACTCAGCATGATGAACAAATCGAATTGGGAGCTCATGTCGGCGTTTCGATGAACGGGCAGATCCAAATTCAGGTTGGCGATTATGATTTCGTGACCCATCTGGATAGCTTGGCATACACCTCGCCCATCCAGATCGGGGACGACTGCGAAATGTCAGGCGTCTTCGTGCAGTATCGTCAACTATTTTTCGACGAGCATGTTAGCGGGATGGCAGCAGCAAATCTTCGGGCATCGGCAACCGCTGTCTTTGAACATTTCAAACTCGACGTGAAAAAAATCGAAGCAGGCGTCGATGTTTTCTATCGATTCTCTGGGGCCTAACCCCGCAAATCGCGATCACGCCGTCCTCAATTGCCGCTGCTCAACAAACGCATTCCCAGGAATCTTACGATGCAACACACAGTGCAAAATCTCATATTGGCCTATGAGCGCGCGGCCAATGCGACCTCTCTCCGAGCGAGCTCGCGTCATCCAAAAGAGCGCCGGAGAGCCGCTCAACTCTTCTCGTCCGCGATGAAAACTCATTCCAAACGAGATTTTATTCGTGAGCGCGTTGAACAGACCTATGAGCCGGTCATGACCCTCATGCTAATCCAGAATGCGGCAGAGCATCGAATAGAAATGCTTTTGGCATTCTCCGGGCGTCGCTTGATGGATCAGGACGAAGCTTGGCTTCTTGAGCGATATCAGCAGTCCATAACGGTCGCAGCCGCAATGCTCTTCGGCAACGATGAATTCCGCTTTCTACCGATAAGCTACGATGACATATTCTGTGTCGCCGGACCAACACCGATCGCTGACGCTCACCGCTCTGTTTTTGCACAGGACCAGTCGACCGAACCGTATAAAGACGCTGAGGCCCATAATCACGCTCGTGTCATCATGGCCGTACATGATGCTGTTCGGATGCTGGGGCCCGACAACCCAGTCTCACTACTCGATCCTGACGGGCTTTACGACCGTACCGTTTACACGGACATGGTCGTCCATCAGTTCAATGAGCTGAAAATCTTCAACGAAAGTGATGATGATGACGCCACTGGTCCAATCATTTTCGATCTGCAACATGACGAAGATCTTCGCCTTGGCGTTCAGCCTCGAGCACTCGAAGACTCAATCCAATTTGATCTCGCCGGCGAAGATCACGATTTTGAAGCGATTATCTCTTCCCGCAAAAGTTGGAACGAGCCTGACGAAGTTACGGACGGCAGCACCGATTGGGTGATCGACTGGAAACTCGGTGGCGGAGTGATCACGATTGGCGACGATGCGCCTTTCGAAGCAGAATTCCTCAATATCTGCTTCAAAGAAGGCCGGACAGCTGATCCTCGGGCAACGGACGCACCACAAACCTGGAGTTGGATGGGAGAATTTACCGGCCGTCTCATGAGACCCTATTTCCCCTATCTCGAAAATGAAGAACCTCAATCAATCAAGTTCATCGATATGGTTTTCGGGATTCAAGGGACCGGTTTTGTTTCCATATCGAGCGACGGCGGCATCAGCGGATGGTTCATCGAGCCGCCAATCTTCGGTGAGTCCGCATACTGATGATGAAGCTCACCACCTTCCTGAAGAGCCTGCCAGGCGTTCGCCCTAGGCTTGCCGGAAAACAGATCAAGGCCGGGGAAATCCTTCCTGCACCCCTTCTTGCCGATCTCTATGAAATGAATGCTGCCCTCGGACCTGTCACTCTTATCGGCCCTGACGCAGGAGAGGCACTTCGCGATCTTTACAATGCTGGCTCACTGCCGATGGAATCTTGGGGCTCCATCATGCCGACGCCGGCCGTCGACGCATATTTGGCCGATCGCGAACTGTTCGCACCCGAGATCGAATTTCGCAAAGCCATAGCGGCCCGAGCCGCCAAACCAGAATCTCTCACGGAGGATGATCTCCACGATTGGCACATCCTCGAGCTCGTCTTCCGAAGTCGGTCGGAGACCGATGGTTCGCTCAAGATTCGAGGAAGAAAAGTCGAAAAACGCTTCTCAGGACGGCGAGGGAAGCCCACCGGCGCAGATATAACTTTCCATTGGAACGATGATGCCGGCGAAGAACCGGTTGTTCCCTTCAAGCTACGCACGAGCGTCAATCGAATCTCAAAGTATTTTTCAGGCGCGGGGGAAGTCCCATCAGCTTGAAATTATGATGGGATGAAAATGACTGACGCATCAGCAAATCCGACACGGCGCGGCCATGCCGTCGAATTATTCTCTGGCTTTGGCGGTCTCAGCCTCGGACTTGAGCAGGCGGGCTTCGATGTCGATATCGGCGTCGACGTTGAGCCGGTAAACACGGCGACACACGAATATCTCTTCAGCTATGGCAAGAGCCTCACGCTCAATCTTATGGAGAGCCAGTCGAAGGCAATCCGGAAAGCACTTCCCGCCGGGCAGGATGTGGACGCGCTAGTAATGGGTCGTACCCCCGATGCAATAATCGGCGGCCCTCCTTGCGTCGGAATCAGCAGTATCGGGAAGCGAGACCCAAATGATCCGCGCAACAAACTTATGAACAGCTTCATTCAGCACGGCATCGATCTTGGTGTTGGTCACATGCTTATGGAGATGGTGCCAACACTTTTGCAACCACAAAATGAAGCCCTTCTTGATAGCATCAGAGAAATGCTTTTTCAAGCTGGATATTCACTTGTCGACCCCCAAGTCCTCCGCGCGATCGACTTCGGAGTCCCCCAGCGCCGCGAACGCGTCTTCCTCCTGATCCACCGCAACGACCGCGCAGCGCCAGAATATCCTGCACCGACCCACGGCGAGGCAGACGACTTCTTCCTGCACCCAACACCGCGCGTGCGCGACGCCTTCGACGGACTGCCGGATGCCGACGACTATGATGTGCTCTGGAACCGTGACTGGGCCGAGACCGGCATGATCTCGCCTGAGACCCGTTACGGGCGGATCATGGCCTGCCTCGAAAACGATGCCGAAGATCTCAGCTACAAGCGCCCGTTCCGCCGCGACATCGTCACCTGCTCGCAGCGCACTGTACACGAGGGCAAGTCCATCGATCGCTTCCTCGCCACCGCGCCAGGCGGCAACGAGCCGATCAGCCGCCGGCATCGCCTGAACCCTGATGGACTGTCGCTCACTCTGCGCGCCGGTAGCGGCGCCGATCATGGCTCATTCACTGCCGTCGTTCCCATCCATCCCAAAGGGACGCGCGTCATCACCGCCCGGGAAGCGGCTCGGCTCCATTCGATCCCCGACTGGGTCCAGCTCTCGAAAACGAAGATCTGGGCTTATCGCCAGATCGGAAACTCGGTACCGCCGCTTCTCGGCCGAGCCGTTGCTCGCTCGATCATGAACGCAGCCGGCTTAGCGCCGGCGGCTCCTGTCGACATCGTACCGCTTGGCGATGAGCAGCTGCTTCACGCCGCAAATTCCATGCCGAAGCGCAAGGCAGCATAAGGACGACAACGTCTTAGCTGTGAATTGCGAAACGCAATCATTGAGGAAATCCTATGCCCATCATCGAAGTCACTGCGATCGAAGAAGTCTCGATCCCCGAAGGCAGCGAAATCGTTCTTGCTCCAACCGGCGTCGTCGCGGGCATTCGCCTTCCCAACGGCGAATTCCTTAAGCCCTGGATCAACTGGGAGTTGTTCGCCAGTTCCGAGGAAGGCGGCGACGCGATCGGCGATCTCGACGAAAACGAGCTCAACCTACGAGATATGCACACCGGCCTCGATTTCGAACGCATCATCGACGTCAAAGATGGCGACGTTCCGGTTGACGCGAGCGCCGTGAAGTCCAATTAATCGGCATCGGATAAGGAAAAACCATGCGCCGCTCTCGCGATCGCGACAATATCATCCTCGAAGATGCCGACGGCAATCCGCACGGGATCTATCTTGCTGCGGACTTTACCGCAGCTCACGAGGAAGGCATCGAGCGCCTCGAAAAGATGTTCGGCATCGACAACTCGATCCCGGGCGTTCCTGGCAGAACAATTTCGAGATCGGTCACTCACGTCGCAGCTCGCGAAAAGTCCGTGCGAATGGAAACCGACGAGAGCAAAAAAGGCCGTCGGCGATATCAAGAGCACATCGTCAAGCTGCTCATCGTCGATCCTTTCTTCAGCGATGACAGGTCTTACCACTACGACATGCTGATCGACCGGAATTTCCAGGCGGCAGAAATCGAGATCGTTGGCGCCTTTTCAAAAGAAACCTTCGCTCTGGCCGCTTACACCGACCGCGCCAAGACGGCGATCGACGCAATCCAGGTCGGGCTCGAAAACAACGACCTCGTTCTAATGATGGGGGGCGGATCCAAGAATCCCTTCGATCGCGGCGGCCTTGTCATCGCTCGGGCCTCCAAAATTCCCGCCGAACAAGCTCAAGTGACGTTAGATGCCGATCTCGAAGCAAAGCGTCTAAACGACGCTGCCGATGCAACCGGGATCAAAGAGAAGATCGACGCGTTGCCAATCCAATATGGATCGTTCGCGATAAAGCGCTATTTCGCTCTACGCCCCAAATGGGCATCCTCTGGGCTCATCGAAGGTCGTACAACGTCTCACCCCGTTATTTTCTTTCTCAACCCGGCCCAGCAGGACAAAAATAATTATGGCTGGTTTACCGTCGAAGAGCTCGAGCAATGGCTGGAAGGCAAGGGGCCTATCCCCAAGTCTGCCTCCAACGCAGCCTGACCCGGAGAAAATCATGGACACCGAAAATCTCAGTGACCTTGAATATGCGGCGCTTCTCAAGCGCGAGATGCAGGCAGTTTACTTCCGTTTCTTCAGCCTTGGCGTCGGAAGCCGATTTCACTCGTTCCTCGAGTGGTGCGGCGTGATGGGAGAGCATCTCAACATCACAACCGATCTGCTTCAGCAAGGCTACCCGGCCTTCGAAATGAATCGCCACACCGGCGAGACACCGCCTATTGCACCTTACCGGCTCTCATACATGACCGAAAAGATGGAGTGCATCTTTGACGGCATGATCAAAGTAACAGCCGCGACCAGCGAAACCGCGCAAACGGAGATAGTCATGCCCAAGGGCCCATTCACGGCTTCACAGATCGAAGCATCGATCACCGCAGTGACGGGAACGCCGCCCGCGCCAAAGCCTAACCGATCGACGGCTGAGACCATCAAGTTGGTGCGTGAGGCAGCTCTTCACGGCTGGGAGCGCGGCCGGCCGGAAGATGAGCATACCCTCCTGCTTCGCGCCGCGCTCGCCGAGCTGAACGGCCCCCCGCCACAGACCATCTTTCAAAAGGTCCCTTCCCACTGGAAGCGGCAGGACTGGAAGGGGACCACAAAATTCTTTCGTCAAGATCAGGCCTGTGTCTATCATGCCAACGGTGGCTGGCACGGCTACCTGATGGGCGAGAACGGGATCGCTGATACGATCACCGACGATCGCGAAGAGGACCAGGTCGGTGATGGACTTGGCTTTGGTGAGCGCGAACTGTCGTTTGCGACCGCCGAAGAGATGATACAATGGATCGATAACGGATATCCCGTCGTACGAGCGAAAAAGCAGAAAGTGGCCGCATGAACCTCCCCAAAAATCCAGTCCCGGAAAAGTCGGAGGGCTCATTTCGACCAGTTCAGCCCATCGTGATGATATCTGCGATAATCGCAGTCTCCATCACCGTCTTCACCGGCGTCTATTATCTCGTCAGCGCTCTCGCCAGCGGGTCCTGGCGCTGATTAAAACCACCTCCACAATCAGCAAAGAGGCGAATGAAGCCCTATTGGATCCTTGCCCGAGATAATCTGCTCCGCAGCGCGGTCCTCGACAGCCCAGCAGCTTTAGAAGAATGGATCGATCTGGCCGAGCCAGCTTTCACCCTTACGCTCATGCAAGAAAGCGTTGAGCTGGCGACAAGGCCTCTCGCTCAGTATGCCGATGTCGAGGACATCCTCGAAGCCGTCATCCAGATGATATCGCCAGACAGTTCACACGGTGAAAGCTTCTATTCGATCTTCGCTCGTGGCGGATGCGATGTGTTTGCTGTCGCCCTTCAGGAGATCATCGGCGGTGATCTCTACGCTGTCACCGACCCCGTAGACGAGAAGGGCAGGGCGGCCCGAATTCCGAACCTGGTCCATGCCGGCGTCTACGATGGTGACGACGTGATCGATATCGAAGGACGATCACCCTCCGACCATTGGAGCCAGCGATGGCGCGAAAATGGCGGCTGCATCATGGAAGGTGCAACCGGCCCCGTTGAAGCCAAGGATCTCGAGAAATTCCAGTCTACCACTCATACCAAAGCTGAAATTTATTCGGCAACCAAGATAGCATGGCTCATCGCAGCTCTGGTTGGAGCGCTAGATGAGGACCAAGCTGCTGAATATCGGAAGATGCAGACATAAAATTCACACCACCGCCGTGATATTTGTCTTTTGGCTTTCCAATACCGATATTTCGTAGGATCATCCACAAATTCCCTCGCGCGGCTCTTCGCGGAGGCGACGTTCGAGACATGACATGGAACCTTGGTATATCGTCCTTGCGGCCGGCGCCTTTCTGGTTGCTGCAATCTGGATTTCAATCTGGCAGCGACTTCGGCCCAATGCCTATCATCGCAGAGTGCGCGGTCAGTCCAAACGGGCCCTAAAGCGAATGCAATCGATGACGCCAGGCGCCATGATCAATTACCTCAGAAAAATGAACCCGCACGCCGTCGAAGAGATCGTTCTCGATGCCGCCTACGTGGCTGGACACCGCATTCGCCGCAACCAGGCCTATACCGGCGACGGCGGCGTCGACGGCGAGATCATGGTCGATGGTGTCTGGCACCTGGTCCAAACAAAGCGGTACCGGAAAACGATCAGTCCTCAGCATGTCGCAGACTTCGCCGCGCTTTGCGCTCGGCGGGGGCAGCCAGGCCTGTTCATCCATTGCGGACGTACCGGTCAAAAATCCCGCAACAATGTCACCCAGCATGTCCGCATCATATCTGGAAGCCTGATCACAGCCCTTATCACCGGCCGGACACTGAATCTGCAACCTACCCCGCGCAGGAAAGATACGTCGTTCGATCGCTCCGAGCAGCGCCGAGCTCCGATCCCAATGCCAAGTCATCAGTCCCAAACTTATTGATGTTCACAACCTAGACATTCAACTATAATTGTATATATTATGGCGGGAAAGAAAGGAGTCGCATCATGGCCACAGCACAATTGCAGACCGCCGCTTCGACCACTGGCCTTGGCGGGCCCGCGCTGCGCAGCTTCTTCAAGATCGCCGATGCCTGGTCACTCAGCGAACGGGAGCAGATGAAGCTTCTCGGTTTGGAAAGCCGCTCCACCCTCCAAAGCTGGAAGGCTGGACGGGTCGCCAAGATCAGCGCGGATACTCTTGAGCGCATCTCCTACATGCTCGGTATCTTCAAGGCGATCAACATCCTGCTGCCTGACCATGATCGGGCAGACGCATGGATGCGGGCTCCGAACACGGCTCCGCTCTTCGGCGGCCGTTCGGCTCTCGATCGCATGACCTCGGGGCTGGTGAGCGACCTGTTCCTCGTTCGTCAATATCTCGACGCGCAGAGGGGCTGATATGAGCAGCATCGACTTCTCGCCGCCTCTCGCGGCCACGGGTTGGCTTGTCTATCGTCTGGTGGCATCCATCTTCCCGCCGGTATCGATTTTCGACCGAATTACCGATCCTGCCGACTACGAAGCCATCTTCACAGTCGAAAGTCTCACCAATGATCGACTGCGCGACGAGGTTGGCAACATCAGCCTCGTCGCGCTCGGAGATCGGATCGCGGGGCCTGGCACAACACCGATTATGGCCGCCTTTACGCATCTCAATCCCCTCGGATCGCGCTTTAGCGACGGCTCCTACGGCGTCTACTATGCCGCCACCACTCTCGACACCGCCGTCGCGGAAACGCGCTATCACCGCGAGAAATTCCTTCGCTTCACGAACGAAGGGCCAATCGACATCGATATGCGCGCCTACGTGGCGCAGCTCGATGGCGAGCTCCACGACCTTCGCGGATGTCAAGAAACCTACCCCCAAATTTATCACCCGACGGATTATTCGGCAGGTCAAGCGGTCGGCGCTCGGCTTCGCGATGCCAAGTCGAACGGGCTGATCTATGTCAGCGTTCGCCAGGCGCCCGAACTGTCGAACACTTGCGTTGCCGTTTTCCGGCCGCCATGCTTGTCGGAATGTCGGCAGGAACGGCATCTGACCTATCGCTGGGACGGATCGGCCATCTCTGAAATCTACGAGAAACGCGAATATTCGGAATGACCCGCCTCGAGCAGATCAACGCAACCGTCGATTTTCTTCGCGGAATCGGCCTTGAGCTCGTCGAAGACGAGAGCGCCAGTGGCTTTCTAGACACGATCAGGATCGACGGCGGCAAGCTCTACTATCGGCCGGGCGTCACCTCTCCCGCAAACGCACTCCATGAGGCCGGACACCTCGCAGTCCTCCCCCAGGGGTACCGAAAACGTGCCGGTGAGTGCATCGACGACATCATTTGCGAGATGTGCGACGAGATGGGGAAGGCACTTGCGGCCGACCCTGACCTCAGCCCTGACGCTCCAGAAATGCGCGCCATTATGCAAGCCGGTGAAACCGAGGCAACGGCATGGGCGTTTGCCGCCGGCCGCGCCATAGGTCTGCCTGACGAGGTGATCATCGAGGATCAGGATTACGACGGGGAAGGGGAGAGCATCCGCTTTGGCCTCGCACTCAACGCTTATGTCGGAATCAATGGGCTCGTTAGAGGTGGATTTTGCACGTCGGTAAAGGCATATCCGACGCTTACCAAATGGCTTCAGGACTGATCGTGGCCACCACCGCCGCCCATATCGTCGATCTCGACCCGCCGAAGAAGCCTTGCAGCGAATGCCCGTGGCGGCTCGACATCGAAACAGGCATTTGGCCGATTGAGAAGTTCGTCGAACTGACCCGAACAGCCTACGACATGTCGGATCAGATCTTCACATGCCACAAGAGTGCAGAGGTCCATCCAATTGCCTGCGCGGGCTTCATCGAGCGCGGCGCCGACCATAACAAGACCGTGCGCCTCGCCTACATGTTCGACAAGCTAAAGGCGATGGATCGAACGGGCGGCTACGCCCTCTATGAAGACTATAGGGCAATGGCGATCGCCAACGGCGTCCCCGAGGATCACCCAGCCCTGATACCATGCCGTTGAAACGGGAATGAGCATTTAAGAGGAAATATCGTGCCGACTGACATCACCGCGAAACTCGCTGAGCAGCTCCAGGCGCACGGTGTGACGAACGCCGACGACATCGCTCGCAGCGTTGCTGCAGCTTTGCCTCCGACCTTTGACGAGAATGACCTTCGCGATGCGTTTCGTTCGGGTTGGCATCAGCGCAACCGGAACCCCGGTCTGAAGCGCCAGGCCAAAAAGAATGTCCACAACGCGATCATGAGTTCGATCGGCGGCGCCCGCCATCTCGAGCAGGAATACGTGCCCGATACGCGCACCTATCATAACTCGATTTGGGCAACGAGCGACTTTCGCAAACGCATGAAGAACGGCGAAACCCACAACAACTAGCCGGCGCCTTCGCTGTCCCCATCAACCTGAAATCCCTAATCGCGATCATCATCGCGATCGCTTTTTATCGTCCTCAAAAGGCAGCTTCTATGACGACACAACTCCCCTACGTAGGCTATTTCGCGACAACCGAGGTCTTGCTCCACCCTGAACGTTTCGACTTTCGAAGCCTTCGCATCGTTCCCATCAAGTTGGACGGTGAGTTTGCAATCCCGACCGACAACGAAGCGACCGCCGATTATTACTCGGTCATGGTCGACGAGCAGCCGCCAAAGGAAAGCCTGACCGAGAAATGTCTCGGCGATTTCGCCAACAAATTCGATGCCGAGATCTTCCGAGACCGGATGGCGCAAATTCTCGACACCGGTGATGAACTCACCACCGCTGCGATGTGCCTTTGGGAAGTGCTTCTTCAAATTCGTTCGAATAACCCATGCGATCCCATCGAACGGGCAATGAACGCTGTATATGCTCGTCATGGGACTTGCGACATGCGCAACGTCATGGCCGAGTTCGCTGAGGTCTGCGATCGCGAACACCACCAAGCCGCCGTCGATCAGACCTTCGATGGATCGTTCGACTGGGAATGGTGCCCCACCTGGCTACGGACACGCTTGTCCTGGGATCCCAGTGGAGAAGATCTCCCCACCCTGATCGCGGTCCCATGATCCATCGGGGCCAGATCCTGGTTCGCGATTGTGGGCCGTCCAGAAAAAGCTATTCGTCGGATGCAATCGGCACCGAGTTTCGCCACGATTATGCCTTGGTCGGAATCGCAGAAGTCGATGAGCATAGGTATCCCGAGCATTTCGTTCGAGGCTTCCTACAAAACGTCGAAACCGCCGGCGCCCACTTCAGAACGACGGACCACTACGAGGCCTTCCCAATCCACCCGGGCTCCGATCTTGGCTGCCTCGTTCGCGAAAATCATTGGCCCCGACCTGATCCCCTATTTGGTATCGGAGGCGGCGGCATCCTCTTTCGCGATTGCCGGATGACAGCGCCCTGCGGGCGCAAGATCGTTCTCGTTCTGGCCGCAGCCAGCTTGCCCACCGGGCAACTCCTCAATCACCATATCTATGACTTTCACGGAGACGTCGAAAAGGACGGCTCTTTCACGCTCGAAAATCCTGTCGATACTGAGATTATGTTCGGCGAAAGCCTGAATGCCTTGCTCAAATTACCACTTTGGGGATGGGGAAAAGAGAAGGTCGGTTTCGTATCAACCATGGATCTTCCCACGATCGACAAGTGCATGCGATACGAGGAATTGAACCTTCTCGACATCCGAACCCCCGAACAAGACGCCGAGCTCGAGGCGATCAACAAAGGGGAAGTCGGATGGATCTTCCGTTCTTCGAACATCGATGAAACCTATCAGGCTTATCGACGCGAAATGTTGAAGATCAGGCCCAACCCAGCATGGGATGGCGTGATGTCTCAAAGTGAACAGGACGCAGACAGCGTTATCGCCTCCAAGATTCTGAAACAATTATTGGCGGCTTGATGATTTGAAAGCATCAACGCTCTGCCCGACAGCATCGGCTGTTTCTGGCTAAAGTTGAATCAAAAGACGCCAAAACAAGGAGAAATACGATGATCAGACAAGCAATAGCGCTAGCGGCACTCGCATTTTTTGCGTCACCTGCTTCCGCCAGACCTGCTGCATGCGCCGCGCTGGATGGGGCCGTCATCGTTGCCGAAGACGGCACTTACCTTGGAAAGATCGCCGATGCATATGACAGCAAGAGCATCTTCAACAAATATGGCACCTACGGCAGCGCTTACTCGGGAAAGAGTGTTTGGAATGATTACGGACCCTATGGATCCGAATATTCGAACAAGAGCGCCCGAAGCAAATATACCAGCACGCCGCCAAAGTTGATCGTCGACGGGAAAGTGGTTGGCTTCCTCTCGGCCAATAAATTCAAGTCCGGAGCAATCAACCCTCTGATTTTGGGATTGGCTTGCTACGACTATGAACCCGATTGAACGGCCCGACACAAGTCCGATCGCCTTTGCTCTCGACAAGCATCAGAAGAGCGCCGTCCGCGTTCCCCTGCAAACCAACTGTCCTTCGTGACAGTTTGGCTACGGCGCGGCCCGCACAGATCAGGACAGCGATTTGAGGTCGAAGCGTTCGCTGTTTATCATGGCGCCGGACTGCGAAACCAGGACATTCATATTGAGGGCATAGCGTGGATGGTACGCTAAACAACGCTAAGGGCGAACAATCAGCGA
>CALMYE010000101.1 GCA_937873425.1 uncultured Sphingopyxis sp. | reverse complement strand
TTCTTGATCGATTCGATGGCGTTCACCGCCGACGCCTTGCTGCTGTAGCCCTCCGTCCAGAAGATGGTTTCGGCGTTATATTTGAAATAGGCGACGAACTCGCCCGCCTTGTTCTTCTTGATCTCGAAAAAATGAGCCATCGGGAATTCTCCAAAACATGCCGCCGGTCCGTGCGGCTGATCCATGTTAGCCGCATGCGCGGCGGGCGCAAGGATCAGGCGAAACGCGCGGGCGCATAAGGCGCGGGATCGACCGCGCCGATCGCCCCGCCCGGCGCCGGGGCGCCGAGCTGCCAGGCGAGCAGACCGGCGATGGCGGGCGCCGTCTGGATGCCGAACCCGCCCTGCCCCGCGCACCAGATGAAGGCGGGCTCGCGCGGATCGGGGCCGAAGAGCGGCAGCCGGTCGGGCGCGAAGCTGCGCAGCCCCGCCCATTTTCGCTCGACCGCCGCGATCGGCCAGTCGACCACCGACTGGAACCGGTCGATCGCGAGGGCCACGTCCAACTCCTCGGGCGCCGCGTCGCAGGGCTCGCACGGCGTCTCGTCGTGCGGGCTGAGCCAGATGCGGCCTTCGCTCTCGCCCTTGAAGTAAAAGCTGCCGCCGATATCGGCGACCAGCGGCAGCGTCGCGGGAACCGGCACGCCGAGCCGCAACTGCGCCAGCGTGCGCCGATAGGGCTGGATGCCGATCGGCGCGACGCCGCACGCGGCAGCCACCGCATCGGCCCAGGCACCCGCCGCATCGACGATCAGGTCGGCATGGATCGCCCCGCGGTTCGTCTCTACCGCCCATCGCCCGCCCGCCCGCCGCGCCGCGACGAGCGAGGTGCGCGTCGCGAGACCCGCGCCGCCGCGCTTCGCCGCGCGCAGATAGGCCGCGTGCAGGCCGCCGACGTCGATGTCGCGGCACGACGGCTCATACGCCGCCTCGCTCCATTCCGGTCGGAGGCCGGGGATGCGGTCCGCAAGATCGGCGCCAGACAGCCGCGCGACGTCCACCCCCTGCGCGCGGAAATCGGCCACGAAGGCATCGACCGCAGCCGCCTCGTCGCGGCGCCCGACCATCAGCGCGCCGCGCGGCGACAGGAAGGGGCGCTCCGAAAAATCGGGGTCGGGGTCGGCGAGCGCCGCGAGCGAGGCCGCGGTGAGCGGCTGAACGCCCGTGCCGCCATAGCTTTCCTGCCAGAAAGCGGCCGAGCGCCCCGTCGAATGGAAACCGGGCATGTCCTCCGCCTCGATCATCAGCACGGCGCGATATGGCGCCAGTTCGGCGGCGAGGCTCGCGCCCGCGATGCCCGCGCCGACGATCAGCACGTCGATGTCGGAGGGGAGAAGCGCGGACATGCCCCGCCGCATATCGGCTGACCGCCGGAATGCAAGATCGGTTGGGGCATTCTCCTGCTCTCTCCCCTTCAGGGGAGAGATACGCAGGCTTGCGAGCTTGCTCGCTAGCCGGAGTTGAGAGGGGCTCGATGCCCCTCTCCAAGCTCCGCTGGAGCTCTGCCCTGTTTTGACGGTATCAAGCCCCTCCCCTTCAGGGGAGGGCAGCGAGACTTACGAGCTTGCTCGTTAGTCGCAGCGGGTGGGGTCCATCGGCCTTGCGCGAGGCCGATGGACCCCACCCCAACCCCTCCCCTGAAGGGGAGGGGCTTATGTGGCCACGCAACATGGTTACTATTTGGTAAGCCATCCTCCCTAGGAGAGGAGCCCATGGACCAGCCCATGATCTCCCTCGGCCTGATGACGATCCTCGCCGCGCTGCTGATCGCGGCGGCGGTCAGCGATCTCAGGTCGCGGAGCATCTCGAACGGGCTCAATGTCGCCATCGCGCTGCTCGCCATCCCCTTCTGGTTCGCCAGCGGGCTGAACTTCTGGCCCGACGTGGCGTTTCAGGTGGGAGCGGCGCTGCTGGTCTTCCTGATCTTCGTCGGACTCTTCTTTCTGGGCGGCATGGGCGGCGGCGACGTGAAGATGATCGGCGCGATGATGCTGTGGGTTCCGCTGGCACTGTTCGTGCCGGCGCTGACCGTCATGGCGATCGGCGGCGGCATCCTGTCCGCCATCATGTTGATACAAAGCAGGATTCGTCCGTCCGACAAGCCGGTCGAGGTCCCTTACGGGGTCGCCATCGCGGTCGCCGGACTTTGGGTGCTTCACCAACATTATCTTAACCAGTTTCAGTCTATCGCAACGAGTTGAGGGCAAGCACCGCCGCATCCGGACGGTGCAGGAGGCGAAGAATCGTCATGGATACGCGAAAGATAATGCTGATCGTCGGCGCGCTGGTGATTGCCATCGGCGCCGCTTTCGGGGTCAACCAGATGATGCGCGGAAAATCCGCGCCCGAAGCCCGCGCCGCCGCCGCGCCCGAGGTGCAGGGTCCGATGATCCTGGTCGCCACGCGCCAGCTGCCGACCGGGACGATCATCGGCCCCGACAGCTTCCGTTTCCAGCCCTGGCCCAAGGAACTGGTCGAGAAGGCCTATTTCCTGAAGGAAAAGACCGACACCAACAGCCTGGTCGGCACGGTGGTGCGCCATCCGATCACCGCCGGCCAGCCCTTGACGCAGGGCGCGCTCGTCCATCCCGACGACCGCGGTTTCCTCGCCGCGGCGCTCGGCCCCGGCATGCGCGCGGTGACGGTCAAGGTCAGCCAGGAACAGGGCGTCGCCGGCTTCGTCTTTCCGGGCGACCGCGTCGACGTGGTTCTGGCGCAGGAGCTGAAGATCAAGGAAGGCAGCGCCTATCCCGACGACGAGCTGTTCACCGCCGAGACGATCGTCCGTAACGTCCGCGTCCTCGCCACCGACCAGCGCTACGACGCCGAGGACGAGACCGGCAAGACCCCGGTCCGCACCTTCGGCTCGGTGACGCTGGAGGCGACGCCGGAGATCGCCGAGAAGATCGCCGTCGCGCAGAATATGGGCAAGCTTTCGCTCGCGCTGCGCCCGCTGGCCGAAAGCGCCGGCGAACTCGACGCCGCCATCGCCTCGGGCGAGGTCAACGTCCCGGCCAAGGGCGGCGCCGCCGCCGAGCGCCGGATGCTCGCCGAAGCCGCGCAGCGCCCGACCGCGGGCCGCGGATCGGCGACGACCGGCGGCGACGTGTCGCGCTTCTGGGTGCCGGTCAGCGGCCGCGTCCAGGCGCCGCGCCAGCAGCAACAGCAGAATTTCCAGGGGGGAGCTCCGATGGGAGGCGCGGCGCCGGCCGCCCCCAGCGGTCCCGTCGTCCGCGTCACGCGCGGCGACAAGGTGACCGAAGTGCCGGTTGGGGGTAAGTGAGATGAACAGCAAAGCCAATTTCAAGGCCGTCGCGCTGGCGCGCACCCTGGCCGTCGGCCTGGTCGCGGCCACCCTGGCCTCCGCACCCGCGCAGCACGCCGCGGCGCAGGCGGTGCAGAATGCGAGCAGCAGCGTCGACCTGTCGGTCGGCCGCGGCCGCCTGATCAGCCTGCCCACGCCAATGACCGACGTGTTCGTCGCCAACGACGAGGTCGCCGACGTCCAGGTGCGGTCGAACCGCCAGCTCTATATCTTCGGCAAGCGGCCGGGCGAGACGAGCATCTATGCCACCGATGCCAGCGGCCGGGTCGTCTATTCGACCGTCGCCCGCGTCGGCAACAATATCGAGACGATCGACCAGATGCTGTCGCTCGCGATGCCCGAGGCGGCGATCAACGCCAACACGATGAACGGCTTTGTCCTGCTGACCGGCACGGTGCAGTCGCCCGACGACGCGGCGGAAGCCGAACGGCTGGTGCAGGCGTTCGTCGGCGAGCAGACGAAGGTGCTCTCCCGCCTGCGCACCGCGACGCCGCTGCAGGTCAATCTGCAGGTCCGCATCGCCGAGGTGAACCGCTCGCTGGTCAAGGAGATCAGCGGCAATGTGCTGACCCGCGACATCGACGGCGCGATGGGCAACGGCTTCCTCGGCGGCGTGTGGCGCGGCCGGTCGGTCGGCGAGATCGCCGACATCCAGGCGCCGACCGCGGTCTTCCCCGGCAGCCCCGTTCCCCGCCCCTATGATCCGGTGACCGGTCAGCCGATCGGCAGCACGACGCTCGGCACCAGCTATACGTTCAACGTCCCGAGCGGCGTCAACAGCATCGGCGCGGCCGGCCGCCTGTTCGGGCTCGACCTGATGGCGGCGCTCGACCTCGGCGAACGGTCGGGCATGGTGGCGACGCTGGCGCAGCCCAACCTGACCGCCATTTCGGGCGAGACCGCCGACTTCCTGGCGGGCGGCGAATTCCCGATCCCGATCCCCGGCAACTTCGCCGGCACGACGATCGAGTATCGCAAATATGGCGTCAGCCTGGCCTATACGCCGACGGTGCTGTCGAACGGCCGCATCAGCCTGCGCGTCCGCCCCGAGGTGTCGGAGCTGTCGAGCGAAGGCGCGATCCGCATGCAGGGCTTCGAAATCCCCGCGCTGACCATCCGCCGCGCGGAAACGACGGTCGAGCTGGGTTCGGGCGAAAGCTTCATGATTGCGGGCCTGATGAACAACCGTTCGATCGGCGCGATCGACAAGATTCCCGGCCTCGGCGACGTGCCGATCCTGGGCATGCTGTTCAAGTCGGACAATTTCCGCCGCGGCGAGACCGAGCTGGTGATCGTCGTGACGCCCTATCTGGTGAACCCGGTGTCGGCGAACGAGATCAAGCTGCCGACCGACGCCTTCCAGAATCCGAACGATCTCGCCCGCCTGCTGCTCGGCCAGTCGAGCGACGGGGTGACGGGCGGCGAGCGGCCCAAGCCGCGGCTCGACCCCAGTGTCGGCGACGCCGATCGCCCGCGCGGCAGCGCCGGCGAAGCGGCGCCCGGCTTCAGCATCAAGTGACGGCCGATTTCAGGAGCAAGGTGATGAAGAAACTCGCAAGTCTGACCGCCCTGGCATTGGCGACGACGCTGGCCGGCTGCACCGGCAGCGCACACAGCAACCGCAGCCTCGATTCGGTGCATCAGCCGATCGTGCGCAACAGCATCTATCATTTCGACGTCGCGACCAGCGGCAGCGAACTGCCGCCGAGCGAGCAGGGCCGGCTGCAGGGCTGGTTCGACGCGATGGGCATCCGCTACGGCGACCGCATCGCGATCGAGGACCCCTCGCTCTATGGCAACAGCGGCGCGCAGGCGGCGATCCGCGCGATGGTCGAGCGCCGCGGCCTGCTCTTGAGCGACGCGGTGCCGGTCACCACCGGGGCGATCGCGCCGGGCAGCGTGCGCGTCGTCGTCACCCGCGCGACCGCCCATGTGCCGGGATGCCCCGACTGGGCGAGCAAGTCGTCGATCAACGTCGGCAACGCGACCTCGTCCAACTATGGCTGCGCGACGAACAGCAATCTCGCCGCGATGGTCGCCGACCCCAATGATCTGATCAAGGGCGCGACGACCGACCGCAACGATCCCGCGGCCGCGACCCGGCCGATCCAGACCTATCGCGAAAAACCGCAAACCGGCGCCGGCGAACTCAAGGGCAGCGCGACCAGCGGAGGAGGCAACCAGTGAACGCTCCTTTCAAAGCCGCGGGGCTGCGTGAGCCCTTCAACGCCTTCGTCTGCGACGACGACACGCTGGAGCTGATCCGCGCCGCCGCCAACGACATGGGCTGGCCGATCGAGAAGTGCAACAAGGGCGGTCTGCGCAACGCCGTGCAGTCGCTGTCGGTGTCCGCGAGCCCGAATATCCTGTTCGTCGACATGTCCGAATCGGGCGATCCGATCAACGACATCAACGCGCTCGCCGAGGTGTGCGAGCCCGGCACGGTGGTGATCGCCGCCGGCCAGGTCAACGACGTCCGCCTCTATCGCGACCTGCTCTCCAGCGGCATCCAGGACTATCTGCTCAAGCCGCTGTCGATCGATCAGGTACGCGAATCGCTGACCATGGCGCAGGCCATGCTGTCGGCGCCGAAACATTCCGACATGGCCGACGACCGGCCGCATCACATGATGGCGGTGGTCGGCGTGCGCGGCGGCGTCGGCGCGTCGCTGGTATCGAC
>CALMYE010000100.1 GCA_937873425.1 uncultured Sphingopyxis sp. | reverse complement strand
GCGTCATAGGCGGCTTTGGTCGAGGCCTCGTCGGTGACGTCCATCGACACCGCGACCGCCTGCCCGCCCGCCGCCTCGATCGCCGCCACTTGCTCCGCGAGCTTGTCGGCGCGGCGCGCGGCGAGCACGACCTTCGCGCCCGCCGCCGCGAGCGCTTTCGCAAAGCCCGCGCCAAGGCCCGACGAAGCGCCGGTGACGAGCGCGACGCGGCCCGTGAGGTCGAATTTCGGTTGCTCGGCCATCGTCTCTCCCTTTCCTTAGCTTGCTCGGCATTGGCGGTGATTGACGTTCACGTCAATCTGTCGGGGCATCCATAAATTCGTCATTGCGAGCGAAGCGAAGCAATCCAGAGCAGGCGTAAACCGCTCTGGATTGCTTCGCTTCGCTCGCAATGACGAAGACATAAGACTTCCTACGGATGCCGAGGGGATAATCGCCAAACCGATTCAGGGTGACGAGGAGAGTGAGGGGAAAGGAGGTATTCGCGATCCGCCGCGGGTCGAAATTCAAACCGACCCACTACCGGGCATCCGGAAAAGAGAACAAAAGGGGGTTGACGCCGAATCAATGTTCTTCTAATGTTCCCATCGTGCACACACAACCTGTTCCCCCGCGGCGGGCGGGGGATAAAGGTCCCTCCCGCCATCATCGTCACGACGGCTCGGGTTTCGCCGGCTTCGCATGTTTTCCGGGCATGTTGCCGCGGATCAGGTGGCGGCTGGCATAGATGTCTGCCCCGGTTTCGATCACCAGCCGCTCGGCGTCGCGCCGCCGCGTGTCCTCCATCAGGTCGGCGATCGTCTCGTCGTCGACCTCCATCTGGCGCAGCGCCGCCTCGGCCATCGTCAGCGCCGATTCGAACGTCTCGCGGATCTGATAGGTCACGTCGGCGCGGATCAGTTCGGCGGCATGTTCGCGGTCGAAGGCGCGCACGAACAGCGGCGTGTGCGGAAATTCCGCCTTCACCAGCTCGACGATCCGGTTGCTCGTTTCGCGGTCGTCGACTGCGACGATGATCAGCTTCGCCGCATGCGCGCCAGCCGCGTGCAAAATGTCGAGCCGGGTGCCGTCGCCATAATAGATTTTGAACCCGAACGCCTCGGACTCGCGGATCGCGATGGTGTCGGTGTCGATCAGCGACAGCGAACAGCTTTGCCCGATCAGCGGCTGGCTGACGATCTGGCCGAAGCGCCCGAAGCCGATGATCAGCACGCTGGCGCGCAGATCCTTCGGCACTTCGAGGCCGTCGGTCGATATCTCGCCCTTCGGCATGAAGCGGTCGTGCAGGATGACCATGATCGGAGTCAGCACCATCGACACGATGATGATCGCGGTCAGGATCGCATTGGCCTCCACATCGATGATGCCGACGCCGACCGCCGCGGCATAGAGGACGAACGCGAATTCGCCGCCCTGCGCCATCAGCACCGCGCGCTCGATCGCCTCGCCGCGGTCGTGCTTGAAAGCCCGCGCGACGGTGTAGATGACGACCATCTTCAATATCATATAGGCCGCGACCGACAGCGCGATCAGCCCGGCATTGGCCGCGACGATCGTGAGATCGAGCGCCATACCGACGCCGAGGAAGAAGAGGCCGAGCAGCACGCCGCGGAACGGCTCGATATCGGCCTCGAGCTGGTGGCGGAAGCTGGATTCGGAGAGCAGCACGCCCGCCAGGAAGGCGCCCATCGCCATCGACAGCCCCGCCTCCGCCATCAGCAGCGCCGACCCCAGCACGACGAGCAGCGCCGCCGCGGTCATCACCTCGCGCGCCTTCGCCCGGCCGAGCAGGCGGAACATCGGGTCGAGCAGATAGCGGCCCGCGAGCACCAGCCCGGTGATCGCGGCAAGGCCGATGCCGATCGCGAGCAGCCGGTCCGCGGTCGTCACCGCCTCCCCGCCCGGCGCGAGGAAGGCGACGAGCGCGAGCAGCGGCACGATCGCCAGATCCTCGAGCAGCAGGATCGCGACGACGCGCCGCCCGCTGGGCTGGCCGAGCGCGTTGCGCTCGTCGAGCATCTGCATCGCGATCGCCGTCGAGGTCAGGACGAAGCCGGTGCCCGCGACGAAGCTGACGGCCACCGGATAGCCGAGCGCGAGCCCGACGAAGGTCAGCACGACGATCGCGCCGCCGACCTGCGCCGCGCCGAGCCCGAAAATCTCCCCGCGCATCGCCCACAGCCGCGACGGCTGCATCTCCAGCCCGATGATGAACAGGAACATGACGACGCCGAGCTCGGCGACGTGCAGGATCGCCTGCGCGTCGGAGAAGAGGCCGATGCCGAACGGCCCGATCGCGAGCCCCGCCGCCAGATAGCCGAGCACCGAACCGAGCCCGAGCCGCTTGAACAGCGGCACCGCGATCACCGCCGCGGCGAGCAGCACGACGATCGGCACCAGGTCGAACCCGTGCGCGGCCACCTCGGCGGCGTGCGATGCTGTATCGGCGGCCATGCGCGATCCCCCTGCCGGTCGTCAGGCCGCCAGCCTGCCCGCAAAGGCGGCATGGAATCAAGGGCCGGCGAAAAATCGCCCGGGACGCGTCAAAGCCCGGCGCCGACCTCGCCCGCCGCGCGCTCGCCCGAGCGGATGGCGCCGTCGATGTAGCCGATCCAGGCATCGGCGGTTTCCGTGCCCGCCCAGTGGATGCGGCCGACGGGTTCGCGCAGGGCCGGGCCGAAGCCGGTCAGCGCCCCCGGCACCGGCACCGAGACATAGCCGCCGCGGCTGTGGGGAGCGAGCGTCCACACCTCCTCGACATAGTCGACCGGCCGGCGTGCCTCCTCCCCGAAGTAGAGCGCGAGATCGTCGAGGACACGCGCGCGGCGTTCGGCGGCCGGCCGGTCCGCCCAGCGCCGCGCCGGAGCGCCGTCGAAGAAGCCGACCAGCGCCCCGCCCCTGGTCAGCGGCGTGCAGCGGTCGAACCAGGGACCGAATTCGGTGCGGTCCGAAATGACGAGGCCCGAAAGCCCCTGCTCGCGCCAGAAAGGCCGCTCATAGGCGAGCGCGACCTTGATCACGCTGCCCATCGGCATGCGCTGCGTCAGCCCGTCGCGCTGCGCCGGAAGCGGCGGCGAATAGGCGATGCGCGCGGCAAGCGCCGGGGGCGCGGTCACGATGACGCGGCGCGCGCGCCACAGCCCCCTGTCGGAGGCGACCGTCACGCCCGCTTCGTCCTGCGCGATCCGCGTCACCGGCGCGCCGAGCACCACGGCGTCGCCGAGCTCGTCGGCGATCCGCGCCGCGATCTGCCAGACGCTGCCCTCGAAAAGACTGTCCTGCGCGCCGCCGCGCGTTCCGATCAGCGTTCCGAGACCGCCCGCCGCCGCCATATAGGCGAGGAGGCCGAGCAGCGACACGTCCGCCGCCTCGCTCGACATCACCGCGCGGATCAGCGCCCGGAACAGCTCGCGCGCCGGTTCGCCGGGGACGTTGGCGCGCAGCCAGCTTTCGACGGTCTGGGCGTCCCATGCCGCCGCCTCGGGCGCGCGCCAGGGGTTCGGCACCGGCACCTGCGCCGCCGCGGCTTCGAGCGTCGCGACGGCGACGGCGAACTCCTGCAGGTCCGCGGGCGCCAGCATCGGCACCTCTCCCTGATAGCGGACGCGCTGCCCCGCGATGTCGATGATATTGTCGCCGTCGGCATATTGCGGCACCGCCCGCACCCCATAGTCGGCCGCGAGCGCGAGCAGATGCGTCTGCGTCGGTCCCACCCACTGTCCGCCGATGTCGATCGTCTCGCCGTCGAGCGTCGCCGGCTTGGTGCGGCCGCCGACGCGGTCGTCGGCCTCCAGCACGGCGACGGTCCGCCCGGCGCGGCGCAGCGCGCGCGCCGCGGTGAGCCCGGCAAAGCCGGCGCCGACGATGACGACATCGACCGTCGCGGCCGCCTGCGGGGATTTCGCTTCGTTTCCGGTCATGATCTCTCTCCTGGCTATCGACGCCGGCGATCCTGTGCGCTAGGCTTTTCCGTACGCGTACGGGGCACTTATTCGTACGCGTACGAAACAGTCAAGGAGCGATTTTGACCCGCGCCGCCATCCCACCGGAATCCGGCCATAAAATCTCGCGCGATGCGATGCGCGAGCGGATCGTCGATGCCGCGAAGTCGCTTTTCGAGGAAAAGGGCGCGGACGGCATCAGCATGCGCGCCATCGCGAGTCGCGTCGGGATTCCGACCATGACCCTCTATGGCTATTTCGCCAGCAAGACGGCGATCATCCGGGGCCTGTGGTCCTTTGCCTTCGCCCCGGTCTTCGCCGAGATGCGGCACGCCGAGGAGGCGATCGCGGACCCGGCCGAGCGGCTGACCCGCGTCGCCCACATCTATGTCGATTACTGGATATGCCACCCCGACCGCTACCGGATGGTGTTCATGATAGAGGACCGGCGCGAGGGCGGCGACCCGAGCTGGTTCATCGACGAAACCGAGGTATCGGAATCCTATCTGCGCCTCGGGCCGATGATCGCCGCCGCGCGCGGCACCCCCGATGCCGACTGCCGCGCCGATGCCGAAGCGCTGATCTGCGCGCTGACCGGGATCGCGCACATGGCGATCACGGTCAGCGAATATCCCTGGGCGCGGCCGGGGGACTATGTGGACCGGATTCTGGCCGCCTTCGTCCGCTGACCGGCATCGCGCGTCAGCGGCCGGGCAGCGACCGCAGATATTGCGGCGGCACCGCCACGGCGGCGCCCAGATGCGCCGCGGCGTGCCAGGGCCAGCGGGGATCGAGCAGCATGCCGCGCGCGAGCGCGACCAGATCGGCATCGCCCGACGCGACGATCGCCTCCGCCTGCTCATAGCCGGTGATGAGCCCGACCGCGACGACCGGGATGCCCACGGCCCGCTTCACCGCGCGGGCGAGCGGGACCTGATAGCCCGGTCCCGCCGGGATGCGCTGGCGGGGGTCGAGGCCGCCGCTCGACACATGGATCGCCGCGCAGCCGCGTGCTTCCAGTGCCCGGGCGAATTCCACCGTCTGCTCGATCGTCCAGCCGCCCTCGACCCAGTCCGTCCCGGACACGCGGACGGTGACCGGGCGGCCGGCGGGAAAGGCCCCGCGCACCGCATCGAAGACCTCGAGCGGAAAGCGCATCCGGTTTTCGATGCCGCCGCCATAGTCGTCCTCGCGCCGGTTCGAGAGCGGCGACAGGAACTGGTGCAGCAGATAGCCGTGGGCGGCGTGGATCTGCACCGCGTCGATGCCGATCCGCGCCGCGCGCGCCGCCGCCGCGGCAAAGGCGTCGCGGACGCGCGCAAGATCCTGCCGGTCGAGGGCGCGCGGCGGCGCCTGTCCTTCGGCGAAGGCAAGCGGCGACGCGCCTTCGGTCGGCCAGCCGTTCGGGTCGCCGGGCGGCAGCTGTGCACCGCCCTTCCACGGCACCTCGGTCGATGCCTTGCGACCGGCGTGGGCGAGCTGGATCGCGACCGGCATGTCCGACCAGCGGCGAACGCTCTCCAGCACGCGCGCCATCGCCGCTTCGGTCGCGTCGTTCCACAGGCCGACGTCGGCATGGCTGATCCGCCCTTCGGGCAGCACCGCCGTCGCCTCGATCGTCAGCAGCGCCGCGCCCGACAGCGCCAGATGCCCCAGATGGATCAGGTGCCAGTCGGTCATGCAGCCCTCGACCGCCGAATATTGGCACATCGGCGCGATCACGATGCGGTTGCGAAGTTCGAGGCCACCGACCGACATCGGCGTGAACAGGGCCGGTCCGGACACCCTACACGCCCATCATGCCGGCCGTCGTCGCGCCGTCGATGACATAGTCGCTGCCCGAGATGAAGGCGGCCTCGTCCGAGGCGAGGAAGGCGACGAGCGCGCTCACCTCACCCAGCTGCGCCATGCGCTTCATCGGCGCCATCCCCTCGAACGCCGCGCGCGCGGCGGCGGGATCGGGCGAGCGGTCGATGACGCCGCGGATCATGTCGGTTTCGACGACGCCGGGCAGGATCGCGTTGACGCGGATCGCATAGCCCCGCCCCGCGCAGTGGATCGCCGCCGACTTGACTAGCGCGACCGCCGCCGCCTTGGTCACCGAATAGGCGGCGTAATTGCCCATCGCGCGGTGCGCGTTCATCGACGAATTGACGATGATCGAGCCCTGCGGCCCCTGCGGGTTCCGCGCCATCGCGCGGATCGCGTGCCGGACGGTCAGCATGACGCCGGTCTGGTTGACCGCGACGATATGGTTCCAGGCGTCGATGCCGATATCCTCGACGCTCGCGTCGCCCGCCTCGGTCCCGGCGTTGGCGAAGGCGATGTCGAGCCGGCCATATTCGGCGTCGATCTCCGCCATCAGCGCGTCCCAGGCGTCGGCGTCCTCGACGCGGTGGGCGCGAAAGACCGCGCCGGTGTCGCCCGCAACGGCGGCCGCCGCCTCGGCGTTGGAGCCGGTGAAGACCACCCGCGCGCCCTCGCGCGCCAGCCGCGCGACGGTCGCGGCGCCGATCCCGCTCGTCCCGCCGGTGACCAGGGCGACCTTGCCGCCGAGCCTCTGCTCCATCGCGCCTCTCCTCTCGCCTGCCCTCTTGCCAGTTTCGCAGCGAACGGAAACCTATCAATAGAGCAAGGTGACGACGCGGCGCAAAGCCAGCAAGGTGGCGGCGCGAACAGGAGGGAAAGGCGATGAGCGACAGCGAGCATCCGCCGCGCATCGATTGCGTGCTGATCTGCGGCGGCGTGTGGCACGACATGGATTTCGCGCGGCTCGAACTGCTCAAGCTGCTTGCCGAGGACCCGCGCGTGCGGACGCGCGTGTTCGAGGATTACGAGAACATCGCCGCGATCGAGGCGGCGGATATCCTCATCACCTATACCTGCGACGTCACTCCGTCGCTGCCCGCGCAGGAAGCGCTCCGGCGCTGGCTGGAAAAGGGCGGGCGCTGGTATGCACTGCACGGCACCAACTCGATCCTCCGCCTGCTCGACAGCGGGCTGTGGGATGCGCCGCGCTGGGCGCCGCTGATGATGGACCTGCTCGGATCGCAGTTCATCAGCCATCCGGCGATCGAGCCCTATATGGTCCGCGTCGCCGACCCCGGCCACCCGCTCGTCGCGGGGATCGAACCGTTCGAGACGACCGACGAGCTCTATCATCTCGAAACGCACGGGGACCTGCACGTCCTGCTCGACACCGAATGCACCGGGCCGGGGACCGGCTTCGTCGAGGCCGGGGATGCGCCGGGGACCTATCCGGTCTTCTACATCAAGCGGCACGGCGCGGGCGCCGTCCTCTATCTGACGCTCGGCCATTGCCGCGGCCATTACGACTTGCAGCCGATGATGGACTGGTGGCCGACAGTCGACCGCTGCGCGTGGGACCTTCCGGTCTTCCACGAGCTGCTGCGCCGCGGTATCGGCTGGCTGAAGGAGCGCGAGGGGGCCTAGCGCCTGTCCTCGCGGATCAGGTCCGCCGCACGCAGCGCGAGCGCCATCGCTGGCGCATTGGTGTTGCCGGTCACCGGCGACGGCATCACCGAGCAATCGACGACGCGCAGCCCCCCGACGCCGTTGGCGCGCAGCCGCGCATCGACCACCGCGCGACTGTCGCTGCCCATGCGGCAGGTGCCGACGCCATGCAGGCCGCAGGTCGCGAGGCGGCGGAAGGCGGCGAGGATGTCGGCATCGCTTTGCACCGCCGCACCCGGCAGCAGCTCGCGCTCGACCAGCCCGGCGAGCGCGGGCTGCGCCATATAGCGGCGCATCGTGTGCACGGCGGCGATCGCGCTGCGCTCGTCCTCGGGCGTCGAGAGCCAGTTGGGTTCGATCACCGGCGGCGCGTCGCTGCCCGGCCCCGCGATCGCGATGCGCCCCTCGCTCGTCAGGCGGAGGAGCTGGCCGTAGATGGTCATCCCCGGCTTGCGGTCGATGCTGTTCAGCGGCACCGGATGCTTGTCGTCGCCGAGCGCGAAGGTGTAGCCGCCGAGATAGAGCTGGAGGTCTGGTCGGCCGTCGGGGCTCGTCAGGTTCAGGAAGGCGCCGACCTCGAACGGCCCCGTCGCCATGATCCCGCCGCGCGTCAGCATGTATCGCGCCATCGCGCGCGCGAGGCCCAGCCCATAGAAGCTGCGGTTGCTGCCGACGTCGCGCGACAGGCGGTGCGGCATGCTGAAGCCCAGATGCTCGCGCAGTCGCGCGCCGACGTCGGGCGCATCGACCAGCGGCGCGACCCCGGCGGCGCGCAGCGCATCGGTGGGACCGATGCCCGAACGCTGGAGCAGCAGCGGACTTTCGAGCGCGCCGCCCGAAACGATCACCTCGCCCGCGCAGTCGAAGCGCTGCGGCCGGCCCGCGACCCTGGCCTCGACGCTGGTCGCGCGCCCGTCCTCGACGATCAGCCGCTCGGCCATCGCATGGGTGACGATGCGCAGGTTGGGCCGCTTCCTCGCCCGCGCCAGAAAACTGGTTGCGGCGCTCTCGCGCCGCCCGCGGCGGATATTGTGCGAATAGAAGCCGACGCGGTCGCCGGTCGCGGCGTTGAGGTCGTCGACGGGACGCAGGTCCATTTCGGCGCCCGCCCGCACCATCGTCTCGGCGAGCGGATAGCTGTGGATCTTCGGCGCGACGGCGACCGGGCCGCCGGCGCCGCGCATCGCGCTCGCGCCGAGCCCGTGATCCTCGAGCGCGCGGAACGCCGCGGTCATCGCGTCGCCGTTCCAGCCGGTGCAGCCAAGCTTTTCCCACGCGTCATAGTCGGCAGGCTCGCCGCGGCTCCAGATCATACCGTTGACCGCCGACGACCCGCCCAGCCCCTTGCCGCGTATCCACACCTCCGCCGGCGCGGCGCCGTCGCCGCGCGGCTGGGTGACGCCATAGGCCCAGATATGGTCGGGATTGGTGACGAGCTTCGCCACGCCCTTCGGGATCGCGACCCAGCGGCTGTCGTTCCTGCCGCCCGCTTCGAGCAGCAGCACGCGGATTTGCGGATCGGCGCTGAGCCGCTCGGCGAGCACGCAGCCCGCCGATCCCGCGCCGACGATGATATAGTCCCAGCCTTCCGCCATGCCGCCTCTCCCCGGATCGGACTGGCAGGGCCGCGAAAAAGCCGCACCTAGCGCAATAAATAGGCCGCGCGACGCGGGCGGCATGATAGGCGGGCGGGCAAGAGAGGGAGAGCAGCATGGCTGGGCAGCAGGGCCGCATCGCGGGCAAGATCGCGTTCGTCACGGGCGGCGCATCGGGGCTGGGGCTCGACATCGTCCGGCGCTTCGTCGCCGAGGGGGCGGAGGTGGTGATCGCCGACATCGACGCTGCGGCGGGGGAAGCACTCGCCGCCGAACTGGGCCAGCGCTTCGTGCGGCTCGACGTGTCGAGCGAGGCCGACTGGCTCGCGGCGCTCGCGACCTGCGGCCGCATCGACATCCTCGTCAACAATGCCGGCATCACGACCCACGGATCGATCGAGGATGTGACGCTGGAGGCCTTTCGCCACGAATTTTCGGTCGACGTCGACGGCGTCTTCCTCGGCTGCAAGCACATCATTCCGCACATGAAGGACCATGGCGGATCGGTGATCAACATGTCGTCGATGTGCGGGGTGCGCGCGCAGGCCGACCTTGCCGCCTATAACGCCGCCAAGGCCGCGGTCACCCACCTCACCAAGTCGGTCGCGCTCCACTATGCGCGCAAGGGCTATGGCATCCGCTGCAATTCGGTGCATCCCGGCGCGATCCACACGCCGATCCTCGACAAGGTGATGGCGCAGGTCGAGGACGGCGAGGCGCTTTACGACAGCTGGGTCGCGACGCATCCCGTCGGGCGGCTCGGCAAGCCGGAAGAGATTTCGGCGATCGCCCTCTATCTCGCCTCCGACGAATCGGCCTTCGCCACCGGCGCCGAATTCCGCATCGACGGCGGCAGTTCGCTCTGATGACGGGACGCCTCGACGGCCGCGCCGCGCTCGTCACCGGCGCGGGATCGGGGATCGGGCTCGCGACGGCGCGGCGCCTCGCCGCCGACGGCGCGCGCGTGCTGACCACCGACCGCGCGGGCGACGCCGACATCCTCGCCGACGTGACCGAGCCGGGCATCAATGCAAAGCTGGTCGCCGAAGCCGAGGCGCGCCTTGGCGGGCTCGACATCGTCGTCGCCTGCGCCGGCATCACCGGGATGCAGCCGCTCGACGGACACAGCGACGAATTTTTCGACGCGATGATGGCGGTCAACGTCACCGCCGTCTTTCGCCTGATGCGCGACGCGCTGCCGCTGCTCAAGCGCTCGCCGCATGGCCGGATCATCCTGATCGGGTCGGTGATGTCGAGTTTCGGCGAGGCGGGAATGACCGCCTATAGCGCGTCCAAACATGCGGTGCTGGGTATGACGAAATCGGTCGCGGCGGAGGCCGGCGCGCACGGCATCACGGTCAACTGCATCCAGCCCGGCGCGATCGACACGCCGATGACCGCGCCCGCCTTCGCCGCCATGCCCGACTTCCGGCAGCGCTGGATCGACAAGGCCGCGCTCGGGCGGCTCGGCGCGCCCGAAGATATTGCCGACGTCGCGGCCTTCCTGGCGTCGGACGATGCCCGTTTCATGTCGGGTCACGGCCTGTTCGTCGATGGCGGAGCGACACAACGCCAATGATTTCAAGGCAATGAGCTCCGTTTCGGCATGCCTGATATTTTTGATGATTGTTGAATCGGGGCATGTAGCGGACCTTGCCCTCCGACGTGACCGGCGAACCTATGCGCCGGCGCGAGAGGGAGGACCGACGATGATCACGCATGCCCGAATGCTGCCTGCCGTCTATGCCACGGTGTCGCTTGCCGCCCTGGCGCTCGCCACCCCCGCCCTCGCGCAGGATGCGCCGGACGGGGAAGAGGGCGGCGCGATCCGCGAGATCGTCGTCACCGCCCAGAAGCGCGCGGAGAGCGTCCAGTCGATCCCGATCGCAGTGACCGCGCTCGACCAGACCTCGCTCGAATCGGCGACGATCGACGACATTCGCGACATCGCCGGCCGCGTGCCCAGCCTGGTCGTCGATTCGGTCGGCGCCGGCCCGAGCGCCGCCGCCATCTCGATCCGCGGCATCAGCTTCGAGGACATCGAAAAGAGCTTCGACCCCGCGGTCGGCGTCGTCGTCGACGGCGTGTTCATCGGCACCAATACCGGTCAGCTGCTCGACAGCTTCGACATGGAGCGGCTCGAGGTGCTGCGCGGTCCGCAGGGCACATTGTTCGGCCGCAACACCATCGGCGGCGTGATCAACGTCATCCGCACCCGCCCGACCGAGGATTTCGGCGTGCGCGGCCAGTTCGCCTACAGCCGCTTCGACACCAAGCGCGGCCGCCTGGTCGTCAACACCGGCTCGCTCGGCGGCATCGTCGCGCTCAAGGCGTTCGGCTATTACGACAAGACCGACGGCTATTATTTCAACGTCACCAAGAACCGCCGCGAGGGCCGGTACGAGGTGCTGACCGGCGGCGTCACCGCGCTGATCACCCCGAGCGACCGGATCACCGCGCAGGTGACCTATCAGCACAGCCGCGAGCGCGGCGAGACGGTGGCGGCGGCGCTGTCCGAAACCGGCCGCGACGTCATCTGCGCCGCGCCCGGCGCGCCGGGCTTTTCCCCGCCCGGCGAATGCAACCGCTCGGCGCTGCCGAACCGGGGACTCTACACGACCTTCTCGGCGATCGAGACGCCGGTGCGCAACAATGTCGACAGCATCACCGGCAACATCGACATCGAACTCAGCGACAATCTGACCCTCTCGTCGGTCACCGGCTACATCAAGAACCGGGAATCGGTGACCCAGGACTTCGGCGGCAGCTCGGCCAATTTCTTCGACACGCTGCGCCGGCAGACCTACAAGCAGTTCAGCCAGGAGGTCCGCCTGCTCGCCGACCTGGGTCCGGTCAACCTGCTCGTCGGCGGCTATTATTTCGACAGCAGCTACACGCTCGACCAGTCGACCAATTTCGGCGTCGTGCTCGGCCAGGGGGCGACCGCGGTGCTGCGCCAATATGTCGATCACAGCGCCAAATCCTATGCCGCCTTCGCCGACGCGCAGATCCGGCTGAGCGAGCAGTTCAAAATCTCGCTCGGCGCGCGCTATACCGACGACAAGAAGGAAATCTTCAACAATTACGGCCGTATCGGCGCACTCGTCGGACTAACGCTGCCCAGCTTCGACGGCACCTCCTGCGTCGCGGTGACCGGCACCTTCAGCCCGGCACCGGGCGTCGTGCTGCCGGTCTACAGCCCGGCGAACGACTGCTCGGGCAGCGACAGCTTCGGCAAGTTCACCTGGCGCGCCAACGCCGAATATACGATCGAGCCGGGCAAGATGGTCTATGCCTCCTTCTCGCGCGGCTTCCGCTCGGGCGGCTTCAACGGCCGCGCGGCGTCGCCGACCTCGCTCGGCCCCTATCAGCCCGAGACGGTCGACGCCTATGAGGTCGGGCTGAAGGCCGACTGGCTCGACCGCCGGCTGCGCACCAACCTCGCCTTCTATTACACCAAATACAACAACAAGCAGGAAGAGGTGGTGCAGCCGTCGCCGCCGGGATCGTCGAGCCCGCAGGAAACGGTGGTGCGCAACGCCTCCTCGGCCGACATCAAGGGCTTCGAGGCGGAGATCATCGCCCAGCTGTCGAGCGCGCTCAGCTTCAGCGCCTCGTTCAGCCACACCGACGCGCAGTATAACCGCTTCTTCAACGACATCGTCGGCCTGACGCCCGGCAGCGCGGCGGACGGCGTTCCCGACGACGTGTCGACGCTGACCCTGCGCCGTGCGCCCAAATATCAATGGTCGGCGGGGCTCGCCTATACGAAGGAGGTCGGGTCGGGCCGCATCGATGCCTCGACGCTGCTGCGCTACCAGAGCCGCTATGTGACCTGCATCGCGCCGAACCGCCCGGTCGTGCCGGGCGCGGTGACCAACGACAACCGCTGCTTCACCGAGGACCGCGAGAATCTGTCGGCGCAGCTCGGCTACACCCATTTCCTCGGCGACGGGCGCGAGGTCAGCCTGGCGGTGTTCGGGCGCAACCTGACCAACCACAAGGGCCTGTCCTCGACCCTGCCGGTCGCCGGCCTCTTCACCTTCGGCGCGGCGCAGCAGCCGCGCACCTATGGGGTGGAGCTCGGCTTCCGCTTCTGAAGACCGGAGCTTTCCGCCGGCGGCCCGGCGGGAAGAAAGGGGAACCCAAAAAAAGGGGACAGGGGGCGGCGCCTGGCACCGCCCCCTTGTTCGACGAACCGACCAGCAGCCGGAGCGACGCGCGATGACCCAGGCCTTTTTCGACCATCCCTTCCTGTCGGGGCATCACCAGCCGGTGCGTTTCGAGGCGAGCGCGCCCGACCTGATCGTCGAGGGCGAGATTCCCGCCGACCTCGCCGGCGTCTTCTATCGCAACGGCCCCGAGCCGCTCTATCCGACGCGCGAGGGCGAATATCACTGGTTCGACGGCGACGGCATGGTCTATGCCTTCCACATCGCGGACGGCCGTGCCTCGATGCTCAACCGCTGGGTGCGGACCGAGAAGTTCGAGATGGAGAAGGCGGCGGGCAAGCGCCTGTTCGGCCTGTTCGGAAACCCGATGACCGCCGACGCCTCGGTGCAGGGCAAGCGCTACAACACGGCGAACACCAATATCATCGTCCACGGCGGCAAATTGCTCGCGCTGATGGAGGGCGCGCCCGCGGTCGAGCTCGACCCGCGCACGCTCGAGACGCTGGGCGAGGAACATTATGGCGGGACGATCACCACGAGCTTCTCGGCGCATCCCAAGATCGACCATCATACCGGCGAGCTGGTCAACATCGGCGCGATGATCAACGGTCCGATGGGCGCGGCGCAGATTCGCTACGACGTGATCGCCGCCGACGGCAGCGTGCGCAAGGCGGAGGTCATCGACATGCCGCACAATGCGCTGATGCACACTTTCTTCCTGACCGAGAATTGGGCGGTGTTTCCGGTGATCCCGATCGACGTCGATCTCGGCCGCTTCATGCAGGGCGGGCCAATGACCGCCTGGGTCAATGATCGCCCGACCAAATTCGCGGTGATGCCGCGCGACGGGACCGCGAGCGACGTCCGCTGGTTCGACTATGAGCCGCGCCACATGTTCCACGAACTCAACGTCTGGGAACAGGATGGAAAGATCGTCGCCGACGTCGCCGCCGCCAACGGCACCGCGCTCTTCCCCGACGAGACCGGCGTCAGGAAGACGCACGGCGATACGCAGCAGAGCCTGCGGCGCTGGACGATCGACCCGTCGGGCGAGGGCACGTGGATCAGGGAAGAGACGCTCAACGACCGCGACATCCAGTTCCCGCGCCCCGACGACCGCTTCATGACGCGCGCGTCGCGGCACGGCTTCGCCAACATCAATCTGAACAGCCGCGACGGCCGCGCCGAGGGGATGGACGGCGTGCTGCGCTTCGACACGGCGAGCGGCAAGGAAGATGTCCATCACTTCGGCAACGGCGCTTCGTGCGGCGAGCTGGTGTTCGCGCCGCGCATCGGCGCGGTGGAGGAAGGCGACGGCTATGCGATGGCGATCGTCCACCGCGCCGGCGCGGCGACGAGCGAGCTCGCGATCTTTGCCGCGCTCGACATCGCCGCCGGGCCGGTCGCGACGATCCACGTCCCCTTCCGCATCCCGTCGGGATTCCATTGCAATTTCTACGCGGCGGACTCCATGCTCTACCGGCAGGCGCTCGGCGAAGCATAGGGAGAGAAGGCCGGTGAAGGTCGCAGCATTCGAACGCGTCGCGGATATCGCGCGGCGGAACGGGCAGGAGCGGCCCGACAAGATCCTCTTCCATTTCGAAGGGCGCGCAACGCGCTACGGCGAGTATGACGCGAACAGCAACCGCGCCGCGAACGGGCTGATCGCGCTGGGGCTGAGGTCCGACGACCGCATCGCCTATCTCGGCAAGAATTCAGACGTCTATTTCGAACTGCTGATGGCGGCCGCCAAGGCCGGTGGGGTGACGACGCCGGTCAACTGGCGCCTCGCGGTGCCGGAGATCGCCTGGATCGTCGCGGATTGCGGCGCGCGCATCCTGTTCGTCGGCCCCGAATTCACCGAACTGGTCGCCGCGCACCGCGACGCCTTTCCCGGCGTGGCGCATGTCGTCGCGACCGAGGGCGCGGCGAACGGCTTTCCCGACTACCGGACGTGGCGCGACGCCTTCCCCGACCGCGATCCGCAGGTGCCGCGCGGCGAGAAGGATGCGGTGATCCAGATGTATACGTCGGGCACCACCGGCCGGCCCAAGGGCGCGGTGCTGACCAACGGGTCGGTGCTGCGCTCGAAGCTCGACCGCGATCCGGCGCTCATGGCCGAATGGGAACGCTGGGAAGAGAATGACGTCGGGCTCGTCGCCATGCCCTGTTTCCACATCGGCGGCACCGGTTACGGCATCACCGTGATGACCAACGGCGCGACCGGCGTCATCACGCGCGAGTTCGACCCCGGCGGAGTGCTCGACCTGATCGAAGCCCATGGCATTTCGAAAATCTTCATGGTTCCCGCCGCGATGCAGATCATCGTCAATCAGCCGCGCGCGCGGGAGGTCGATTTCTCGCGCCTGCGCCACATCGCCTATGGCGCCTCGCCGATCCCGCTCGATCTCTTGCGCCAGTGCATCGACGTCTTCCAGTGCGGCTTCGTCCAGATGTACGGGATGACCGAGACGTCGGGGACGATCGCCGCGCTGCCGCCCGAGGATCACGACCCCGCGGGCAACGAGCGGATGCGATCGGTCGGCAAGCCGCTGCGCGGGGTCGAGATGCGGGTGATTGATGCGGACGGCAATCCCCTGCCCCCGCGCGCGATCGGCGAGATCGCGATCCGCGCGCAGGCGAACATGCGCGAATATTGGGGCCGGCCCGAGGCGACGGCGGAGACGATCGACGCGGGCGGCTGGCTGCGCACCGGCGATGCGGGCTACACCGACGAGGCGGGCTATTTCTACCTTCACGACCGGGTGAAGGACATGATCATCTCAGGCGGCGAAAATGTCTATCCGGCCGAGGTCGAGAATGCGATCTATGGCCATCCCGCCGTCGCCGACGTCGCGGTGGTCGGCGTCCCCGACGACAAATGGGGCGAGGCGGTGAAGGCGTGCGTCGTGCTGAAGGAGGGCGCGAGCGCCGAGGCGGGCGAGATCATCGGCTGGGCGCGCGAACGGATCGCGGGCTATAAATGCCCGAAGTCGGTCGATTTCATCCCCGCGCTGCCGCGCAACCCGTCGGGCAAAATCCTCCGCCGCGAACTGCGCGCGCCCTATTGGGAGGGGCGCGAGCGGCAGATCGGCTGACGTTACCTCACAGTCCGTCATTGCGAGCGTAGCGAAGCAATCCAGAGCCCGCGCAAACCGCTCTGGATTGCTTCGCTACGCTCGCAATGACGAGGCGTTTTATTGCGCCTGCAATTTCGCCATCGCCGCGCCGACCGCCGTCGCGATGTCGGCTTCCTGCGGATTGCCGCGCAGCGCCAGCCCGCCGTTGGGCTGGAGATTCTCGCCGGTCACGAACGCCTCGTCGCTCGCGAGCCACAGGCAAGCGTTCGCCACATCCTCGGCGGTGTTGAGCCGCCCCAGCGGATAGCGCGGCAGAAAGGCATCGACGAGGCCCGGCGTCGCGAACGCCCCCTCGGTCATCGGCGACTCGGTGAACGCCGGCGACACGATGTTCGCGCGGATGCCCGCCGCGCCGAAATCATTGGCGACGCAGCGGATCAGCGCCTCCGACCCTGCCTTGGTGCCGATATAGGCGGCGTGGTTGCCGATCGGCGAACGCGTCGTCGCCGACGAAATCTGGATGATCGACCCACCGCCCGGATCGTTCGCCAGCATCGCGCCGACGAAGGCCTGGAGGAAATGATGCACCCCGCTGAACTGCAGTGCGACGATGGCGTCCAGCTCCTCCCCGGTCACCTCGAGGAGCGGCTTGAGCAGTCCCCAGCCGGTGGCGTTCATCGCGATATCGACGCCGCCCATCGCCGCCCTCGCCGCATCGGCGAGCGCGAAGACCGAGGCCCGGTCGGTGATATCGCAGAGCGCCGCATGGCCGCCGATCTCCGCCGCGAGCGCGTCGAGCGGTTCCTGCCTGCGGCCCGCGACCATCACCGTCGCGCCTTCGCGCGCGAAGCGCCGCGCGGTCACCTGCGCCATGTTTCCCGTCGATGCCGCGCCGATGATGACGGCGCGCTTGCCGGCCAGCCTTCCCATAGGATTCTCCTCAGAGCTTCAAGAGTTGCTTGCCGCGGTTCCGGCCGCTGAACAGGCGCTTCAGCGTTTCGGGCGCATTTTCGAACCCGTGCTGCACATCCTCGCGGTAGTGGAGCCGCCCGTCGAGCACGAAGCCCTCCAGACGCTTGCGGATCGCGGGAAACTCGCTCGCCCAGTCGAGCACGATGAACCCCGCCATCGAGCCGCGGCGGAAGATCAGGTTGAAATAATTTTGCGGCCCGGCGGGCAGCGTTCCCATTTCGTAGCGGCTGATCCCGCCCCCCCCCGCGACCCGCCCGCCGGTCGCGATCTCCAAGCGGCGGTACCCGCCGCCCCCGCGCCCGCCG
>CALMYE010000099.1 GCA_937873425.1 uncultured Sphingopyxis sp. | reverse complement strand
CGACGAGCTGGCGCAGCGCTTCGAGGTCGGCGGTGAATTTCCTGCGGAGGATCGTTCTGTCAGGGGTCGCGAAGCTCCAGCCCGCGTCGCACAGCGCGACGCCGATGGTCTTCGTGCCGACGTCGAGGCCCGCGAGACGGCCGCCGTCGGGGAGCGCGGCGGCGAAGTCGGGGACGGAGAGGGTGATCATCATCCCCCCTCTAGCCCTTCGAGCCGCGCGAAGTCGAGCATAAGCCCCTCCCCTTCAGGGGAGGGGTTGGGGTGGGGCCATCGGCCTTGCGCTAGGCTCCAGGCCCACCCCGCTGCGACTAGCGGGCAAGCCCGCAAGTCTCGCTGCCCCTCCCCTGAAGGGGAGGGGTTTGGCCGTTCTTATTACTAAAACGCGTCATTGCGACCCCGGCTTCCGCCGGAGTCGCAATGACGAATCTATGATTTGGCCGTAGCGGGGATTGAATGCTGCACCGGCACCGCCGCAGCCGGCACCGGCGAGGGCTTGCCCTCATAGGCCGCCAGCCGGCGCAGCACGTCGGCGCGGACATTCGCCCAATAGAGGGTGATGTCGTAGACGTGGTAATTGTTACCGGGCAGCACATAGCCCGCGACGACATAATTCTTCGCGACGTCGCCGCGTCCGATCATCAGCAGGCCGCGGTCCTCGTCGCAGCGGGCGCCGATACGGCCCGCGATCAGCGACCCGCTCTTGAAGCCCTCGGTGGGCTTCAGCGTGCCGATGTTGGCGTCCGCCTTCGCCTCGCTGTCGGGAATGCCGGTCAGCGGGTTGGTGCAGAGCATGCGCGTGTCCGCGCGCGGGCGGCCGTCGAAGCCGATCGTGCCGTCATAGGCGTCGAGCACCATCTGCGGATCGGCGGGCTCGGCGAAGCTGACCCAGCTCAGCACGCAGCCCTTTTGCTCCGGCGTTTCGCAGGCGGGCAGGCCGAGACCCGCGATGTCGGTGTCGACCGATACCGGCCAGCCGACGACATAGGCGGCGACGATCCGCTTCGCGAGCGGGGTGCCCGCGATGCGGTTCTTGAGCAGGGTGGTCAGGTGCAGCGCGCCCTGGCTGTGGCCGGCGAGGATGATCGGCTTGTTCGCCGGGATCGCGGCGGCGAAGGCGTCGAACGCCTGTTCGACGTCGCGATAGGCGGCGTCGATCGCCTTGCCCGCGGTCACCCGGTCGCTGGCGAGGAAGGCGCCGAGCGTCGCCTGGCGGTAGCGCGGCGCCCACACCTCGCCCGCGTCCGAAAAGGCGCTCGCCATGCCCTGCATGAACAGGGTGGCGCGGTGGTTGGCGTCGCGGTCGTCGAGCGGGGCGTTCCAGCTCGACCGGCTGTAATAGCTGGTCGGGTGGACGAAAAAGACGGCGGCGTCGCCCTTCGGCGGAGCGGCATCGGCGGGCGACGCGGCGACGGCGGCCCTGGCGGGCGGGATCAGCTTGTCGGTGGCGGCTTTCGCGCTGTCGGGCGCGCGGCCTTCGCCCTCGGCCGTATCGGGGCGCCAGTCGGAGGGATCTTCCTCGAGCCCGGGCCGCGAAAACCACAGCGCGGGATCGTCATAGGCGTTGGGCGCCGCCGCCTGCTGCGGCACGAATTCGGTCGAGGGGACAAAGGCGACGCGGCCGAACCAGCCCGGATTGAGCTGATAGGCGACGCCGACGCCGAGGATGAGGATGATGATCGCGGCGATCAGATAGAGGAATTTGCGGGCCAATGGGGGCTCCATGAGGGCGGGGGAGAATATTCCTTATCCGTTCGCATCGAGCGAAGTCGAGATGCCCCTCATGGTTCGCGCCTTCGGGATGTCTCGACTTCGCTCGACACGAACGGAATTATGGGCGCTATCTGGCTTGCGCCGACGTGCTTAACAAGAGCAGATGTGGGGCATGACCGACGCAACCGCAACTCCGCCCGCCCCCGAGTCGCCCCGGCCCGTCTCCGCACGTCTCGACGACAGCGATCCGCCCTGGCCGCTGCGTCCGTGGATCATGGCGGCGATCTGCGCGATCGCCGGGCTGATCTTCCATTTCCTCGTCGATCGCGCCTACGACAGCGCGGGCGAGCCGTGGCGCGCCGCGCTCGCGGCGCTCGTCGCGGTGTCGACGCTGGTGTTCGTGCTGGGTGTCGAGCGGCGGCGCTGGCACTGGGCGGCGGGCTTCGCGCTGCTCTGGGGCGCGGTGATGGGGCTGATCAGCTGGCATTCGGCGGGCTATAATGTCGGCGGATCGCCGGTCGAATGGCCGTTCTGGTCGGGTCTGCTCGCCGTGCTCGTGGCGACGCCGTTGTTCCAGACGCGGCGCGACGTCGCGCCCGACTGGCGTTTCTGGCGACTGTGGACGATGCCATACGACCGCATCCACGGCCATGCCTGGGCCGATGCGGTGATCGGCGCCGCGGGGCTGGTCTTCACCGGCATCACCTTCCTGCTGATGTGGCTGATCGCGTCGCTGTTCGACCTGATCGGAATCGATCTGATCAAGCAATTGATGGGCAAGAGCTGGTTCGGCTGGATGCTGGCGGGCGCGGCCTTTGGCGGCGCGGTCGGGCTGCTGCTCGAGCGCGACCGGCTGGTCGCGACGCTGCAGAAGCTGGTGATGATCGTGCTCGCGGTGCTGGCGCCGGTGCTGGCGGTCGCGCTCGTGCTGTTCCTGATCTCGCTGCTCGGAACGGGGCTTCAGAAACTGTGGGATTCGGGTTTTTCGACCGCGGCGCTGATGCTGTCGGCGGCGGCCTTTGCGGTGCTGCTCGCCAACGCGGTGATCGGCAACGGGGCCGCCGACCGCTCGGGCAACCGGCTGCTCCACGGCGCGGCGGCGGTGCTGGCGGTCGCGGTGCTGCCGCTCGCCGCCATCGCCTTCCGGGCGATGCTGCTGCGTATCGGCCAATATGGCTGGACGCCCGAGCGCATCTGGGGCGTGATCGCGGTACTGATCGCGCTCGCCTATGGCCTTGCCGGGGTGTGGGCGCTGGTGAAGGGACGGCGCGGTTTCGACGATATGCTGCGGCCGTTGCAGCAACGCCTCGCGATCGGCCTGATGCTGCTCGCCGCCTTTCTGGCGCTGCCGATCCTCGATTTCGGGGCTATATCGACGCGCGACCAGATGGCGCGGCTGAAATCGGGGGCGGTAACGGCGGAGAAATTCGACTGGGCGGCGATGGCGTTCGATTTCGGACCGAGCGGGCGGGAGGCGCTGAAGGAGCTGGCGGGGTCGCCCGACACGGCGCGCGCGCAGCTCGCCAACTGGGCGCTGAAGGCCGAGCAGCGCTGGGACCTGGTGCGGTTCGAGGGTGAGGAAGCCACCGACATCGCCTTCGCGGCCAAGCCGCTGCTGGAGCGCGTCCGCGTCGTGCCCGAAGGCCGCGACGTGCCGGAGCCGCTGCTGGCGCTGATCGAGCGCGAGGGCGATTGCCGCGCTTCGCGCTGCGTGCTGCTGTGGGTCGCCGCCGATCGCGCCGCGCTGATCGGCCGGAGTCATCGGCAGGTGACGCTGTTCAAGGGCGATCCGGCCGCCGGAAGCTGGGCGCGCGACGACCGCGGCTTTCGCTTCGGGGGTGCCCGCGAGGGCGAGGAGGCGCCGACGAGCGAAGAGCTGGAAACGGGGCAGGTCGAGGTGCGCCCCGTCACCCGCCAGCAGATCTTCGTCAACGGCAAGCCGGTGGGTCAGGATTTCGAATGAGCGGTTCAGGCCCGCCCCGCTGCGGCTAGCGGACAAGTCCGCGAGTCTCGCCGCCCCTCCTGCCTGCGGAAGGGGAGAAGGGTGGTTGAAGCGGACGGAGCGGAATGCTAGCGGCGCAGCTTCTCCCCGCTAAGGCAGGATTTCATGGCAATCGATCAGGCAACGGTCAGGAAAATCGCGTCGCTGGCGCGCATCGCGATCAGCGATGCGGAAGCTGCCGCGATGGAAGGCGAATTGAACGGCATATTGGGCTGGGTCGAGCAGCTCGGCGAGGTCGACGTCACCGGAGTCGAGCCGATGACTGCGGTGATCCCCAACACGCTGCGCCTGCGTGATGATGTGGTGGACGCCGACCCGCTGACCGGCGGCAACCGCCGTGACGACGTGCTGGCGAACGCGCCCGAGCCGCAGCATGGCTTCTTCGGCGTGCCGAAGGTGATCGAATAATGACCGACCTGACCAACCTGACCGTCGCGCAGATCCGCGACGGCCACCGCGCGGGCGATTTTTCCGCCGTCGAGGTCGCCGGAGCGTTCAGCGCCAATGTCGCGGGCGCGAAGGCGCTCAATGCGTTCATCGTCGAGACGCCCGAGCATGCGCTGGAGGCCGCGAAAGCGGCCGACGCCGACCGTGCGGCTGGGACGCTGAAGCCGCTCTCCGGCGTGCCGATCGGGATGAAGGATCTGTTCGCGACCAAGGGCGTCCAGACGACCGCCGCGAGCCATATGCTCGAAGGCTTCGTGCCGCGCTATGAATCGACCGTGTCGCAGAAATTGTGGGACGCGGGCGCGGGGATGCTGGGGAAGCTGAACCTCGACCAGTTCGCGATGGGCTCGTCGAACGAGACCAGCTGGTTCGGCAATGTCATCAGCCCGTGGAAGCGTAACGATGGCGGCAATGCCGCGCTCGCGCCGGGCGGCTCGTCGGGCGGCTCGTCGGCAGCGATCGCGGCGCGGCTGTGCCCCGCGGCGACGGGGACCGACACCGGCGGCTCGATCCGCCAGCCCGCCGCCTTCACGGGCATTTCGGGGATCAAGCCGACCTATGGCCGCTGCTCGCGCTGGGGCATCGTCGCTTTCGCCAGCTCGCTCGACCAGGCGGGGCCGATGGCGCGCGACGTCAAGGACTGCGCGATCATGCTCGAAACCATGGCGGGTTTCGATCCCAAGGATGCGACCAGCCTCGACCTGCCGGTGCCGAATTGGGAAGCAGCTTTGTCGAGCGATCTCAAGGGTAAGACGGTCGGTATTCCCAGGGAATATCGGCTGGAAGGCATCGATCCCGACATCGACGCGATGTGGGACGCCGGCATCGCGATGCTGAAAGATGCGGGCGCGGAGGTGGTCGAGATCAGCCTGCCGCACACCAAATATGCGCTGCCCGCCTATTATATCATCGCGCCCGCCGAGGCCTCGTCGAACCTCGCGCGCTATGACGGGGTGCGCTACGGGCTGCGCGACCTGCCTGAAAAGGCTGGATTGCAGGACATGTATGCCGCGACGCGCGCCGAGGGCTTCGGGCCCGAGGTCAAGCGGCGCATCATGATCGGCACTTATGTGCTGTCGGCGGGCTTCTACGACGCCTATTACACGCAGGCACAGAAGGTGCGGACGCTGATTTCGCGCGATTTCTCGGCGGCGTTCGAGGCTTGCGACGTCATCCTCGCCCCGACCGCGCCGTCGGCGGCCTTCGGGCTGGGCGAAAAGACCGCCGATCCGCTGGCGATGTATCTGAACGACGTGTTCGCGGTGCCCGCGAGCCTCGCGGGCCTGCCCGCCATGTCGGTGCCCGCGGCGCTGAACCGCGAAGGGCTGCCGCTGGGCTTGCAGATCATCGGCAAGGCCTTCGACGAGCAGGGGGTGCTGAACGCGGGGTTGGCGATCGAGGAACGCGCGGGGTTCACGGCGCGGGCGGAGAAGTGGTGGTAGGTTGGAAGATTTAGTCGCCTTGGCGTTTATCGCGCTGGTGTTGCCAGTAGCCTATTTTATCGCTGATTTGGCTGGATTGTGCGTGGGGCTGGGCTGGCGGCATTATTCGAAGAAACGCAAGGCGCGCAGGATGTTGGAAGACGTGAAGAATGACTGACTATCGCATCAAGGGCGAAACCGGCGAGTGGGAGGTCGTGGTCGGCCTCGAGGTCCATGCGCAGGTCACCTCCAACGCCAAGCTCTTTTCGGGCGCCGCGACGGCGTTCGGGGCGGAGCCGAACACGCAGGTCAGCCTCGTCGACGCCGCGATGCCGGGGATGCTGCCGGTGCCGAACCGCGAGTGCATCCGCCAGGCGGTGCGGACCGGCATGGCGATCGACGCGGTGATCAACAAATATTCGCGCTTCGACCGCAAGAATTATTTCTATGCTGACCTGCCGCAGGGTTACCAGATTTCACAGCTTTATCATCCGCTTGTCGGCGAAGGTTCGCTGACTATCGAGCCGGACGAGAAGGCCGGGATCGACGGCGAGAAAGTCATCGGCGTGGAGCGCATCCATGTCGAGCAGGACGCGGGCAAGCTGATGCACGACCAGCATCCGACCATGTCCTACGTCGACCTCAACCGCTCGGGCGTCGCGCTGATGGAGATCGTGTCGAAGCCCGACATGCGCTCGCCCGCCGAGGCCGGGGCATATCTGCGCAAGCTGCGCGCGATCCTGCGCTATGTCGGCTCGTGCGACGGCAATATGGAAGAGGGCTCGATGCGCGCCGACGTCAACGTCAGCGTCCGCAAGCCCGGCGATGCGCTCGGCACGCGGACCGAGACGAAGAATGTCAACTCGGTGCGCTTCGTCATGCAGGCGATCGAATATGAGGCGCAGCGGCAGGTCGAGGTGCTGGAATCGGGCGGCACGGTCGATCAGGAAACGCGCCTGTTCAATCCCGACAGCGGCACGACGCGGACGATGCGGTCGAAGGAGGATGCGCACGATTACCGCTATTTCCCCGACCCCGACCTGCTGCCGCTCGAACTCGACGACGCCTTTTTGGACGAATGCCGGGCGAGCCTGCCCGAACTGCCCGACGCCAAGCGCGCACGATACGAGGCGGCGGGGATCTCGGCCTATAATGCCGGTGTGCTGACCGCCGAGGTCGAGAATGCGCGCTGGTTCGACGCGCTGCTCGAAACGGGCGCGGAGCCGAAGGCTGCGGCGAACTGGGTGACGAGCGAGCTGTTCGGCGCGCTCAACCGGCTGGGCAAGGACATCGGCGATTGCCCGGTGACCCCCGCGCAGGCGGGCGAACTGCTCGGCCTGATTGCCGACGGCACGATTTCGGGCAGCATCGCCAAGCAGGTGTTCGAGATCATGCTGGAAACCGGTGACGGCGCGGCCAAGATCGTCGAGGACAAGGGCCTCAGGCAGACGAGCGACACCGGCGCGATCGAGGCGGTGATCGCCGAGGTGCTGGCGAACAACCCGAATCAGCTGGAACAATATCGCGGCGGCAAGGAGGCCCTGTTCGGATTCTTCGTCGGCCAGACGATGAAGGCGATGCAGGGCAAGGCCAACCCGCAGGTGGTGAACGAACTGCTGAAAAAGGCGCTTTCTCAATAGAAAAGACGCTTTTTTCGGTTCGCCGCAACTTGCAATTTTCCATATTGTGAATCGATGCAATTGAGCTAGCAATGCTCCCGTCTGTTTTGGGGGCATTGGGGGTCGCATTTGCGTAAATTGATGTTGGCGGGTGCCTTGGCGGCATCCGTTTCGCTGTCGTCTGTCGCGTTCGCGGGGACGAAGGATTTCGCGCTGCAGGGCTATGCCCTGCCGGCGGACAAGCCGGTCACGATCACCTTGATGCGGCCCGACGTCGATGTCGGCCAGCTCCAGGGCGGGGGCCTCGCCGAACCCAATGCCGACTGGACCGAATCCGCGCGCAAGGAAATTACCGCCGCGCTGCGGGCGAAGTTGCAGGCGCGCAACATCGACTTCGTGATGATGGAAGAGAGGCTCGCGGGCGTCGAGGCTGCGCGCGTCGCGGCGCTCGACGCGACACAGCAGGCGCTGACGCTGTGCCAGACGCCGCCGGCTCCGCTGCCGCCCGTCGAGGGTGAGGCTCTTTCGGCCGACACGGTGTCGCCGTCGGGAGACGACGCGACGACGCTGCCGCCCGCGCCCGACTGTTCGGCGGAGCAGGCCGCATTCGCTGCGGCGCAAGCGGCACCCGAAGCGGCGATCCATGCCGATCTCGTCGCCGACTATGACGGGCTCCATTCGGCGGTCGTCGGTGCGATTATCGCGCACAAATATGGCCTCGCGGGTGGCAAGCTGCCGACCAAGAAGGAAGATTTCGCTTATACGCTGGGGCCGGGCACGGCGGAGATCGGCAAGCTTTCGGGCGCGAACTATGGTCTTTTCGTGATGACCTATGACCAGTTCGCGAGCGATTCGCGCAAGGCGATGCAGGTGGTCGGGGCGCTCGGTTGTCTTATCGGCGCCTGTGTCATCGTGTCCGGCGGTCAGCATGTCGCCTATGTGTCGCTGGTCGAACTCGAAAGCGGCAATATCGTCTGGTTCAACCTGCTGCGCGGGTCGAAGGGTGACGTGCGCGAGGCCGAAGGCGCGGGCAAGATGATAGATGCCATCCTGGCCGGCATGCCGTCGCGTCCGGGTGAAACGGCCGCCGCCTCGTCCGAACTCGCAGCGAAAAAATGACCGCGCGCATGCGCCGTCTTTTGCTGGCCGTCAGCCTGCTGCTGCCCGTCCCGGCTGTGGCTGCGCCCTACGAACCGCAGGATTCCGACGAGCGCGGCCTGTGGATGCAGATGAACGAGGTCGAGCGCAAGTTGCAGACATCGGAATTCGTGATCCGCGATCCCGAACTCAATGCCTATGTCCGCGGCGTATTGTGCCGTTCGGTGGGCGAGGATGAATGTGGCGCGGCGCGAATCTACATCATGCGCACGCCCTATTTCAACGCGTCGATGGCGCCCAACGGGATGATGCAGGTCTGGTCGGGCCTGTTGCTGCGCATGGAGAATGAGGCGCAACTCGCCTCCGTGCTCGGCCATGAATTCGCCCATTACAAGGAACAGCACAGCCTGCGCCTGTTCCGCGACATTCGCGGCAAGACCAATGCCGCCGCCTGGCTGGGTTTCATTCCCTTTGGTTTCGTCGCGCAGCTGGGCATCGGCATGTCGATGTTCAGTTTCAACCGCGAGATGGAGCGCGACGCCGACGCCAAGTCGATCGATTATCTGGTGAAGGGCGGATATGATCCCGCAGCCGCAACGCGGATATGGAGCCGCCTGCGCGACGAGATGGATGCGACCGCCGCCGAGCGCAAGACGAAGAGCCGCAAGGACAAGAATGGCGGCATCTTCGCCACCCATCCGCCCAGCGCGGAACGCGTCGATACGCTGAAGGCACTGGCGGCGGCGCAGACTGGTACGGCGCGCGATCTGGGCACCGAGCGCTACCGCGCGGCGCTGGCGCCTTTCTGGGCCGATTTTTTTGACGATCAGGCAAAGCTCAACGATTTCGGGGCGTCCGAATTCCTGCTGAAGCAGTTGGCGGAAAGCGGCTGGACGGCGGAATTGCTGTTCGCTCGCGGCGAGCTTCACCGCCGCCGTGCGCAGGCGGGGGATTTCGGGACGGCGACGGGCTTTTATCGCGACGCGATCGCGGCGGGCGGCGAAATGCCCGCGATATGGCGGGGTCTGGGTCTTTCGTTGATGCGGAGCGGCGACGCCGACGCTGGCCGCGCCGAACTGAGAGAATATCTGCGCCGTGCGCCCGATGCATCGGACCGGGCGATGATAACGACGCTTGCAGGGGAATCGAAATGATCCGGAAATCGATAGTTGGAACCGCCTTGATCGCCGCCATGCTGGTCGCCACGCCGGCGCTGGCCGGCTGGAAGCTGGTGCCGGCCGGTCAGCCGGTGGCGGTCGCGAAGAGCGGCATGACGGTCACGCCCGACGGCGACTGGAACCGCTGGACCGCGCGACCGATCAAGACCAGCGAGGTCTGGACGCTCGATGGCACCTCGCTCAACGAACTCTATTTTGTCGGCGGTCTCGCGGACGGTGGCACATTGTTCCGCGACATCGCGAAAAAGGCCCGCCCGCTGCCGAAATTCAGCAAGACGATGCTGCTGCCCGACGTCGTCGAGTTTTTCGAGACATCGACGCGCACCGCGCTCGGCACCTCGCTGTTCGAGGTCGGCGGGGTCGAGCCCGACAAGATGGGTGGGCATGACGCGGTGCGCTTCAGCTTCACCTACACGGTGGAGGGCGACCAACTGCCGCGCAAGGGCATCGCCAAGGCGGCGATCGTTGGCGGGCAGCTGTATCTCGTCAGCTTCGTTGCCCCGTCGATCCATTATTTCGACCGCGATGCGTCGAGAGTGAACCGGCTGCTCGACACGTTGACGATCTGATCGAAAGCGTCAGTCTGCGGCCTTCCAAACACTGCGCCCTTCCTTGATCGTTTCGACCACGCGGATGGTCTTGATGTCGTCCACCGCGGTCGTCAGCGGATTCCGGTCGAGGATCGCGAAGTCGGCGAGCAGGCCGGTCTTGATGCGCCCTTTGCGGTCCTCCTCGAAAATCTGCCACGCGGGGCCGGTGGTCAGCGCCTGGAGCGCCGCATAGGCATCGATGCGCTCGTCCGCGCCGCTGACCACGCCCGTCGGCGAAACGCGGGCCATCGACGTCCATAGCATGAAGCGCGTGTCGAGCGGGGTGACGCTGTAGTCGCTGTGGTTCGACGGGGTCAGCCCGGCGGCGCGCGCCGAGCGCAGCGGGCTGATGAAATCGACGACCTCGGCCGGGAAATTGCTCCGGTGGATGTCGGCCCAATACCAGGCGTGGTTGGAGAAATAGGCGGGGCCGACGCCGATGCGGGCATAGGCGGGAAGCTGGTCGCGGCGCTGGAACTGTGAGTGGATGACGATGGGACGGCGGTCGGCGGCGGCCGCGATGCCGAGCGTGTCGAAGCCGCGGATCGCCATGTCGATCGCGGCATCGCCGTTGGCGTGGACGAACAGCTGCCAGCCGCGGGCGTGGGCCTGCTTCGCCTGCGCGATAAACTCTTCTTCCGACAGGACCGGTTCGCCGTGCCAGGGATGGTGCCCCTCCGGGCTGCCGCGCGCATAATCGCGCGTGAAATAGCCGGTGCGCGCCTGCACCGATCCGTCGAGCACGAACTTGATCCCCTGCAGCTTCACATGCCCTTCGTAAGCGCCGAACTCAATGTCGGGATCGGCGAGCAGCGCGTCGAGACCGGGTGAGAAGGGAAGCAGCGCGAGGTCGATCTTCAACCGCTCGCGGGCTGCGGGCGAGGTCAGGAAGGCGATGTCGGCGGGCTGGGTCGCGCCGTCCTGTGCGTGGGTATAACCCTCCGCGAAATAGCGCGCCTGCGCGGCGTCGAGCGCGGCGAGTTTCTGGTCGGGTGTCGGCTGCGGCATTTTTGCGATCAGCAGGAACATCGCCTTTTCGAGCAGCACGCCGTTCAGGCGGCCGGCCTCGTCGCGCAGCATCATGCCGCCGGGCGGGGCGGGGGTGGCTTCGTCGATCCCCGCGGCTTTCAGCGCCGCGCTGTTCGCCACCGCGCCGTGCAGCGATACGTGGAGAACGACGAGCGGATGGTCGGGCGCGACGGCGTCGAGTTCGGCGCGGGTGATGTAGCGTTGTTCGGCAAGCGCCTCCTGATCGAATTGCCAGACGGTTATCCAGCGTTCCGGCGGCGGCGCCTGCCGCGCGATATGGCCGCGGATCGCGCCCTGCAGACCCGGAATGTCGGCCACTGCGGGAAGCGCGGGATCGCGCAGGTCGAGCCCGCCCGCGCTCATCGTCGCGACGGTGAAGTGCGAATGGGCGTCGATGAAGCCCGGCAGCATCGTCGCGCCGGCGAGGTCGTGGATCGCGGCGTCGGGGCCGGCGATCGCGCGCGCCTCGGCTTCGGGGCCGGCGAAGGCGATGCGCTCGCCGCGGGTGACGACGGCCTCGACCGTCTGCGGCGCATCGCCGTCCATCGTGACGATCGGGCCGCCGCGATAGAGGGTGGCGTCCTGCGCGGCGGCGGGCGCCGCCGCCAGAAGCAGCGCGGCAAGCGAGGCGGTCCATGTCTTCATGCTTTTCTCTCCCGCGCGTATCGTGGCGGGCGGGCAGGGGGCGGGTCAAGTCCTGCCATGCAACTCACTCGTCATTGCGAGCGAAGCGAAGCAATCCAGAGTCGCGTAAACCCGCTCTGGATTGCTTCGCTTCGCTCGCAATGACGAGTGGCTCAAACCTGATCCGGCGGCACCTCGTCGGGGCCGTGGCCGGGCTGGTCGATGTCGCCGCCGCCGGGTCGGCCGGGGATTTCGGGGGGCTGGCCGGCGGGGTCTTCGAGCGGGGTGGGCTGCACCGGCCGTTCGGGCGGCGCCTGCGGTTCGATGGTGTCGGGCCTGGGTTTCGGCAGCGGGTCGGGGGCGGTCGTCATCATTCGTCTCCTTGGCCCAACAACGCGCCGGGCGGGGCGCCGTTCCGCCCTTGCCCTTGGCCGCGCGTCTGCTATAGCCCCGCGCGGCCCGCACGGGCGTGCGCGGCTTTGCGCGCGTTTTCGTGCACCCGGCCGAAGCTTCCCAAGCGGGCGTGGCGGAATTGGTAGACGCGCTGGTTTTAGGTACCAGTATCGCAAGATGTGGGGGTTCGAGTCCCTTCGCCCGCACCAGTTCCACCGTCGCAGAGGGCCGGGCAACCGAGAGATTTGAGCAAGGACAAGATCAAGGCAATGAACACCGTCGAAACGCTGAACGAAGGCCTGAAGCGCGAATATCGCGTCACCATCACCGCCAAGGACATCGACGCGCGCGTCGACGAAGAGGTGAAGAGCATCGCGCCGACCGTGCGCATGCCCGGCTTTCGCCCCGGCAAGGTGCCGCCGAACCTGATCCGCAAGATGCACGGCGCCGCGCTGTCGGCCGACGCGCTGAACAAGGCGATCGACGAGGGCGTGAAAAACCTCATTGCCAAGGAAAAGCTGCGTCCGGCGTTGCAGCCCGCGGTGACGCTGGGCGACGGTTATGAGGCCGGCAAGGACGCCGAACTCACCGTCGCGCTCGAAGTGCTGCCCGAGATCGCGGCGCCTTCGATCGAGGGGCTGAAGCTCGAACGGCTGACCGTTCCCGTCGACGACGCGGCGGTGATGGCGAAGATCGAGGAATTCGCCGCGCAGATGAAGCGCTTCGAGGACGCGCCCAAGACGAAGAAGGCGGTCGAGGGCGACCAGGTTGTCATCGACTTCGCCGGCAGCGTCGACGGCACCCCCTTCGACGGCGGCACGGGCGAGGATATGGCGGTCGAGATCGGTTCGGGCCAGCTGATCCCCGGCTTCGAGGACCAGCTCGTCGGGGTGAAGACCGGCGACGAGAAGGTGCTGAAGGTGACCTTCCCCGACGATTATCCGGTCGAAAATCTGAAGGGCCAGCCCGCCGAATTCGCGGTCACGGTCAAGCAGGTGAAGGTGCCCGGCGAGACGAAGATCGACGACGAGTTCGCGAAATCGCTCGGCCTCGAAAGCCTCGACAAGCTCAAGGAGCTGATGAAGGACCAGGTCGAGCAGGAGCATAATGGGCTCACGCGCACGCACATGAAGCGCAAGCTGCTCGACCAGCTCGCCGCCGCGCACGACTTCGACGTGCCGCCGACGATGGTCGAGGCCGAGTTCGGCCAGATCTGGCAGCAGCTGGAGCATGAGGCGAGCCACGAGGAAGACCCCGAGGCGGCGAAGGCCGAGCTGGAGAAGGACAAGGACGACTATCGCGCGATCGCGGTGCGCCGCGTCCGCCTGGGCCTGCTGCTGTCGGAGATCGGACAGGCGCATGGCGTGCAGGTGTCGCAGCAGGAAATGCAGCGGCTGGTGATGCAGGCGGCGCAGCAGTATCGCCCCGAGGACCGCCAGCGCTTCGTCGAATATGTCCAGCAGGACGCCCTCGCCGCCGCGCAGCTCCGCGCCCCGCTCTATGAGGACAAGGTCGTCGACTTCCTGTTCGAAAAGGCCGAGATCAGCGACCGCGACGTGACCCGCGAAGAGATCGAGGCGGCGATCGAGGCCGACGACGACAGCGGTCATGTCCACGGCCCGGGCTGCGGTCACGACCATGACCATGACGCCAAGCCTGCCAAGAAGGCGGCCGCGAAGAAGCCGGCCGCCAAGAAAGAGGCGGTGAAGGAAGCGGCCAAGGACGAAAAGCCCGCGACGGCCAAGAAGGCCCCGGCGAAGAAGGCGGCTCCGAAGGCCGAAGCCGAGGACAAGCCCGCCGCCGAGGAAAAGCCGAAGAAGGCTCCCGCCAAGAAGGCGGCTGCGAAGAAATAAGCCTTCGCGCTTGATGAACATGACCGGGCCGGGTGGAGGATGCTCCGCTCGGCCTTTTCTTTCGGCGGGTCGCGAACATGCCGCGATGTTCGTTTCGGAGTGGATTTCAGACCATTCCCCTCCCTTCAGGGAGGGGTTAGGGGTGGGTGCGAGCGCAGCGAGCCGAAAGAAAGAATGCCGCCTGCGGCGGCGACCCACCCCCGGCCCCTCCCTGAAAGGGAGGGGAGTCAAGATGTCCGCAACCGCCCTATCGTCGTCATATGCAGTCCAAGGGTTGGACCGGGATCAGAGTGCCCGCGTCCAATATTGCAGTTCGTGCCGCTCTTCGCCGCCGCCGACCGTCTTCCAGTCGAACCACGCCGTCACGCCGTCGAGCGGCGCATAGCCGCGGGCGCGCCAGAAGCTGTCCAGCGGGCGGTAATTCGCGGGGCGGGCAGGGTGGTCGTCCGCGCGAATGACGCTGCAAAAGGCGGCGTGCGTCGCGCCGTGAGTGCGGGCCTGCGCCTCGCGGTGGTCGAAGAAGGCGTGGCCGATCCCCCGGCCGCGATAGCCCTCCAGCAGCACCGATTCGCCGAAATAGAAGGTGCGGGCGATGTCGAAGCCCGCGGCTTCGAGCGGCGCGCGCCACGCGGCGTCCTGCGCGGCGAGCGGCGCGGCGGTGGCGGCGCCGACGATCGTATCGCCATCGCGCGCGGCGACGACCACCGCGCCTTCGGCGGCGGCGAAATCGGCGAGATAGTCGGCCTCATAGACGGCGTCGCCGTCGTAGAGATAGGGAAAGGCGCGGAACACCGTGATGCGCAACTCGGCGAGCGCGGGGATCACCGCGGCGAGGCCCGCGCCGGTCACCGGCGCGACGGTCACGCTCATGCGCCGACCTGCTTCAGCCAGTCGGCGAGGTTGTAATAGGTGGTGATACGGTCGATCAGGCCCGCGTCGTTCACCGACAGGAAGGCGCCGGCGGGGAGGCGGTAGGTCTGGCCGGTCGCTTCCGGCAACCCGTCGTCGGTGGCGAGATAGGTGCCGTTCACGGTGAACTCGGCGGCGGCGCGGTTGCCCTCGGCGAAGATCAGCATGTCGGTGAGGGTTTCGCGGTAGCATTTGGTCATATGCGCGTTGAATTCGGCGAAGCGCGCCTTGCCGTGGCGCGGCTCGCCCTGGTTGACGTCATGACGCACATCGTCGGCGACGAGCGCGAGCATCGCGTCGGTGTCGCCCGCGTTGAAGGCGGCGTAATAGGCGGTGACGATGTCGCGGGTGGTCATGCTTCATTTCCTCTCAAACCAAACCCCTCCCCTTCAGGGGAGGGGCAGCGAGACTTGGTCCGGCGAAGCCGGGCCTAGTCGCAGCGGGGTGGGCCCAGCGGCCTTGCGCCGGCCCGCGAGCCCCCACCCCAACCCCTCCCCTGAAGGGGAGGGGCTTTTTACCTAGATCACCGCCATATTATAGCAATGCCAGCTGAAGATCGCCGCCGCGCCGCGGTGGGGGCGCCAGGGTTCGGCGAGATCGCGCACCGCCTTTTCGTTCGGTCGCGCGTCGAGCTTCAGGATGCGGCCGACCGCCTCCTGCACCGCGAGGTCGCCCGCTGGCCAGACGTCGGGACGGCCCTCGGCGAAGAGCAGGTAGATCTCGGCCGACCAGCGGCCGATGCCCTTCACGCGGGTGAGCAGCGCGATCGCTTCCTCATCGTCGGCGGGCAGCGCGTCGAAGGCGAGTTCGCCGTCGAGCACCAGCTGCGCGAGGCTCTTCGCATAGCCCTGTTTCTGCGCCGACAGCCCGCAGGCGCGCAGCGCGTCGAATTCGGCCGCCGCCATCACGTTCGCGGGGCAGCCGGCGCCGAACGCCGCCTCCAGCTTGTTCCAGATCGAGGTCGCGGCGGCGACGCTGACCTGCTGGCCGACGATCGTGCGCAGCAGCGTTGTATAGCCGGGCTCGCGGATGCGCGGCTCGGGATAGCCGGCGCCCGCCAGCGCGCGGGCGAAACCCGGCTCGATCCCCGCGAGCGCGTCGATCCCGGCGTTGAGCTGCTCCTGGGTCAGGCCCATTTCCATATTCTCCTTTTGTTCCTCACCTGTCTAACTAGCAGCGCTTGATTTGCCGCGCAACGCGCGACATAGCCCCTTCCGAATCAAACGATATTGGGGACGAGCATGGCCAAGCTGATTGTGGTGACGCGCGACGGGACCGAACATGAGATCGAAGGCGACACCAGCCTGACCGTGATGGAAAATATCCGCGACGCGGGCTTCGACGAACTGCTCGCGCTGTGCGGCGGATGCTGTTCGTGCGCGACTTGCCATGTCCATGTCGAGGCCGGCGCGGCCGACCTGCTGCCCGCGATGAGCGAGGACGAGAACGACCTGCTCGATTCGACCACCGACCGCGACGACAGCTCGCGCCTGTCGTGCCAGCTGCCGTTCACCGATGCGCTCGACGGGCTGAAGGTGCGGATCGCGGCGGAGGATTGATTTAAAATTTCCCGTATCCCCGAGCGAAGACGAGGGGCCATGCCGAGCGAAGTCGAGGCAGCGGCGGTGCAGGCTCTCGCTATGCTCGAACAAGCCCCTCGTCTTCGCTCGGGGATACGGGCTTGGTCTCAGTTCGCTGAAGCCGTCGCCACCGCATAGAGCGCGATCGCCGCGGCGTTGGAGATGTTGAGGCTTTCCATGCGCGGCGAGATGGGCAGGCGCGCGAGCACGTCGCAATGCTCCATCACATTGTGGCGCATCCCGTCGCCCTCCGACCCGAGCACCAGCGCGACGCGGCTGCCGTCGAGCGTTTCGGCCAGCGTCGTCTGGGTGTCGCCCATCAGGCCGATGCGCCAATATCGCGCCTCGGCGATCTCCTCGAGCGCGCGCGACAGGTTGACGACGCGCACCCACGGCACGCTTTCGAGCGCGCCCGAGGCGGCGCGCGCGATCACGCCGCTTTCGGGCGGGCTGTGGCGGTCCTGCGTGACGATCGCGGCGGCGTCGAAAGCCGCCGCCGAACGCAGCACCGCGCCGATATTGTGCGGGTCGGTGACCTGGTCGAGGACGATCAGCGGGCGGCGGCTGTCGGCGTCGACCTCCTGCTGCAATATGTCGCCGAGATAATGGCCTTCGAGCGGATCGACCTCGATCACCAGCCCCTGATGCGGCGCGTCGCGCGGGACGAGGCGGGCGAGGTCGACGACGTCGGCATAGCTGATCGGCACGACGGGCGGCAGGTCGAGCGCGGCGATCGCCTCGCGCGTGCCCCAGACGCGCTTGACGCGCCGTTCGGGGTTGGCGAGCGCGGCGAGCACGGCGTGGCGGCCCCAGAAGCGCGGGGCCTGCCCCTTGGGCGACGGACCCGACGGGCGGCGGTGGCGGGAAAATTGTCTCATGCCCCGCGCCTTTCCCATGACTGCCATTGACAGGCAAGCGCCGTTTCGCCATTGGACCGCTTCCCAAAGCGGGCCCCAAGGACAGGTGGCCGAGTGGTTAAAGGCAGCAGACTGTAAATCTGCCCGGGTTTCCGTACGCTGGTTCGAATCCAGCCCTGTCCACCACCCTCCGAAAGCTG
>CALMYE010000098.1 GCA_937873425.1 uncultured Sphingopyxis sp. | reverse complement strand
ATCATTTCCCGGCGCCTTATGCGAACGACGTCGCGGCGGCGGCGGCGAACAACAATGCCATTCCGCCCGACCTGTCGCTGATCACCAAGGCGCGCGTCGACGGCAAGAACTACATCTATTCGCTGCTGACCGGTTACCAGAATCCTCCGGCGAACCTGCCGAAGGAACTGCATCCGGGGCAGGGGCTGCACTTCAACCCCTATTTCCCCAACCTGAACCTCGCGATGGCGAAGCCGCTGAACGACGGCCAGGTCACCTATGCCGACAACACCACCGCGAGCGTCGATCAGATGTCGAAGGACGTCACCGCCTTCCTCGTCTGGACCGCCGAGCCCAATCTGGTGAAGCGCGTGTGGACCGGCTGGGCGGTAATCCTGTTCGTGCTGATCTTCACGGTGCTGACCTATCTGTCCTACCGGAACATCTGGGCCGACAAGAAGCATTGATGGGTGGGGCCGGGAACGGCCCGCGTTCATCGCCAACCGATGCACGGCGCCGCGACGTAAAGTCTCGGCGCCGTTTGCATGAGGATAGTGAACGGTTGGAACCGACCATAATAATCCTCCCCGCTTGCGGGGAGGGGGACCACCGAAGGTGGTGGAGGGGGCGGGCGGCCTGAAGCCGCGCTGCGTGAGGACGCGAGCCCCCTCCGTCAGCGCTTCGCGCTGCCACCTCCCCGCGAGCGGGGAGGATCTGGGTGGCCGCTTCCCATCCCCAACCCACCAAAAGAAAAGCCCGCGCCGAAGCGCGGGCCTCGCCCCCTTGGCAAGCAGGGGGCCGGCGCCGGAACGACCGGCCTTTAGAAGGGCAGCCAGTTCTGCTTCTTGCGGATCTTCATATAGCCGACGTTGGCGCCGAGTCGCGCGCCGACGCCGACGCGGATCGGGATCAGCACCACGTCGCCGCGCCGCAGATAGGAGGCGTTGAAGCCGCCGATCAGATAGGCCGCGCCTTCGCCCGCCGGATAGCGCTTGTAGAGATCCTCGGTGTCGAACAGGTTGTAGACGAGGACGAAGGTGTTGCCGGCGTTGGCGCCCGCGTCGAAGCCGATCGACGGCCCGGTCCAGTAAGCGGGCTTTTCGCCCTCGACCTTGTGATAGAGGGTGCCCGACCCATAGCGCAGGCCGATGCCCAGCGCGCCGCCCGCCTCGCGGCCGACGATATAGGCGTTGGGCTCGCCCTGTTTCTTGAGGATGTCCTCGATCAGGCCGGCGAGACCCTGCGCGCCCTTGCCGAACACGCCTTCGGCCGCGCCGATCAGATCGTCTTTCTTGTAGGTCGAGCCGGGCGTCACGCTGGTCGCGGTCGTCGCGCCGTCCACCGTGCCGCCCGTGACCTGGCTGTCGCTCGTGGCGAGGTCGCCGTCGATCGACAGGTCGCCCGAATAGTCCTCGGCGGGCGGAGGTGGCGGCGGAGCCGGGCCGTCGAGATCGGCGTCGATCGCGGTGTTTGGATCGATCGCGGTCATCTGTGCGGCCGCCGGCGCCGGCGACAGCGCAAGGCCGAGCGCGGCGAAAGCCGTCAGGACGAGATTGGCGAGCGAGTGACGCATGATATTCCCCCAAAATCCGGGCCGGTGACGCGAAGCCGCGCCGCGGCGCGTCTTTACCATGACTCAGTTTGGGCCGCGGGCAATGAACGGGCGATGACCCGAGTCGATTTTGCGCCAGACCGAATCGGATCGCGCGGCGGATCGGCGGCGCCCGCGCGAAAAAGGGCAATGTTAGGCGTTGCGGGCCAGTGATCGCATGGCTATAGCGACCCGCCTAGGCCAGACTGCCGTTAGCCCGGCAGGCCATGCGGAGACGTGGGTGAGTGGCTGAAACCAACGGTTTGCTAAACCGTCGTACTGGTAAATCCGGTACCGAGGGTTCGAATCCCTCCGTCTCCGCCACCTTCTTCTCCATTGCCTTTCCGCCTTGCTCAGCCGTCCCCGTCGACGCGGGTTTCCGCGGTCCTCGACACCACGTCGGGCGGGACGGGGAGGATGCCTTCGCTGCGGTCGCGGTAGATGGCGGCGCGGGCGAGGAGGATCAGCGTCACGGGAGTGGTCAGCGTCACGAACAGCCCGATCAATATCTCGTGGACGACGGGACGGCTCTGGAGGACGGAGAAGCAGATCGTCGAGCCTGCCAGAATCAGCAGCGCGCCCAGCGTCGGGCCGAGCGTCGGCGCATGCACGCGGTCGTAGAAATTCTTGAGGCGCAAGAGGCCGAGCGTGCCGACCAGCGTCACCAGCGCGCCGGCGACGAGGAGCAGGCTGACGAGGATCGTCGCCCACAGCGGAAGGTCGGGGGCCTGGATCATTCGATCACCTCCCCGCGCATCAGGAACTTGCCGAGCGCGACCGTCCCGGTGAAGCCGAGCAGCCCGATGACCAGCGCCGATTCGAAATAGAGCGTGCGTCCGGTCTGCACGCCATAGGTCACGAGCAGCAGCATCGCGCAGACATAGAGCGCGTCGAGCGCGAGGATGCGGTCCTGCGCGCGCGGGCCGCGCAGCATGCGGAAGGTCGCGCAGGCCATCGCGAGGCCGAGCAGGATCTGCGATGCGGTGATCGCGAGCGCGAAGAAGATGATGCTCATTCGAAGATTTCCATCAGCAGCCGTTCGTAGCGATGCTTGAGCTGGCGCACCCATTCCTCCTCGTCGATCAGGTCGAGGACGTGGATCAGGATGATGTGGCGGCGCGCGTCGTGCTGCACCCACAGCGACCCCGGCGTCGCGGTGACGATGATCGCGAGCACGGCGAGCGCATAGGGGCTGCGCAGCTCGGTCGGCAGGTGGATGAAGCCCGACTTGCGCTCGCGCGGGCGGAACAGGACGATCCGCGCGACCGCGATGTTCGACCGGATGATGTCGGCGCTGACGATGACGGCGAGCCGCAGCATCGGAAGCCCGAAGCGGACCCGCGCCGGCTCGGGCTTCAGCGACAGCATGGCCCGCGACGTCAGGATGGCGACGAGGCCGCCGAGCAGGACATGGCCCGGCGAAAAGCCGGTGAGCAATATCCACATCAGCAGCAGCGCGAGGGTCAGGAAAGGGTGCGGGACGAGGCGCATCACGGCCGCTCCTTTTCCGGCGCCGCGGCCGGCGCGGCCGACGGGAGCGGCGCGGGGGGCGCCGACAGCGGCGCGGCGGGGGCGGGCAGCGGGGCGGGCGGCGGGCCCGCGGCGGCGATATAGTTGGCGGGATCGTAGAGCGCGCGCGTCGTCGCCTCCATATAGCGCATCACCGGCCCGGCGGCGATCATCAGGCCGAGGCAGACCGCGAGCAGCAGGCCGATCGGCGTGACCTCGACCAGGCTGAGCCGCGACGGCGCGTCCTCGCCCGGCGTCCAGAGCAGGTCGATGCCGGCGCGGGTCATCACGACCATCGTCGCGAGGCCCGACAGGATGATCAGCCCGATCATCAGCCAGTGCGCGGGCTGGATGACGACATGGCTGAACAGCGCATCGATGATCGCGAATTTGGCGATGAAGCCCGACAGCGGCGGCAGGCCGGCGAGCAGCAGCGCGCAGAAGATGAAGCCGCCGCCGAGGATGGCGATGGTGCCGGGGATGACGACGCCGATCTCGTCCTCTTCCTCTACGATCGCGCCGACATATTCGTCGTCGAACACCGGCTCGGCGATCCCCTCGATCTTGTCCTCCTCGTCGGCGTTGCGCTCGACGGGTTCGATGATCAGATAGAGGGCGCTGACCGCGAGCGTCGAGCTGACCAGATAGAAGAGCAGGGCGGCGGTGAGTGCCTCGCCGCCGATGCCGATCGCCGCGAGCAATATGCCCGACGACACGAGCACATAATGGCCCGCGACGCGCGTCAGCTGGCGCGCGGCGAGGATGCCGAGGATGCCGAAGCCCATCGTCGCGAGCCCCGCATAGAGCAGCCAGTCGTTGGCGAAGCCCGCCGCGCCGCCCGAATCCTTGCCGAACAGCAGGAAGGAGAGGCGCAGGATGATATAGATGCCGACCTTGGTCATGATCGCGAACATCGCCGCGACCGGCGGCGCGGCGGCCGAATAGGTGCGCGGCAGCCAGAAGCTGAGCGGCCAGATGCCCGCCTTGACGAGGAAGGCGACGCCGAGGATCGCCGCGCCGGCCTCGAGCAGCGCGAGGTCCTCGCTCTGCGTGCTCGCGACGCGCAGCGCGAGGTCGGCCATGTTGAGCGTGCCGGTCACCGCATAGAGCAGCGCGACGCCGACGAGGAAGAGCAGCGAGGCGGCGATGTTGATGGTGATGTAGTGCAGGCTCGCGCTCGTCCGCTCGGTGCCGGAGCCATGCAGGATCAGCCCGTAGGAGGCGGCGAGCAGCACCTCGAAGAAGACGAAGAGGTTGAAGATGTCGCCGGTCAGAAAGGCGCCGTTGATCCCCATCAACAGCAGCAGATAGAGCGCGTGGAAGCGCGGCCCCGACCGGTCCCACCGCGCGCTGGCGTAGAAGAGCGAGGTGAAGCCGAGGATGCTGGTCAGGAGCAGCATCATCGCCGACAGCCGGTCGGAGACGAGGACGATGGCGAAGGGCGAGGGCCAGTCGCCGAGCCGGTAGACCGAGGGACCGCCCTCGCCGGCGACGCCCGCGAACCACAGCAGCGCCGCCGAGGTCGCGACCAGCAGCGCCGTCGTAAGCAGGCTCAGCATCCGCTTGAGCGCGCGGCGGCGCTCGTCGAACGAGAGCATCAGCGCGCTCGCCACCAGCGGCAGCAGGATCGGCACGATGATCAGATGCTGGAGCCAGCCGGTCATGATTCGCCGTCCTCGCCGTCGACATGGTCGGTGCCGGTCAGCCCGCGCGACGCGAGCAGCACGACGAGCAGCAGCGCGGTGGTCGCGAAGGAGATGACGATGGCGGTCAGCACCAGCGCCTGCGGCAGCGGATCGGCATAGGCCGCGGGATCGGCGGCGGCCTTGCCGACGATCGGCGGCGCGTCGCTGCGCAGCCGGCCGGCGGCGACGATGAACAGGTTGACCGCATAGGAGAGGAGCGCGAGGCCCAGGATGACCTGGAAGGTGCGCGGACGAAAGATCAGCCACAGCCCCGAGGCGGTCAATATGCCAATGGCGAGGGACAGGACGAGTTCCATCAGGCCTCGCCCTCCGCCGGCTGCTTCGCGTCCTGTGCCTTGCGCGCGCGGGGCGAGCGGATCGACTGGTGGCCGATCGCGATCAGGATCAGCACCGTCGTGCCGACGACCACGGCGAAGACGCCGATGTCGAACAGCAGCGCGCTCGCGATCGGCACCGCGCCGATCAGCGGCACGTCCACATAGCGCGAATAGCTGGTGAGGAAGGGATAGCCGAAGGCCCAGGCGGCAAGCCCGGTCCCGGCCGCGCACAGCAGGCCCAGGCTGATCCAGCGCACCGGCTGAACGTCGAGCACGGCCTCGACCGCGCGCGTGCCGAGCACCATGTAGAGCAGAAGAAAGCCGATCGACGCCGTGACGCCCCCGGCGAAGCCCCCGCCGGGCAGGTCGTGGCCGCGCATCAGCAGATAGAGGGCGAAGGTCAGCACGACCGGGAACAGCCATTGCACGATGATGCGCGGGACGAAGAGATAATGGGCGAGCGTATCGCCCTCGGTCCGGTCTTCGCTGGCCTGGTCGAAGGCGTTCTGCCGCTGCTGCTGGTGGGGCAGCTCCATGCTTTCGGGGGCGGGGCGGAAGCGGCGAAGCAGGGTGAAGACGGTCAGCGCGACGATCGCCAGCACGCTGATCTCGCCCAGCGTGTCGAAGCCGCGGAAATCGACGAGGATGACGTTGACAACATTGGCGCCGCCGCCCTCGGGATAGGCGTTCTCGACGAAATAGCGCGAGATGGTTTCGGGCAGCGGGCGCGTCATCATCGCATAGGCAAGCGTGGCGACGCCTGCGCCGCCCAGCGTCGCGAGGATCAGGTCGCCGCCGCGCCGCAGCGGGACCATCAGCGGCTTGCGCGCCTCGGGCCAGATCTCGGGCTTGCGCTGCGGCAGCCAGCGCAGGCCGAGCAGCAGCAGCACCAGCGTCACGATCTCGACCAGCAATTGCGTGAGCCCGAGGTCGGGCGCCGACAGCCAGACGAAGCTGATACAGGTCGCAAGCCCCGCGCCGCCGATCAGCGTCAGCGCGACGAGCCGGTGGAACTTCGCCTGCCACGCGGCGCCGACCGCGCAGAGGCAGCCGATGATCCACAGCAATGCGAAGACCGGGTCGATCAGCGTGCCGGGTTCCGGCCCCGGGCTATAGCCCAGGAACAGAAAGGGCAGCGCGCCGACGACGAGCGCGGTGCCGATGACGAGCCGGAGCTGCACCTGCAGGCGGCCGGTGCCGAGCCAGCGGTGCAGCGCGCGCGCCGCCTCGACGATCGCGGCCAGCACCGCCTCGAACGTCCGCCGCGCCTTCAGCCGGCCGATGATCGGCGAGCGCTCGACCGCGTTCAGCCGCGGGCCGAACTTCCAATAGGCGGCGGCGCCTCCGGCCAGCGCGATCAGGCTCATCAGCAGCGGGATGTTGAAGCCGTGCCAGATCGCGAGGCTGTAGTGCGGCGTGCGGTCGCCGAGCACCGCCTCGACCGCACCGGCGAGGAACGGGCCGATGGTCAGCGCCGGCAGGACGCCGACGAGCAGGCAGGCGAGCACCAGTATCTCGATCGGCAGCAGCATCCAGCGCGGCGCGTCCTTCGGCTGGTGGGGCAGGCCGGTCGGGGCGGGGCCGAAGAAGGTCTGGTGGATGAAGCGCACCGAATAGAAGACGCTGAATGCGCTGGCGAGCGTCGCGAGGAAGGGCAACAGCATGTCGATGACCGTGCCGCTCTGCGATTCGAGCGCCTCGGCGAGGAACATCTCCTTCGACAGGAAGCCGTTGAGCAGCGGCACCCCGGCCATCGCGGCGGCGGCGACCATCGCGAGCGTCGCGGTGATCGGCATGAAACGGGCAAGCCCGCTCAACTGCCGCAGATCGCGGGTTCCCGTTTCATGGTCTATGATGCCGGTCGCCATGAACAGCGACGCCTTGAAGGTCGCATGATTGATGGTGTGGAAGATAGCAGCCACCGCCGCAAGCGGACTCCCCAGTCCAAGCAGCAGGGTGATGAGGCCGAGGTGGCTGATCGTCGAATAGGCGAGCAGCCCTTTCAGATCCTGCTGGAAGATCGCCGACCAGGCGCCGAGCAGCAGTGTCGCGAGGCCCGCGGTGGTCACGATCAGATACCAGCTCTGCGTCCCGGCGAGCGCGGGCCAGAGCAGGATCAGCAGGAAGATTCCCGCCTTCACCATCGTCGCCGAGTGGAGATAGGCCGACACCGGCGTCGGCGCCGCCATCGCGTGCGGCAGCCAGAAGTGGAAGGGGAATTGCGCGCTCTTGGTGAAGGCGCCGAGCAGGATGAGGATCAGCGCCGCCAGATAGGCATCGTGCGCGCGGATGATCGGACCCGCCGCAATGACGGCATCGACGTCGTAGCTGCCGACGATCCGGCCGAGCAGCAGGAAGCCGACGAGCAGGCAGACGCCCCCCGCGCCGGTGACGATCAGCGCCATGCGCGCGCCGTCGCGCGCGCTCTGGTTGTGGTGCCAATAGCCGATCAGCAGGAAGGAGAAGAGGCTGGTCAGTTCCCAGAAGAAGGCGAGCTGGATCAGATTGCCCGACAGCACGATCCCAAGCATCGCGCCCATGAACGCCTGGAGGAAAGCGAAGAAGCGCGGGACCGGGTCCTTCGGCGACATGTAATAGCGCGCATAGAGGATGACGAGCGCGCCGATCCCCAGCACGAGCATCGAGAAGAGCCAGGTGAAACCGTCGAGGCGCAGCGTGAAATCGAGCCCGAGCGACGGCAGCCAGGGCGATTCGTGGCGCAGCACCTGCCCATCCGACACCAGCGGAAAGAAACCCGCGAGCAGGATCGCGCCCGCCAGCGCGACCGTTCCCGCCAGCGCCGACGCCCAGTTCCGGCCGCGCGCCGGCAGGAAGGCGGCGATCGCGCTGCCGGCAAAGGGCAGCGCCAGCACCACCAGCAGGAGGCGGGGATCGTGCATCGTGGGTGGAAGCCTCCGGAGATTGGCGCGGGGTGGGTTGTCGATTCCTTATGAAAGAAAGTTGCGCTGCGGGGCAAGGCGAGGAGCGAATTTATTTCACCTTCCCGGCGGTCCCCGAGCCGATCGGCGGGCGGAACTTATCGCCCGTCCTGCGTTCTTCCTATGCCGGCGGCAATCGCCGTCAGCCGTGATGAAGGGAAAAGGGACATTATGGACAGACCGCTTGTCCTCATCACCGGCGCCGCGGGCAATCTCGGCCGCTCGCTCGCCGCGGCGTTGGGCGCGAGCTATCGCATCGTCGGCCTCGACACCAAGGGGGCGGCGGACGCGGGCTATCCGCTCTTCGAGGTCGATCTCGGCGACCCGGCGAGCGTGGCGCGCGCGATGGCGAAGCTGCGCGCCGAGCATGGTGGCCATATCGCCTGCGTCATCCATCTCGCCGCCTTTTTCGACTTCAGCGGCGAGGAGAAGCCCGAATATCGCACGGTGAACGTCGAGGGCAGCCGGCATCTCGTCCGGGCGCTGCGCGATTTCGCCGTCGATCTGTTCCTCTATGCGGGGACGATGCTCGTCCACCGGCCGGGACGCCCCGGCGAGCGTATCGACGAAGATGCGCCGATCGAGCCCGGCTGGGCCTATCCCGAATCGAAGGCGGAGGCCGAGGCGGCGATCCGCGAGGAGCGCGGCGACATGCCCGTGGTCTTCCTCCATCTCGCCGGCCTTTATGACGAGGCGACGTCGGTGCCGACCTTCGCGCACCAGATCGCGCGCATCTATGAGCGCGATTTCCAGAGCCATCTCTATTCGGGCGACACCGATGCGGGCCAGGCGATGGTCCACCGCGAGGACATGATCGACGCCTTCGTTCGCGCCGTCGACCGGCGCGAGCATTTCACCGGCGAGACGGTGATCCTGGTCGGCGAGCCAGACGCGATCGGCTATGCCGATCTGCAGGACCGGCTCGGCCGGCTGATCCACGGCGAGGCGGAATGGCCGACGCTGCGGGTTCCCGTCCCCCTCGCCGCGGCGGGCGCTTGGGTGCAGGACAAGGCCGAACCGCTCGTCCCCGATGCGCTCGACGAGGGCGAGCGCCCGTTCATCCAGCCTTTCATGACGCGCATGGCGAGCGACCATTATGCGCTCGACATATCGCGCGCCCGCGACCTGCTCGGCTGGGAGCCGCAGCACCGGCTCGCCGACGCGCTGCCGGCGATCGTCGCGGCGCTGAAGGTCGATCCCGCCGCCTGGTACGAGGCGAACGGGGTTCCGCCGCCCGCCTTCGTGACCGAAGCGGAGGAGGCCGGGCGCGACGTGGAAGCGATGCGCGCCGGTTACGAGCACCGCCGCCGCGCCGAGCATGCGGCGACGCGCTGGGCGCATTTCGTCAATATCGCGCTCGGCCTGTGGGTGCTGACCCAGCCGGTGCTGGTCGGGGTCGAGGAGCGGGGGCTTTTCTGGTCGGAGGTTGCGCTCGGCGCCCTGCTGACCTTGTTCGCCGCCCTGTCGCTGTCGTGGCGGATGACCTGGGCGCGCTGGGCGAGTGCGGGCGTCGCCGCGGCGATCATGGCGGTGCCGTTCCTGTTCTGGACGGCCAATCCGGCCGCCTTCCTGTCGGACACCTTCGTCGGCGCGCTCGCCTTCGGGCTGGCGGTGGGCACGCGGCCCGAGCCGGGCGTTTCGGCGGGCGCGGTCTGTTCGGGCCCCGACACGCCGCCGGGCTGGACCTACAATCCCTCCAGCTGGACGCAGCGGCTGCCGATCATCCTGCTCGCGCTGGTCGGCCTGCTCGTCGCGCGCTATCTCACCGCCTATCAGCTCGAACAGATCGACGGCGTGTGGGACCCCTTCTTCGCGGGCCTGCCCGGCGATCCGGCGAAGAACGGAACCGAGGCGGTGATCACCTCGTCGGTGTCGCGCGCCTTTCCGATCCCCGACGCGGCGCTCGGCGGCTATACCTATGCGCTCGAGATCGTCACCGGCATCGTCGGGTCGCGCGCGCGTTGGCGCACCATGCCCTGGCTCGTCTTCCTCTTCGGGCTGATGATTGCGCCGCTCGGCATCGTGTCGATCGCCTTCGTGATCATCCAGCCGGTGGTGATCGGCACCTGGGCGACGCTGACCCTCGTCGGCGCGGCGGCGATGCTGATCCAGATTCCCTATTCGCTCGACGAGCTGCTCGCGACGGTGCAGTTCGTGCGGCGGCGCGCGAGGGCCGGGCGGCCGTGGCTGCGCGTCTTCCTGTTCGGCGACACCGACGAGGGCGAAGCGGAGACGGCGCGCGACGAGTTCGACCGCGCGCCGGGCGCAGTGTTGCGCGACATGTGGGCGGGGGGCGTGAACCTGCCGTGGAATCTCGCGCTGGCGGGCCTGCTCTGCCTGTCGCTGCTGTTCACGCGGCTGAGCTTCGGCGCGGAGGGGAATATGGCGCACGCCGACCATATCATCGGCTTCCTCGGCCTGACCGTGGTTTCGCTGGCGGCGGCGGAGGTGGCGCGCATGCTGCGCTATCTGCTCGTGCCGCTCGGCGCCGCGCTTTTCGTCACGCCTTTCCTCTTCGGCGCGGGAACGGCGCATGCTGCGGCGAGCATCCTCGTCGGCCTCGCGCTCATCGCGCTCAGCTTCCGCCGGGGACCGGTCCACGCGCGCTATGGCGGCTGGGACCGCCGGGTGCGATAGCGCGGGTGCCGCTCGCCAACGCCGCCTCGCTGCCGATCGGCGTCAACCTGCTGCTCTTTGCGGCGGCGGCGGCGGTCATCTGGATGGCGGGGCAGCGGCTGACGCATATCCTCGACGCGGTCGCGCACCGCACGCGGCTCGGCCATGTCTTCGTCGGCATGCTGCTGCTCGGCACCATCACCTCGCTGCCCGAGCTCGCCAATGTGACCACCGCCTCGATCATCGGCAATCCGGCGCTCGCGGTGAACAATCTGCTCGGATCGGCGGCGATCAACATCCTGCTGCTCGCCATCGCCGACGCGATCGTCGGGCGCCGCGCGGTGACCTCGATCGTCGCCCAGCCCTCGACGATGATGATGGCGACGCTGTGCATGATCGTGCTGGCGATGATCGCGGCTGCGATCACCCTCGACGACCGGCTGGTCGGCCCGCTCGGGATCGGCACGCTCGCGATCGCCGTCGCGAGCCTGGGCTTCCTGTGGCTGGCAGCGGGGCACGACGCGCGCAGCGTTTGGGCGATCGAGGGCGAAGGCGAAGCGGACGGAAAGGAAATCCCCCGGCCGAAGGAGGCCGGCCGGTCGCTACGCGCCTTGTGGATGCGCGTCGGCTTCTTCGGCGCGCTGCTTTTCGCTTCGGGATACAGCCTCGCGCATATCGGCGACGCCATCGCCGAACAGGCGGGGCTGACCAGCGCTATCGTCGGCTTCGCCTTCATCGGCACCGCCACCTCGCTGCCCGAGCTCGTCACCGTGCTGGTCGCACTCCGCATCGGCCGGCCCGAAATGGCCTTCGGGCAGGTGCTCGGGACCAATTTTATCAATCTTTCGCTGCTGGCGGTCGGCGACGCCCTTTATGCGGGCGACCCGATCCTCAACCTGCTCGGCGATTTCGAGATTGTGTCGGCGCTGCTCGGGGCGATCCTGATCGGAATATTCCTCGTCGGCCTGCTCGAGCATCGCAACCGCACCATCTTTCGCATGGGGGTGGATTCGGCGGCGGTCATCGTGGTTTTCGCGCTGGGCGTGGGCGTGCTGGCCCGGATGCCGTGCGATTCCTGCTAGAGACTGCTTTCGAAGGCGTCGATCGCTTCTTTGTGGCGCAGGGTGCGGCCGATGTCGTCGAGCCCTTCCATCAGGATGCGCCGGTCGCCGGGGTCGATCGCAAAAGCGATCGTCTCGCCCGAGGCGAGGGCGATATGCTGCGCCTCCAGATCGACCGCGATCGGTGCATATTGCGCCAGCGCGACCTCGCTGCGCAGCCGTTCACAGATGGCGTCGGACAGGCGGATCAGCAGCAGCCCGTTCTTGCGCGCATTGCCCGCGAAAATGTCGCCGAAGCCCGGCGCGATCACGCAGCGGATGCCGAAACCGGTCAGCGCCCACACCGCATGCTCGCGCGACGATCCGCAACCGAAATTGCGGTCGGCGATCAGGAAGCGCGCCTTCCGGCACGCCGGACGGTTGAGGATGAAATCGGGGCGCTCGCCGCCGTCGGGGGCGAAGCGCAACTCCTGAAACAGATGCGCGCCGAGTCCCTCGCGCGTCAGCCCCTTCATGAAGCGCGCGGGAATGATCATGTCGGTGTCCACATTGGCGAGCGGCAGCGGTGCCGCCGCGCCGCGCACCCGGACGAACTTCTCCAAGACGGCCTCCGGACGTATAAACTTAGATATCTAAGTAAATAGTCTTGCGGCCTTTGTCCAATCCTATCCGCGCCTTGCGCACGAAATCGCGATGATTGCGGTTGCCGCCCGATTCTTCGGCCTCTAAGCTTCGCGCACGACGCTGCCGCCGGGGCGGCAGCAGGGGAGCAGGTTCAGTGGCAAAGACGGAGCAGAGATTTCGGCATCCCGCCGAATATTACACCAATCCCGACAACAGCATCGGCTATCTGGCGCGCGTGGTCTTCCGCTCCTTTTCGCGGCTGCTCGAACGCCGCACGCTGACGCACGACGTCTCGGCGGGGCAATGGCGCTTCCTGCGCCAGCTGTGGCGCGAGGACGGGATCACCCAGCGCGAATTGAGCGAACGCGTCGGGATGCGCGAACCGACGACGGTGGTCGCGCTCAAGGGACTGGAAAAGGCGGGTTTCATCACGCGGAAGAAGACCGACGACGACCGGCGCAAGACCTTCATCCACCTGACCCCGCATGCCCGGAAGCTCGAACTGGTCCTCGCGCCGATGAACGCAGAGATCCACGAGATCGCGACGCGCGGCATGACCGATGAAGAGGTCGAGACGCTGCAGGCACTGATGCGCCGGGTGATCGCCAATCTGGCCGACGAGACGCGGAATCTGTCGATACTGTCCGACATCAAGGCCTGACCGGAGCGCACGAAGGGTTGCGCTTTCCGCATCGAATCGGTTAGCATTCTAACCATTGAAGCGGGAGGGATGATGACGAAGATTGCGGTGATCGTCGGCAGCACGCGCGACGGTTCGTTCAACCGGGCGCTCGGCGCGCTCGCAGCGGCGCGGCTGGCGGCGCACGGGGCGGAGGTGACCGCGATCGATCTCGGCGCGCTCGACCTGCCGGTCTATTCGGCGGCGCTCGAAGCGAACGCCTTTCCGCCCGACGCGCTGAAGCTGAAGGAGGTGCTCGCGGCGCAGGACGGGCTGCTGGTCGTGTCGCCCGAATATAACGGCTCGGTCCCGGCGCTGCTCAAGAACGCCATCGACTGGGCATCGCGCCCGACCGGCGACGAGGGGCTGGTCGCGCTCACCGCCTTTCGCGGCAAGGCGGCGGCGATCATGTCGGCCTCGGTCAGCCCCTTCGGCGGCCTGCGCGGCCTGATGCACCTGCGCCAGATTCTCGGCACGATCCAGATGCTGGTGATCCCCGACCAGGTGCTGGTCCCCAACGCGCATCTGGCGTTCGACGAGGCCGGCGACCTCAGGGACGCGCTGCCGGCGTCGCTCGTCGACGCGACCGCCGCGCGGCTGGTCGCGGTGGCCGGGGCGCTGGCCGTCTGAATATGGTTGCGTGAAAAAGCCGTGTGCACCCGCGAAGGCGGGTGCCCATCACCGGTCGGCGCAATCTTGAGCCGGCAGGAGATGGGTCCCCGCCTTCGCGGGGACACAATGAGAAAGGATGGCGCTTCAAACTCGCTTTTTTCCGATCGACTCGCCGGGGCGTTCGATATTGTCGCCCCAATCGGCCTCGAGCGCGGCGAGCAGCGCGTCGAAGGTCTTTTGCCCGATCCGCGCGGCGACCTGTTCGGTCAGCGCGTCCATCGCGCGCTGCGCGTCCTTGCGCATCCGCGCGCCGAGGTCGGTCAGCGTCACGATCATGTGGCGCCGGTCGTCGGGGTCGGGTTCGAGCTGGACGATGCCCAGCTTGACCATCTGGCCGATCGTGCTGTGGATCGCCTGCCGCGACACGCCGATGTTGCGCGCGATGTCCGACGGGCGCACGATGCCGCTGACGATATTGGTCATGATCATCGACTGCGGCCGGCTGACGTCGGGCCAGCCATGGTCGTGCAGCCGCGCCTGCAACCCTTCGTCGAGCCAGCAGAAGCGCTGGAACAGCGCGATGATCAGTTGATTCGTCCGCATATATCTTTGCGAAGGCCCCCGTTTTTCGCCGCCGACGCTAGAAGAAGCCCCGCGCCGAGGCAAGGCAGAGCGGCGTTGCAAAGGCAAAATACTTAGTATACTATCTTTTATGAACGAGATGAGAGGGGAGGATACCGCGACATGATGGGCCTGATGCAGGACGTCCCGCTGACCGTGGACCGCATCCTCGACCATGCGGCAGCCTGGCACGGCGCGCGCGAGATCGTCTCCCGCGATGCCGAGGGCCGCGTCTCGCGTTCGACCTATGCGGCGGTTCACGCCGATGCCAAGCGCGTCTCGAACGCGCTCGCCGCCGAGGGTATCCGTCCGGGCGACCGAGTCGCGACGATGGGCTGGAACAGCGCGCGCCACCTTGCCGCCTGGTATGGCGCGTCGGGCATGGGCGCGGTGCTGCACACGCTCAACCCGCGGCTTTTCCTCGAACAGATCGCCTATATCGCGAACCATGCCGGCGACCGGCTGCTGATTGCCGATCCCGCGACCGCCGACCTCGTCGAACAATTGCTGCCGCAGGTGCCGTCGATCGAGAAGGTGATCTTCCTCTGCGACACCGCCTCGCTACCCGAAACCGGCTTCGCCGCGACCGCCTTCGACGACTGGATCGCCGGGCAGCCCGCCGAATATGACTGGGGCGGGTTCGACGAAAACGCCGCCTGCGGCCTCTGCTACACCAGCGGCACGACCGGCAACCCGAAGGGCGTGCTCTATTCGCACCGTTCCAACTATATCCACGCGCTGATGACGCTCCAGCGCGACGCGCTCGGCCTGTCGGCGCGCGACACGGTGCTGCTCGTCGTGCCGATGTATCACGCCAATGCCTGGGGCGTCGTCTATTCGGCGCCTGCGGTCGGTGCGAAGCTGGTGCTGCCCGGGCAGCGTATGGACGGGGAATCGATCTATAATCTGATCGAGCAGGAAGGCGTGACCTACTCGGCCGCCGTTCCGACCGTGTGGCAGATGCTGCTGCAATATATGCAGGAAAACGGCAAGCGCTTCACCACGCTCGAACGCGTCACCATCGGCGGCTCGGCCTGTCCCGAATCGATCATCCGCACCTTCCGCGACGATTATGGCGTCGATGTCATTCAGGGCTGGGGCATGACCGAAACCTCGCCGCTCGGCACCGTTTCGGTTCCCAACGCTGCGGTTGCCGCGAAAAGCGATGACGAACAGATGGCGTTCAAGCTCAAGCAGGGCCGTCTGCTCTGCGGTCTCGAAATGAAGCTGGTCGACGATGCCGGCAAGCGTCTGCCGCACGACGGCAGGACGCCGGGCCGCCTGATGATCAAGGGGCCGACGATCGCGGGGGCCTATTTCGGCAATGAAGGCGGCGATGTGCTCGACGAGGAAGGCTTCTTCGACACCGGCGACGTCAGCACCATCGACGCCGAAGGCTATATGCAGATCACCGACCGCGCCAAGGATGTGGTCAAATCGGGTGGCGAATGGATCAGCTCGATCGAGATCGAGAATATCGCGATGGGCCATGATGCCGTCGCCAATGCCGCGGTGGTCGGCGTCGCGCATCCCAAGTGGGACGAGCGGCCGATACTCCTCTGCCAACTGAAGCCCGGCGCGAGCGCGACTGCGGACGATTTACGGACCTTCCTCGACGGCAGGATCGCGAAATGGTGGATGCCCGACGACATATTGTTCGTTGACGATATCCCGCTCGGCCCGACGGGCAAGATCGACAAGAAGGCGATCCGCGCTGGCCTCAAAGGCTATGAATTGCCCTTCGAAGTCACGCGCTGACAAATTACAGAACAGGAGAGACGATGATGGTGGACCCGAACGGGATCGAGGGACTGGACGCGCAATTCATCGGCCGGGTATCGCCGACCGCGCCGCGCATCCAGGCGGGCGGGCATCCGTGCCAGGGCATCTACTGGACCGAGGCGGGCAAGCGCCCCAAAATCGCGATCATCGCCACCCACTATAATGTCGATTTCAAGGAACATTATATCGCGCCCTGGTTCGCGCGGCAGGGTTTCGGCTTCCTCGGCTGGAACACCCGCTATCGCGGGTTCGAGGACCAGTTCCTGCTCGAACATGCGGTGCTCGACATCGGCGTGGGGATGAAGTGGCTGAAGGAAGAGGCTGGAGTCGAGCAGATCGTCATTCTCGGCAATTCGGGCGGCGGCTCGCTGATGGGCGCCTATCAGGCCGAAGCGATCGCGCCGACGCTGACCGACCGGCTGCCGGCCGCCGGGCAGGATGCGCTGGCGCAACTCGTGAAGGGCGACCTCTATATCAGCTTCAACGCGCATCAGGGGCGGCCCGAAGTGCTGACCGACTGGATGGATGCGTCGGTGATCGACGAGAATGACCCGGTCGCGACCGATCCCGAACTCGACCCCTTCAATCCCGGCAACGGCCCGCCCTATTCGGAGGCGTTCATCGAGAAATACCGCGCCGCGCAGCGCGCGCGCAACCAGCGCATCACCGACTGGGCCAAGGCGGAGCTGGCACGGCTGAACGCGGCGGGAATCCCCGACCGCATCTTTCCGATGTTCCGCTGCTGGGGCGACATCCGCTGCGTCGATCCGGCGATCGATCCCTCGGACCGCAAGCCCAACTGGTGCTATCGCGGCGACCCCGCCATCGCCAACCGCACCCCCAGCATCGGCCGCGCGAACACGCTGAAGACCTGGCTCAACATGTGGAGTCTCGAAACCTCGCCCTGCCAGGGACAGCCGCACCTCGCCAAGCACGACACCCCGGCGCTGGTGGTTCAGGGCCTCGCCGACACCGGCGTCTTCCCCAGCGACGCGCGCAAGATCTTCGACTTCCTCGGCTCGACCGACAAGAGGCTCGAACTGATCCCCGGCGCGCATTATTTCGAGGATTCGGTGGAGGAGCGGCAGAATGCCGCCGACCTCGTTGGCGCATGGATTCGGGAGAAGCTGTGACGTGACGGCGGACGCCGACATTGTCGACGCCCTGCGCGAAGCCGGTCTGGCAGGGGAGGGCGACGTCGTCCTCCAGCCGCTGACCGGCGGCGTCTCGTGCGACGTGTGGAAAGTCGAAACGCCCGCCGGGCCGATCGTCGTCAAGCGCCCGCTGCCGCAGCTTCGCGTCGCCGCCGAATGGCTGGCGCCCGTCGAACGCGGGATCAGCGAGGTACGCTGGCTGCGCCGCGCGTGCGGCGTCGATCCCCGCATCGCCCCCGAAGTGCTCGCCGAGCTTCCCGGCCACGCCTTCGCGATGCGCTTCCTGCCCGGCTGCCCGGTGTGGAAGGACGAGCTGATGGCGGGGCGCGTCGATGCCGCCTTCGCCGCGCGGGTGGGGCAGGGGATCGCCGCCGTCCATGCCGCCACCGCGCACAACGACGGCGCCCGCGCCGACTTCCCCAACGACGAGATGTTCCGCGCGCTGCGCGTCGATCCTTTCCTGCTCCATGTCGCGCGGAATAACGCCGAGCACGCGCCCGTGCTCACCGCGCTCGCCGACGATCTGGCATCGCGAAAGATCGCGCTCGTCCACGGCGACGTCAGCCCGAAGAATATCCTCGTCGGCGCCGACGGCCCGGTGTTCCTCGATGCCGAATGCGCGGTCTATGGCGACCCGGCATTCGACCTAGCCTTCTGCACGACACATCTGCTGCTCAAGGCGGTATGGTCGGGCGACGCGCGGCTGAACGAGGCGGCCGCCGCGCTGGTCGCCGCCTATCGCGCGGGCATCGACTGGGGGGATGCGGACGATCTGCTGCTGCGCGCGGGCAAGCTCACCGCCGCGTTGCTGCTGGCGCGCGTCGAGGGCAAGTCGCCCGCTCCCTATCTGACCGACCCCGAACACCAGCGCATCGTGCGCGATCAGGCGCGCGCGCTTATCCTTGCGACGCAGCCGATCGACGCGCTCGTCACCCATTGGAAAAGGACCCCTGCATGACCTCGCGCATCGCCTCCGTCACCGGCCGCCAGCTCTGGGATTCGCGTGGCCGGCCCACCGTGGAGGCCGAGGTGGCGCTCGAATCGGGCGCCGTCGGCCGCGCCATCGCCCCGGCGGGCGCCTCGCGCGGCGCGCATGAAGCAATCGACTTGCGCGACGGCGGCAATGCGTTCGGCGGCTATGGCGTGAACGGCGCGGTCGCGGGGATCGGCGCCGAGATCGCGGGCGCCATCGCGGGCATGGACGCGCGCGAGCAGGCCGCGATCGACAAGGCGCTCTGCGACCTCGACGGCACGCCGAACAAGGCGCGGCTCGGCGCCAATGCGGTCGTCGCGGTGTCGATGGCGGTGCTGCACGCCGCCGCCGCCGATGCGCGCGAACCCTTGTGGCGTTATCTCGCGAACGGTGCGAAAGTCCGCATCCCGCTGCCCGAAATCCAGATTTTCGGCGGCGGCGCGCATGCCGGGCGCCGCACCGACGTGCAGGACTTCATGGTCATGGCGCCGCGCGCGGGCAGCTTTCGCCGCGCGCTCGAAATCACCGGCGATGTCTATCGCGCCGCGGGCCGGCTGATGGAAGCCAAGGGGCCGCTGTCCGGCGTCGCCGACGAAGGCGGCTGGTGGCCGAACTTCGCGTCGAACGAGGATGCGCTCGACACACTGACCAAGGCGATCGAGGCCAGCGGCCACCGCGCGGGCGAGGATGTGTTCATCTCGCTCGACATCGCGGCCAACGAGCTTGGCGACGCATCGGGCTACAGCCTTGCGCTCGACGACGGGCGCCTGACGAGCGAAGCGATGGCGGCGCGCATCGTCGAATGGGCCGGGCGCTATCCGATCCTGTCGATCGAAGACCCGGCGGGGCAGGACGACTGGACCGCGATGGCCGCCGTCACCGCCGCGATCGGCGACCGGGTGCAGATCATCGGCGACGATGTGCTGGTCACCAATGCCGAACGGGTGGCGCGCGCGGGCGACGCCGCAGTGTGCAACGCGGCGCTGATCAAGGTCAACCAGGTCGGCACCGTCACCGAGGCCAAGGCCGCGCTCGACGCCGCCGTCGCGCGCGGCTGGGGCGCGATCGTCTCGGCGCGGTCGGGCGAGAGCGAGGACGTCACCATCGCGCATCTGTCGACCGGCTGGAACGCCGGCCAGCTCAAGGTCGGCAGCTTCACCCGCTCCGAACGCATGGCGAAATGGAATGAGGTGCTGCGCATCGAGGAGGTGATGGGCGCCGACGCGGAGTTCGCGGGCTTCTCCGCCTTCGCCGGTTCGATCGGGCGGGTGGCGGCATGATCGTCCTCCACGCCCGCCCGAGTCCGGGATTCCGCGAGGCCGTCGATGCAATCTTCGGTCCCGGCGTCGTGGTGCATGTCGACGAGGCTGCGCCGCTCGACGAAGTGGCGCCCGAGATCACCGCGCTGCTCCATGTGCTGACCCCGGTCACGCCTGAGTTCATTGCATCGGCGCCGAAGCTGGGGCTGATCCAGAAGCTCGGCGTCGGCGTGAACACCATCGCGCTCGACGCGGCGCGGGAACATGGCGTCGCGGTGTGCAACATGCCCGGCACCAACAGCCAGGCGGTCGCCGAAATGGCGCTGTCGCTGATGCTGGCGGTGCTGCGCCGCACCTGCTTCTTCGACGCGCGGACCCGCGCGGGGCAGGGGTGGAGCGCCGACCCGTCCGAACTCGACAGCGTCGGCGAGATTGCCGGGCGCACCGTCGGCCTCGTCGGTTTCGGCAATTCGGCGCAGCGGCTGGCGCCGGTGCTGGAGGCGCTGGGTGCGCGTGTCGCCTATGCCGCGCGCAGCCCGCGCGATGTCGCTTATGACCATTGGCCGGTCGAACGGATCGTGGCCGAGGCGGATATCGTGTCGCTTCACATGCCGCTGACCGAAGAGACGCGCGCGTCAATCGACCCGCTGGTGATGAAAAAGGGTGCGATGCTGGTGAATACCGCGCGTGGCGAACTGGTCGACGAGGCGCGGCTGGTCGAGGCGCTGGCGTCGGGCCATCTGCGCGGCGCGGGTCTGGATGTGTTCGACCGCGAGCCGGTGGCGCCCGACAATGCGCTGCTGGCGCTGCCCAATGTCGTCCTCGCGCCGCATATCGCGTGGCTGACGCCGGAGACGCTGGTGCGCTGCCTGAAGGTTGCGAAGGAAAATTGCGATCGGCTCGCCGCGGGCGAGGCGCTGCTGCATCAGGTGGTTTGAGATATGCAAGCCCCTCCCCTTCAGGGGAGGGGTTGGGGTGGGGGCATCGGCCTTGCGCAAGGCCCGCAAGCCCCACCCCGCTGCGACTAGGGAGCAAGCTCCCAAGTCTCGCTGCCCCTCCCCTGAAGGGGAGGGGCTTGAGTTTGATACGAACAGGACAGCCAGAATGACCCTCCCCATCGTCCTCATCACCGGCCAACTCCTGACCGACGCTGTCTGGCAGCCGCTGATCGCTGCCTGGCCCGACCGCGACATCATCGTTGCCAACAACCGCAGCGACGACAGCATCGAAGGTTTCGCAAAGCGCCTGCTCGACAACGCCCCGCCGAAATTCGTCCTGATCGCCCATGCAATGGGCGGTTTCGTCGCGTTCGAGGTGATGCGCTGCGCGCCCGAGCGTGTCGCGAAGCTCGCGCTGATCTCGACGCTCGCCTCGGCCGACGGTCCCGCGCAGACCGCGCGGCGGCAGGGCTATATCGATCTCGTGGAAAGCGGAAACTTCGATCAGGTGGTGGAGGAACGCATCCCGATCCTCTTCCCAGAGGAGAAACGGAACGACGAACGTCTGCTCGGCATCGCGCGGCAGATGGCGGCCGACACCGGCGCCGACATCTTCCTCGCCCAGCAGCGTGCGATCATGGCGCGCATCGACAGCCGCCCGCGCCTGCACGAGATCGCGGTGCCGGCCTTGCTGATCTGGGGCGAAAAGGACGGCATCACCAGCCGCGCGCATCATGACGAGATTGCGGAAGCGATCCCCGGCGCGCGGCTGGAGGTGATCGCGGGAGCGGGGCACCTGCCGACGGTCGAGGCGCCGGAGGTGGTGATGTCTTTGCTGACTGACTTTATCGACGGCTGAAATCTCAAGCCCCTCCTCATCAGAGGCAATCATATCGATTGCAACTCGAGAGTGGATGTTCGGCTTTGGGCGGAAAGCGGATTGCAACCGGGGCGCAGCATGGGATGCGCGCAGAGACGCAGAGGTCGCAGAGGATCTGGTTCACGCGGAGGCGCGGAGGCGCGGAGAAGAAGAAAGGGCGGCAAAGCCGCCAATCACCCGGCAACCGACGTTGCTGCCCGGACGGGACGACCGGTCATCGACTGTCGCCGCAACTCCGCGCCTCCGCGCCTCCGCGTGAATCCATTCGTCCCTCTCTGCGATCTCTGCGCCTCTGCGCGAAGCTTCTTCCAGCCGATCCGCCCGTCATCGTCGCCGCCTGAATTTGCAATCGATACAATCCCCTCTTCAGAGGAGGGGCAGCGAGACTTACGCGCTTTGCGCGTTAGTCGCAGCGGGGTGGTGTTCCTTCACCGGCGTCCGCTACCCCAACCCCTCCTCTGAAGAGGAGGGGCTTTTTCTAATTCAACTCCGCGCGCACCATCGCCGTGCCGTCCACCATCGCCTTCAGCTTGGCTTGGCTATGTGCGCGGCTGTGATATTTCATCCCGCAGTCGGGCGCGATCCACAGCCGCTCCGCATCCACATACCGCAGCGCCTCGCGAATCCGCCCCGCGACCACCTCGGGCGTCTCCACCTCGGGGATCGACAGGTCGAGTACGCCGTACATGATCGTCTTGGTCGGCAGTTCGGCGAGGATCGCGGGGTCAAGCCCCGGCTGCGCCGCCTCGATCGAGATCACGTCGATCGCCGACGCCTCCAGCTCGGCGAGGAAGTCATAGGCTTTCGGCTTCGGCCCCGTCGCCCCCGCGCCATGATGCACCAGCGCATAGCCGAAGCAGATATGCAGCGCGGTCGTGCCGCCGACGCCGTCGAGCGCGCGGTTGATCGCCTCGATCGCATAGGCGTTCGCCTCGGCGGCGCGCGCCTGCAGATAGGGCTCGTCGAGCTGGACGACATCGACGCCCGCCGCGAACAGATCCTTCACCTCGGCATTGACCGCGTCGGCATAGTCCATCGCGAGCGATTTCGCGTCGGGATACCAGCCGTTCTCGGCCTGCTGCGTCATCGTGAAGGGGCCGGGCAGGGTGAGCTTGACCGGCTTCGTCGAATGGCGGCGGAGGAAGGCGGCATCCTGCGCCTCGATCGGCGCGACGCGGCGGATCGGTCCCGACACCAAAGGCACCGGATTGGCATTGCCGGTGCGGTCGATCGCCGTCCCGTGGCGTTCCGGGTCGATCCCCGACAGCGCCGTCGCCAGCCGGTTGGAATAGCTTTCGCGGCGCATTTCGCCGTCGCCGACGATGTCGATGCCCAGTTCCTCCTGATCGCGGATCGCCATCAGCGTCGCGGCTTCCTGTGCGTCCGCCAGCCAGGGTTCGGGGATGCGCCACAGCGTCTCGGCGCGGACGCGCGGGGGCAGGC
>CALMYE010000097.1 GCA_937873425.1 uncultured Sphingopyxis sp. | reverse complement strand
CCGCGTCGAACACCGGCGTCGACGACGTGCGCGAGATCATCGAGGCGGTGCGCTACGCCGCCGTCTCGGCGCGCTACAAGATCTACATCATCGACGAAGTGCATATGTTGTCGCGCAACGCCTTCAATGCCTTGCTGAAAACGCTCGAGGAGCCGCCGCCGCACGTCAAATTCCTGTTCGCGACCACCGAGGTCAACAAGGTGCCGGTGACCGTGCTGTCGCGCTGCCAGCGCTTCGACCTGCGCCGCATCACCCCCGACATGCTGTTCGCGCAATTCAGTTCGATCCTGCAAAAGGAAGGCGTCGAGGCCGAGGCGCCGGCGATCTGGCTGATCGCCAGCGCTGCCGAAGGGTCGGTGCGCGACGGCCTGTCGATCCTCGACCAGGCGATCGCCCATGCCGATCTCGACGGGGGCGGCAAGATCGGCGCCGATCAGGTGCGGGTGATGCTGGGCCTGTCGGACCGTTCGGCGATCGCGCAGCTGATGACCGCGGTGCTGGAGGGCGAGCCGGGCGGCGCGATCGACCTTGCGCGCGGGCAATATGCGCTGGGGATCGAACCGGTGGCGATGGTGCGCGGGCTGATGGACCTGATCCATGCGGTGACGCTCGCCAAGGTTTCGCGCCACGACGATCCGGCGCTCGCCGAGGCCGACCGCGAGCGGATCGCCGACTGGGCGCAGAAGCTGGGCTTCGCGCCGCTGAACCGGCTGTGGCAGCTGCTGCTCAAGGGGCATGAGGAGGTGTTGCGCGCGAACAATCCGCTCGAGCATCTCGAAATGCTGCTGCTGCGCATCATCCACGCCGCGGCGATGCCCGATCCGGGCGAGCTGGCGAAGCTGCTCGAAAAGGGCGGGCTGCCTCCGGCGCCGCTGGCCGCGCCCGCCGCGCCGCCGCAGGGGCCGGCCGCGCATGCGGGGGAACCGGAGGCGGCAGCGACCGAGCCGCCGCCGCCCACGTCGGCGCTCACCATCGCGCAAATCCACCAGCTTCTCGAAAGCACGGGAAATCATCAGCTTGCGCGGCAGGTCTACGACCATCTCCGCGTGATCGAGCTCGAACCGGGATTGCTGACCTTCGCCGCGGCGCCCGCGCTCGACGGCGGTTTCGCCCGCGATCTCGGCGAGGCGCTGCTCGCGGCGGCGGGCAGCCGCTGGCAGGTGCGCGTCGGCGAGGGCGAGGGGCGTCCGAGCCTGGGACAGGTGCGCGCCGCGACCGCCGCCGACAATGAGGCGCGCATCCGCGAACTGCCCGTCGTGAAGGCCGCCCTGGCGGCTTTTCCCGACGCGAGGCTTGTCGAAGACGACGACAATCGCCATAGGTCGAACCCATGAAATCGATGGAAGAAATGCTCAAGGCGGCGCAGGAAGCGGCCGCCACCGTCCAGGCCCAGATGCAGGAGGCGCAGGCGAAGCTCGACGCGGTCGAGGTCGAGGGCGTCTCGGGCGGCGGGCTGGTGAAGATTCGCGCCAGCGCCAAGGGACGCATCAAGGCCATCTCGATCGACGACAGCCTGATGGTGCCCGAGGACAAGCAGATGCTGGAAGACCTGCTCGCCGCCGCGTTCAACGACGCGCGCGAAAAGGCCGACGCCGCGAGCAGCGAGGAAATGGGCCGGATGACGAGCGGCCTGCCGCTGCCGCCGGGCTTCAAGCTGCCGTTCTGACTTGGAATCCTCCCCATCGACTTGCGATGGGGAGCAACCGTCTAGGCGCTGTTCCATACATGGTTATCCCTGAGCATGGCGTTGAGGCATGTGACGAGTTTTCGGATGGTGGCGACGAGGGCGCATTTGGGAGGTTTTCCGTTGTTTCGGAGGCGCTGGTAGAAGTTGCGCAAGGGGGTGTTGCATCGGCTGGCGACGAGGGCGGCCATGTAGAGGGCGTCGCGTAGCGGCTTTCTGCCGCCGAAGATGCGTCGCTGGCCTTTGAGGGAGCCGCTTTCGCAGTCATAGGGTGCGACGCCGACGAGGGCTGCGGCTTGCCTGCCGCTCATGGCGCCGAGTTCGGGCATGAAGGCGAGGAGGATCTCGGCGGCGAGCCGCTTGATGCGGGCGAGGCCGATGCGCTTGAGCATGGCCTGCGAGGTCTGCTCGGCCTGGTTGGCGCATCGCGTGCGCTCTTCGCACAGCTGGCGCCGGGCGGTGACCAGTTCGGCGAGCGTGGCGAGCACGGGATCGTGGCGCGTCTCGCGCTGTGGCAGCACGGCGCAGAAGCGGGCGATCATCCCGGCATCGATGCGATCGTTCTTGGCCAGCATGCCGGCGGCGCGCGCGAACTGGCGCAGCCTGACCGGGTTGATCCGGCGCGCGGGCAGGCCGGCTTCGCACAAGGCTGCGAGCAGGGGGCGCTCATAGCCGCCCGACGCCTCGAAGCCGACCGCCTGCGGCTTCAGCCCCCGCAACCAGCGCACCAGGTCGCGCAGGCCCTGCCTGTCGTTGACGAAGCTGCGCACCTCGCCATCGGGCCACAGGCAGGCATCGAGCCGGGCCTTGCTCACATCGATGCCGACAAACGTCTCTTGCCCTGTCATATCTTCGCTCCCATCCTTGCCTGTGCGGGGTCATGCCCCCTGCAACCGTTCGGGCTGACAAAGAAACCGGCCCGGCCCCAGCTCCCCAGCGGGCTGCTACGACCAAGGGGGGACGCGGGCTCGGGACGGCGCGGGAGGCTCCACAAGCGGAGCCTCCCGCTGCAACTCTATGCATCAATCCCAAGATACAAGGGGGACCATGCGAAGCATGGTGGAGGGGCACGCGAGCTGTTTCCTGCCCCTGATACGAAGCGCGACTCCGCCCGTGCCCCTCCACCATCCTGCGGGTGGTCCCCCTCCCCGTGCCGGGGAGGATCAGCTATGCAAAAAGTGCATGACATCCCCGTCCTGCACCACATAGCCCTTGCCCTCGGCGCGCAGCTTGCCCGCTTCGCGGGCCTTCGCCTCGCCGCCCAGCGCGACATAATCGTCATAGGCGATGGTTTCGGCGCGGATGAAGCCCTTCTGGAAATCGCTGTGGATCTCGCCCGCCGCCT
>CALMYE010000096.1 GCA_937873425.1 uncultured Sphingopyxis sp. | reverse complement strand
CCGCCCAGCGTGTGTTCGAGCGTCCAGCCGTCCGCGCGGCGGCACCCGATGCCGTCGATCGCGGCGCTTTCGAAGCTGCGGCAGATGCGCCCTTCGCCGTCGCGGAAGGTCAGCCCGATCCGCACTGCTCCGCCGCTCGCCTGGTTCGAGGCGAGCTGCGTGTCGAGCGCTTCGGCCAGCGGTCCCGCCGCGATCAGCATGCCCCCCTCGACCGCAACGGGACCCGCCGGCGTCCACGGCTTCAGCCCGACGGTCAGCCCCAGCACCAGCGCCGCCGCGACCGCGCCCCAATGCGCGGGGGCGAAACGCAGCCGCTTCGCCTCGCGCCGCGCCGCCAGGCTGGTGTCGACCGGCGCCGCGTCGCTCAGCAGCGCGCGAAGCCGGTCGGGAACCGCTTCGTCCAGCACCGGCGCATAATGCACCGCCAGCGTCTCGCGCAGCCCGCGGTGGCGGGCGATCTCGGCCGCCAGCGCGGCGTCGCTTTCCGCCTCGCGTGCGATCCGCCGCGCGGTCAGGTCGTCGAGATCGCCGTCGACGAAGGCGGCGATGGTGGCGGGGTCGTGGGTCATGCCGCTTCTCCGAGCAGGTGCATCAGCGTCTCGCGTCCGCGCGCGAGGCGCGAGGTGACGGTGCCGATCGGCACGTCGAGGATGTCGGCCGCCTCGCGATAGGCATAGCCTTCGACCAGCACCAGCATCACAACCTCGCGCTGTTCGTCGGGCAGGCGCGCCATCGCGCCGTCGACGTCGCCGCGCAGCGCGCCGGCCTCGACCTCGGCCGCCCCGTCGCCCGCGACCTGCACCGCGGCCTCGTCGATCGGCGTGTGCGTCCCGCGCCGGCCGGCGGCGCGGCGCTCGTCGATCCACAGATTGCGCATGATCCGGTACATCCAGCTGTCCAGTCTCGTTCCATCCTGCCATTGCGTGCGCGATTTCAGCGCGCGTTCGATCGCGGCCTGGCAAAGGTCGTCGGCGTCGCTCGCGTGACGCGCCAGCCCGCGCGCAAAGCGGCGCAGGCGCGGCAACAGTTCGACCAGTTCCTCTTCAAAGCGCATGATCGCCTTTTCGCATGTCGCAGGAAGAAACGACGGCCTTCTATCGTTTCTTCCGCATCATGCTAAAATTTTCTTCTCTTGCCGGTTCATTCCGGCGTCAGGGACAGACGGACAAGACCGGATGATGCGCCTCTTCACCCTGATGGCCGCCCTGCTGGGCCTGACGCTTTCCGCCGCAGGGCCGGGCGCGCGGGCGCAGCTGGGGCTGCCGCCGGTGCCGCTCCCCGATGCGGGGCGGGTGATCCCGCCGCTGCCGCAGGTCGATATGGAGCCGCTCCCCCGGCTCGACCGCACGCTCGCGCGGCTGCGGCTCGACCGCATCGCCACGCTGGTGCGCGACCATGGCGACCGGGTCGAGCTCGACCGGAGCGGCCAGCCGGCGGTGCGCGGCCTGCTCGTCGCCACCGGCATCGACGATGCGATGGTCGCGCGCGCGGCGGGCAGGGGCTTCGCGCTGATCGGCCGCGAGCGTATCGCCGGGCTCGACCTCGACGTTGCGCGCTTCCGCGTTCCCGAAGGGCGCAGCCTCGCGTGGGCGCAGAAGCAGCTCGCGAAGCTGCTGCCGGAGGCGGAGGTCGATGCCGACCATCTCTATTTCGCGAGCGGGTCCGCGAGTGCGCCGGCGGGCGCATTGCCCGGCGCGTCGCTCGCCACGGCGTCCGCGCCGCCGCGCGGCGGTCTCGGCCTGATCGACGGCGGCGTCGCGGCGCATCCTTCGCTCGCCGGGCGCGTCGAGCAGCGCGGCTTCGCCGAGGGCGCGCCGGTCGCTAGCCGCCACGGCACCGCGGTCGCCTCGCTGCTGATCGGCCGGGGCAGCGTCACCGGCGCCGCGCCCGGCGCCTCGCTGCTCGCCGCCGACGTCTATGGCCGCGATCCGGCGGCGGGCAATGCGACCGCGATCGCGCGCGCATTGGGCTGGCTCGCCGAGCGCGGCGTCGCGGTGACGACGATCAGCCTCGTCGGCCCCGACAACAAGCTGCTCGGCGCGGCGGTGTCGCGCGCGCAGCAGCGCGGCATGCTGATCGTCGCGGCGGTGGGCAATGACGGCCCCGCGGCGCCGCCGGC